>JAMPGV010000054.1 GCA_023663735.1 Muribaculum sp. | reverse complement strand
GCCCCAGACCGCTGGCCACAATGTCAAACGCCCGCTTGAGCGCCAGATTCAGCTCCCTCAGATACCCGTTTGTGTTCCCGCCCGCATTTCTCTCTATATTATTTCTTTCTACATTTCTTTCTATATTTCTTTTCCTATTTATATTTCTTTTCCTGCTTTTTCCCATATACCCTCTCATTCCGCCGCGCAAACGGCGCTTTCCTCCGTCAGAATCGGGACGCGCGGCCTCACAAAGTCCGTGTGTGTCTACGCAAAACAGCTCTTCACCATCTCGATGACCACCGCCTGCTGCTGTGCCGTCATCTTATTGTCGCTGGGCAGACACAATCCCCGTTCAAAAATGTCCATGCCTACGTCCAAGGGTCTCCCGTCCGCCCCCATGCATCCCCCGGAAAGATAGGCGTTGGTTCTCGCCCTGCCGTCGCCCTCCCTGTCCACAAATCCGTTCATGCGGTAGATGGGCTGCATATGCATGGGCTTCCAGATCGGCCGTCCCTCGGCGTTATACCGGGCGAGCGTCTCCAGAATCTGGGTGGGGCAGGATTTGCCCGGCTCACTGATATAGAGCGCCTCCCGCTCGGAGCGCACCTGCCTGCACATGGCCTCCGCATCAATCAACAGGCAGGAAAGCCAGAAATTCGGCTCCGAATGCATCTCGTCGTAGGGGTTCATAGCCACGGGAAGATCGCGGAATCCCTCCCTGTATCGGAAATAGATCTCCCGCTTCTGTGCGATGTGTTCCTCCAGATGCGGGAACTGTCCCCGCACCACCCCCGCGATCACATTGCTCATGCGGTAATTGTACCCCAATTCCTCATGCTGATACCAAGGAGCGTTTTCTCTGGCCTGCGTGGACCATTTGCGGACTTTATCCGCCGCCGCCTCATCGTCCGTGAGCAGCATCCCGCCTGCGGAGCCGGTGATGATCTTGTTGCCGTTGAAGGAGATGGCGTTGATATCGCCCAGCCTGCCCGTCTGTACGCCCTTGTAGGAAGCGCCCAGAGATTCGGCCGCGTCCTCGATGAGCAGCGCATGATATTTGTCGCACACAGCTCGGATCTCATCCATTTTGCAGGGCGTTCCGTAGAGATGAGCCACCACCACCACGCGCACGCCCGGATAGCGCTCAAAGGCCTTCTCCAACGCCACGGGATCCATGTTCCAGGTATCATATTCCGTGTCGATAAAAATCGGGACGCCGCCCTCGTACACCACGGGATTCACCGTGGCGTCAAAGGTCATGTCCGCACAGAACACCTCATCCCCGGGCTTTACCCCCGCCAGCTTGACCGCCATATGAAGCGCAGCCGTCCCCGCGGACAGCGCCACCGCATACTTACAGCCGATCTTCTCACAGGCCAGCCGTTCCACCTCGTTGATATTGGCTCCCACGGTGGACATCCAGTTCGTCTCGTAGGCCTCCGTCATATAGCGCAGCTCCTCACCGTGCATGGTGGGGCTGGATAGCCAGATTCTGTTTTCAAATGCCTTAAATTCCGCCATTTCCGCTCCTATCCGCCCGCCAAAACGGGCATTCGCTGATTCGATTCCTAGACTTCCTCCGTCAGGTTTTGATAGGTCGGCACAATCTCCCGCACGTCCCGCCGGATATCCGCCGTCTCGGACTCTGCGTCCGCCCTCAGCTTCTGTAGCTGTCTCTCGAAAACCGCCGTGTCGAACTCTATGGGCTTCCCGATGTAGATGCGCTTGTTGGCCGTCTGCTTTAAGCCCTCCTCGTCCATGAGCATCTCCTCATACATCTTCTCGCCCGGCCTCAGCCCCGTAAAGCGAATCTCGATGTCTTCGCCCACCCGGTATCCGGAGAGCTTGATCAGGTTCTGCGCCAGATCTAAGATTTTCATCGGCTCGCCCATATCCAGCACAAAAATCTCGCCGCCTTTGGCATAAGCTCCTGCCTGCAGCACCAGAGACACCGCCTCCGGAATGGTCATGAAATAGCGGATGATGTCCGGATGTGTCACCGTCACCGGGCCGCCCTCCGCAATCTGTTTCTTGAAAAGCGGTATCACGCTGCCGTTGCTGCCCAGCACATTGCCGAAGCGCACCGCCACGAAATTGGTCTTGGAGCGCTGGTTCATCATCTGAATCACCATCTCGCAGATGCGCTTGGAGGCGCCCATGACATTGGTAGGATTCACCGCCTTGTCCGTGGAGATCAGCACGAATTTCTCCGCGCCGTATTGATCTGCCGCCAGCGCGGTCTTGTAGGTGCCGAAGACATTGTTCTTGACCGCCTCGTTGGGACTCTCCTCCATCAGCGGCACATGTTTGTGCGCCGCCGCATGGTACACGATATCGGGCCGATACTCCGCAAATATCGCCTGTATGCGCTTGGTGTTGCGCACGGAGGCGATCAACACCTGCATGTCCAGCTCCGGATACCTGCGCAGCAGTTCCTGCTGGATCTCATAGACGCTGTTTTCATAAATGTCCAGAATCACCAGCCGTCTGGGGTGGTGCGCGGCGATCTGTCTGCACAGCTCGCTGCCGATGGAACCGCCGCCGCCGGTGACCAGAACCGTCTTATCCCGCACATACTCCAACACTTCTTCGGTGTTGATCTGAATCGGCTCTCTGCCCAGCAGATCCTCGATCTCCACTTCCTTTAGCTCGGAGACGGACACGTCCCCGTTGATCAGCTGGTACACGCCGGGCAGAGCGCGCAGTTTGCACCCCGTCTCCTTGCAGATGTCCAGAATCTCCTTGCGCGTCTTGTTGCCCGCAGAAGGAATGGCGAAGATAATCTCGTCGATCCCGTACTGCTCCACAGCCCATGATATCTTGTCCCGGCCGCCCACAATCGGCACGCCGCGCATGATTTTCCCATGGCATCCCGGCTGGTCGTCGATCATGCATTTTACCTGTAAATTCAGATACTGGCTTCCCTCTATCTCTTTCAAAATGGCGTTTGCCGCAGCTCCCGCGCCGATAAGCATCACCGCGGTCTTGGGTTCTTTTCCCGTGTTTTCCCGGTACTTGGAGCGCATCAGCCGCAGAATCCGATAACTGAAGCGGATGCCGCAGACCGCGCCGAACAGCAGCACCCAATAGAGGAAATAATAACTCCGGGGCATATTCCATCCGGTAATCATACAGACTGCCAAATGTCCCAGCGCCGCGCCGGTGGTGGCGAACACGATATTCACCAGCTCCGCGGCGCTGGCATACCGCCACACGCTCCGGTAGAGGCGGAATACCACGAAGAGCAGCAGCGTCAGGCAGATGTTAAAGGGCAGCGTCCGCTCATAATTGAATAAGAATCTGGGCGTGATCGCCCGAAAGCTGAACTCAAACCGGATATAGAGCGCCGCAAAAGAGGACACCATGATCGCCATGATATCCATCAACACCAGCGCCGCTTTCCTGACGAAAGGCGTTTTCAATAGATTAGGATTTCCCTCGTTTTTCTTTCCCATCGCATATCATCCTTCTCCAGACCACAAAGAGCATTGTAATCGCCAGACTTCCCGCCCCCCAGCAGTACTCCAGACAGCCGAACACTGCGGGAACCAGCAGGAAAAGCAGACAGGCCGCTGTCTCCGCACCGTGATCCGCCCGCCATTTCCGCACATATGAGACGGCTGACCAGACCACCAGCGCCGCAAACAGCGCCAACACCGGAATGCCGAACTCCACGCCGAACTGCAGATAAATATTGTGGGCATGGCCGATCTGGTGGTCGGGCAGCATCTGAAATGCCAGCTCGGAATCGGGATGCCCCCTGAAATTCAACAGGTGTGCATAATATCGGTAGATCGTCTTTCTCATCAGCAGGGAATTTCTCCTGTCTGCCGGATCCATGGCAAATCCCGCTTCCAGCATCGCCTCATAGCGTTCCCTTTGCAGCGGCGTGACGTCGAGCGCCTGATTCTCGCCCTCCACCTCCAGCCGCAGCGTGTTTTCCTCTGTCTGCGGCTCCTTGGCCGCGCCGGGGACTATTTTCTCCAGCACGGGATCCAGCACCGCGGACACCCGTCCCACGGCATTCCGCATCAGCCTGTCCACATTCACAAATTTCTCGGAATCCCATTTGTCCCAGGAATGGACTTTCTGTTCCCGCCATTCGCCGAAAAACCACACCGGATGATGAAAGAGAGGCGGAAGATAGCGCACCGCGCCAAATGCCAGCGGAAATGTCAGAACCAGACAAAGCAGCACGGTCAGCCCTCTCTTTGCCAGCGACCGAAAGACATTTCCCCCGTCCCGCCCCGTCCACAAAAAGAGAAACAGAGACATCAGCAGCACCGCCGCGGTCATCCACCCGGTTCTGCTGATGGTCATAAACAAAAAGCCTAAAAGCGCGCCCACGCCCAGCCAGTAATAGATCCTAATCCACCGGCTGCACTCCCTGCGGTATACATACACCAGCTTGGCGCACACCGCCGCCAGCACCTCCAGATAAAACAGCGCGTTCATATTGGAGTTGTTGTAGACGCCCACATAGCGCACCATGTCATAGGGCCGGAAGACGAAGCACCAGCCCTGCAAAATAAAGAATGCCAGAATAATGCCGTCCAGCATCCCCTGTAGCAGATCCGCCTCCTCCTGATCCGTATAGTCCGTCAGATAGAAACAGCCGAACATCACCAGATAGGCAAACGGCCAAAGTCTCCCGCTTCCGGAGACGCTCATGAGCGCCATCATCACAAGCCACACGCAGGCAAACGGCTTGTTCAGCCGGGGTCTGTGTTTCTCGCAAACCAGCTCTATAAACGTGTGGATCAAGATCAAGCCGAACAGAAACACATCAAGCGCCAGCACAATCCGATCGTTTAGAAACCAGACAAGGCTCTGTCCTTTCATCACAAAGAACACCCCGCCCGCAAGACAGAAGAGACTCCAGATCAAATACGGCGTCTTTCGCTTCCGCAAGTCCTCCAGACGGTAATGGGAGAGGATGAGCGCCGCCGTCACGGCTCCCAGCAGTTCACGGAAGGTTTCGCCCCATCCGTCCAGACCGCTGGTGGTCTTGACCCGCTGGTCAATCAGGCAGAAGACAAAAAAGCAGACTGTGTATAAAATTCGTTTCCCGCTCAGATGAAATTTGAATCCGCACCGCATGTCCGTCTCCCCAAATAAGCTTCCTGCCTTGAATAAGGTTATTGTACCATTGATTCCCATAAATAGCAAATAAATCCTATTTTGCGCCAAATCTCGCAAAAGCCGCCCTAATGCGCCTCGGCGTCCGAGAGGAGTTTTCGCAGATAGGTTTCCTCCAGGGAGCCGGATGCGTAGACGCCGTCCGATAGCACCTGCTGCGCCACCTGCGCCATGCTTCTGGTGACCACCGGCCCGTACAGGACGGTCTGCGCGCCGCCCTTCTCCAACACCGCATAGGCTCGGAAAGAATAGGCGGTGCGGTATTGGGATGGGGACAAGCCCATGAGTACGGCGGTGAAGCGGTCCCTTCCGTCCACGGTCTCATAGACCATGTCCAGCTTCGTCCCCACGGAATTGGTTCCATAGGCCATGCCGCTCAGCACGCCCTCACCGCCTTTTAGCGGCGGACGAGTCTGCAAGGCGTCATAATCCGCCATCAGCGTACCGTATTCTTTCAGTTTATAGCCATCCACACCGCCGCTTTTGAGCGTCTGTTTCAGCTCGGTCGAAATGCCGCTCTTCATGCGCAGCCCCGGATCGCCCGCCACGCGCACGGAAAATCCGTGGTAGGAGAGCAGGTTCTCCAGACGAGGCTGCGCCGTGGCAGTATAAATACCATTATTGCCGGACAGCGTCCAGACATACATGCCGGTGGGAATCCCTTTTTCGTCATAACGGTAGACCACCGCGCTCTTAGATTGACTGCCTGTGAGCTTCAAGACCTGACTGTCCCCGCTGCTCTCCGAGGGATAGACCTCGCCGTCGATCCACACCGTAGAGTCATAGCCCGTGGGAATCTGCAGGCGCAGTTCCGGCGAAGGATAGGGACACGCCGTCTCCGACATATTTTGATAGACCGGAATCTTGAATACAAAGCTGTTGTCCAGAGAGTCCGCCGCCGCATAGAGGCGCTTAATGCTCGCGCCCTCGGTGGTGGGAGCGGAGATATTCTGCATATATTGATGGGTGTAGAGGGGATTGGACGCCTTGGGGTTCACATTGTATTTCTGGAGATAAAGCGTGTCCTGTCCCTTCTTAATATAGTTGGCGGAGATGACGTCCGCACCGCCCAGAATCGAGAAATACGCATTGTACCAGTTGTGTGCCTTGGCATATTTCAAGCCGTTTTCAATCACTTCCTTGGTGGTGGTACCCGACGCGCCCACGTTAAAATAATTGTAGTATCCCTCATAGCCGGGATATTTGCCGGAGATCAGCCCGGAAGTCCCCTGTCCCTGCTCCTGATACACTCTGGCCGCCAGATGGAACGGGCTGACCTCGCGCCCTTCCTCCGCGCCGATCGCCCAGAAAATATGGGCATAAGTCATGGTCGTACCCGGCGCTTTATCGGGACTTCTCATAAACGTCTTCTGCAAGAACTGCTCCACCGCAGCCTCGGTGTGGTAAGTCTCATTGTAGGTCAGAAGCTCAAACTGGAAGATCCGGTCCTCGGTAAAGCCGTTTCTGGGATCCATATAATACTCCAGAATCCCCCTTGTGGCGTAGAACCAGTTGCCGTCATCATAGGCTCCGTCCTTGGTGTAATCAGGAAAGCTTTTGTGTACCAGACTTTTCCCGCCCTTTAACTCCTCGGTGATCACGGTCTTCCAGTCAAGACCTGTGTTCATCGGAACAAAAATCCACTTGGGATGCTTCGCCTTCAGGGCGGAAAGCGCCTCCTGATAACTCTCGGGAAATTGGGCAATATCCGCCGTCACGCCGCCTTCCCCGGCTGTATAAAGGTTCGCCGGCAGCCTGTCCGCAAGTCCATGCTCCCGCCGAAAAGTGCGTTCCCATCTAAGAAAACGCTCGTCCGAACAGGCCAGCAGTTCCCGTTCCACATACCCTTCCTCGAGAGCGCTTTCTGCATCCGCGCCGCCCGCAGGATTCCCGTCCCCCGTTCCGGCCACAAAGGCGACCCGGATCCACAGCGTCTCTTCCTCTTCATTATAGTGGGCGTCCCGGATCCGGACGGTCTGTCCGCTCTCAATTACAGCTGCCACCGGGGCGTCCTGCGAAGCTTCGGCGCGCACGTCATACTCGTCGGCAAGATAAAGCAGCGCCATGATGTCCCGCTCCGCCGCAAGCTCGGAGAGCGTTAAGCCTGTGGACGCTGTGTCTGCCTCGGCGGCCGTGGTCTGCAGCTCGACTGTAGCTGCCGTGGCGGCTGCGTCCTCCTTCTGCGCCCGCACCGGACGCGCATCCCCAAACGCCG
The DNA here is from genome assembly GCA_023663735.1 of Muribaculum sp. Lineage (GTDB taxonomy): Bacteria > Bacillota > Clostridia > Lachnospirales > Lachnospiraceae > Acetatifactor. The sequence continues at coordinate 14,880 of JAMPGV010000054.1, read as the reverse complement.
CACCTACAAACACACATGCGGATAACAGCAGTGCGCACCCTCCTGCAATTTTTCGATTTCCAGTTAAATGACATCCGGTTAAATACAAACTTCTCTCCTCCTGTCTCGACCCGGCACGATTCGTCAGAGTCCCCTGATTCTGCGATGCAGCACACGCACCCCGCGGGGCGCGATCACAAAAAGCGTCATGTAGAATTTATTCTTCGCCGTCAGATACGGATTGCAGAGTCCCGGCAGAAAACTCCTGCGGAGATCCCGCACCACCTGACGGTAAAAGCCATTGTCCCGCGTCATCCGGCTGACGGGAATGTGCAGCAGGTATTCCAGCCGCTGAAAAATGCCAAACCGCCGCGCCGTCTTTACCAATTCCCTGTCCCCGGCGTCCACCAGTCCCGCCACCATATCCGCGTTGGCCACGCTGTCCTCGTACACGCGGGAAAAATCCTCTTTGTCCGCCTTGCGGGAATTGCTCCCCATGCGGTAAAACACATGATAGGCCTGTGGGGGCAGCGATAGGATATCGCCGATCTCCGGCAGCATCCGCACCAGAAAATGAAAATCTTCGTTCAGCGCGCCCTGCGGGAAACGCCGCGTCTCCAACAATCTCCGGTCGAACAGCTTGGTGCAGAAGGAGCAGTCGCCCCGGTGCATCAAAAGCTCCCGCAGGAAATCCCTGCCGGAAATCCGCTGCGTGTCCGCCGGAGGCACACAGATGTCCGGCAGACGGTTCCCCTGCTCGTCCGTCTCATCCCGCCCGACCTGCGCCACCCGCACTCCATATTGGACGACTGCCTCATACAAGAGCCGATACATGTCCGCGTCGATATAATCATCGCTGTCCACAAATCCGATATAGGCTCCGCGGGCGTGATCCAGCCCCAGATTGCGGGCGGAGGAAGAACCGCCGTTTGCCTTGTGCAGAACCCGGATGCGCGGATCGCCCGCCGCCAGTTCGTCGCAGAGCTTCCCCGCGCCGTCCGTGGATCCGTCGTCCACCAGCAGAATCTCCAGATTCCCGTAGGTCTGCCCGCAGATGGACGCCACGCAGCGGGACAGATATTCTTTTGTATTATAGACAGGCACAATCACACTAATCAAAGGATCTTGCATTTCATCTTCCTTTCGCTGACAACTTCCGCGGGAGAACAGGGTCCTTCCGCCGCCGTCTCACGGGTCTCGCAGAACCGCAGCAGTCTCTCCGCCGCCGTCTCCGCGTTCCATGTCTGCTCCAGATCAGCCACCGCTGCTCTGCCCAGACGGACGCAAAGTTCCCGGTCGCGCAGGAGCCGCTCGGTCAAGCCGCAGAGCTGCCGGATCTTCCCGTCCTCATAGAGAAAACCGTTTTCCCCCTGACGAATCAGATAGGGAGCCGCTCCCATCATATGGCTGGCCACCACGGCACAGCCGCTGTTCATGGCCTCGTTGATGACCGCGCCCCAGCCCTCCTTGCTGTCGCTGGTGGCCAGATAGATCTCCGAACGCTCCATCAGCGCGCGCACTTCATCGGGACTGCGGTATCCCAGAAGCGTCACCGAATCCTCCAGCCCATAGGCGTGGAGCAGACGCTCCACCAGCGGTCTCTGCCCGCCGTCCCCCACCATATTCATATGAAACGACAATCCCTGTTCTTTTAAATAACATGCGCACTTTAATGCCGCCTCCGGATGTTTCCAGTCCAGAAACCGGGCGGCCCACAAGATGGATCCCGGCTCCTTGTCCCGCATCAGCCGATCCACATCGTAATGCCGAACCTCCGGAAAATAACCCCACTTCAACATCTTGCCCGGATAGGCGCGGACGATATGAAAATCTGACGGCACATAAGCGCCCGCACAGAGCAGATAGACCGAGCTTTTTCGATAACATGTGTGATCTTTGTATTTCTTGAGAAGCCCTCTGGGGGAGACGGCCTTCCACTGTCCCTCCTTATAGAGCCGTTCGCTGTAGCGGATCACAGGGCGGCCGCTGTGCAGCCTCTCTTTTAAATAACGCTCGTCATCTACTCCGCCGAAGAGCAGCATCGGGGCGTTCAGAATCAATCTCCGGCACGTCTCAGGCTCCCTTTCATACTCTTTCAGATAGGGGAGTGCCTCGTCCGCCCGCCACCCCATGCGGATGCGCTCCTCCTCCATCTCCTGCGTCTGAATGAACACGAAGGAACCCTGTAGTTTTTGATAAAGGGCGTTACAGAAAGGAATCTGGTGATGGTTGATATAATTGGAGACAAACACGAACTGCGGCTGCTGTGCATCGGTCTTAGCAGGGCTTTTTCCCGACTTTTCTGACGTTTGATTTTTTCCTGCAATCTCTGCATAGATTTCCGTCATTCTCGAATAATTTTTCTCTTTTTCGTGGGTAATCCCTGCATGATTTCTTGCACTGCGGGCATACTCCTCCATTTTATCAGGATCGGAAAACATTGTTATGACCGCATTCGACAGATTTTGCGAGATCTTCTCCAAGGAATCTTCCCCGGAAATTAAATGATCTGCGTTATTGACAGAACTTTCCGACAGCTTGCTGCCCTCGTATAAAATTCCGTCTTCTCCGCGGGTAAAGATACTGCTGATCCCGCCCACGTCCGCGCTGACGCAGGGAACCCCCAGCAGCATGGCCTCCCCCAGCGAATTGGGAGAATTTTCGATGGCAGAACAACAGACGAACAGATTGCTCATTAAATAACGCTGTTTCATCTGCGCCGCGTCCAGCCTGCCCAGAAACCGAACCTGTTCCCCCAGCTCGTATCTGCGGATCAGGTTGCGTAAATAACACCCGTATTCAGAAATTTTCAACCGCTTGGCCAGACCGCCCTCCCCTGTGACCGGATTCCCCGCCACATAGACTTTCACATCCGGAAAGGCCTCCCGGATGGCGGGCAGCGCCAGCAGCATATAGTGAAGCCCCTTGATGGGATAATCCCCCTGACTCAAGAAAATGGAGTGCGGCTCGCAGCGCCCTGCGCTCCATTGACCCGTATAAAAATCCGGCCGGAGCGTTTCGTCCATCTTATAATAACATGCGTTTGGATTCCAGCGCTCCGTATAAAACCGATCCCATTCCGTGCGCCCCGTCACATTGCCCGCCAGCGTCACCGCCTCATACTCCATCTCACCCCGCAGCACAAATTTCTGCCGCTGGCGGCGCAGGCTGTCCCGCTTTAAGTGATCTCTAAGCGTGGCGCTGCCTGTCACCCGTTCAGGCAGGTCTGCAAAGTAAGCGTCGGCATAGACCTTGCAGAGTCCCTGAATCCCCACCAGAATCCGGTTTTTCTCGGGAAACGCCCTGCACATGGCAAGGGTGTGGGGATATTCCGTGCCGAAACAATGCACCACGTCCGGCTCAAAGTCCTCCGTGATATAGCGCATCTGCAATTCCAGCCCCTCGTCGTAGACATGGGGATTCGCCACGTCCTCCCGGAACGCATACCACAAAAGACCGCCCTCCGCCGTCTCTATGCCGCCCTTGTAGACGGTATGGCCGTCATAGCGGCAGGTTCGGTACGCGCCGCTCTCCGGCCATTCCTCCGAAACGGGAAAGGCAACGGCCAGCTCGAGGCCGTTCTCTTTCTGGCGCTGCAGTACCACTGTTGCCAGACCGGAGAGCCACCCCTCCTTGTTGCTGGAGGCTTTATGAAGTTTTTCCGCTATCATGGGCAGCATGATATTGCACAGCCAGAGAATCCGCATGTTTTTCTCCTATCGTTTCGCTGGTATTTCCACTTTTATTATGTGTTTATTTTCAGCTCGATTTCGGTTCTGTTTCCGGGTTAATTTCAGCTCTATTTTCAGTTCTGTTTTCGGGTCAATTTCAGCTCTATTTTCAGTTCTGTTTCAGTTCGATGTCGGCTCTATTTCCAGTTGATTTCAGTTCTGTTTCCGGGTTAATTTCAGCTCTATTTTCAGTTCGATGTCGGCTCTATTTCCAGTTCTGTTTCAGTTTTGTTTCCGCTTCGATTTCAGTTCAATTAAAAATCCAGTTCAAGTAGGGAAGCAGCCGGATGTCCGTCGCATACATTCCCCGCAGCAGGAACGCAAAATAGACGCAGAAAGCCGCCGCCACGCCGCCTTTGCACAATTTGCGCAATCCCCCCTCCGGCATCTCCGCAAGCAGAGCCGGAATCAAAAAAATCTGCGAGACGATCAGATAGTACCCCACCCGGGACACCTCCGGAATAAAACTGCCGCAAGGATAGACCACAAGCCCCGCCACATTCAAAAAGAAGTAAAAACGATTCGCCTCGTGATCCCCGTCCGCCCGCAGGCTCCTCCGATAGCACAGGGCGCACAACGCCAGCGTCCCCACGCATTTTCCCACATTTACCCAGGAGATTTTCCCCGTGTCGAAATCGGAATTGCGGTAATACGGATAAAACCGGAACACAATCTCCCGATATAGATCCTGACAGAAAAACAGACTTGCAGCCAGCGCAGCCCCCACCCCGTAATGCCATTTTTTCAGCTTGGCGCGAGCCAGTCCATGCGCCACCAGATAAACCGGGATCACGAGCAGAACGGATTTGTGGAAAATACTCCCGAAGAGAATCCAGCACACAAATTTCCCATATTCCCGCCTAAGCACATACTGCATCGCATAGAGCGCGACGGCCAGCGCCAGATAATAGCGCACCGTGTTGAGACTGTTAAAATAATATCCGCCGGTCATCAGCAGAAACAGGGAAAAGGCATAATCCACCGCCTGTCCGTGCAGCGCCCGGACAAAAAACCACACGGTCAGCAGGGAAAACAGCGCAAAAATCGGCAGATAACGGTCATAACCGAACAGCTTCTGCATCCACTTCACAATCAAATTGAACCCCGACTCCGAGGCCACGTGCCGCTCCTGCGCGATCAAGCGGAAATTAAACCGATATACCCAATAGTCGTTTCCCACGGCAATCCGACAGGCGGACACCCCTGTGAGCAGGACGAAAACCGCCGTCTCGGCCACAAGCCCTCTGGCATATGCCCGGCTTCCCCGCTCCGCGTATTGAAAACTCCTGACAAAACAGGCCAGAAACACCGTCGCCGCCGTCAGGCTGATATAGACAAGCGCGCTACTCTCCATCACAGCCCTCCCCTCCGGCCGGGACGCCGCCTTTCGCAAGACGCTTCCCCTCGCGCACGCCCGCGCGCATTCGTTCAAACGCCGCACCGAGCTTCAACTGTCCGCAGAGCGTTCCTCTGTGCGCCAGAAGAAACCGCAGCGCAAACGGCACGGCCATCCGCCCGTACAGATAATGATAGAGTACCCCTTTATCGTAAAAAAATTTTTCGTTGTAGCCCGCAAACCAGCTCGACTCCCCCGTCTGCTCCCGCCCGATGAGAACCGGCGCCGCATAGACGCGGTATCCTTTGTCCATAAATTCCTTCAAAAACAGGCTGTCCTCCCCGCTTCCGAACCGCGCGCCCCCGCCGAAGAGCAGGGAAAAGCGTACGCCGGATTCCATAAGGCTCTTGCGCTTCACAGCGAAGCTCACCGCCCCGTATCTTCCGCAGTTGTACCATCGAACCCGCTTGCGCTCCTCGATATGATAGGTCCGCCGCTCCTCGTCCACCTCGATATTAAAGAGAATCAAGTCCGCCTCGGGACAGCGCGCGAACGCCTCCTCAATGGCCTGCGCATACCCCGCCTCATACACGATGTCTTCATCCGAAAAAAGGCAGATGTCACCATCCGCCCGCTCAATCGCCGCATTCCGGCTCCTGCCGACTCCCCGCTCCGCAAAGGAGAAAAAGCGCACCTTATGCCCTTTATAGCACATCTCCGCAAAGTCCGTGCGGTCACACTGATTGATGATCACCGCATCCGAATCCAGCCGCATCCTCTCTGCCAGCGCCGCCATATCCTGATGCATTACGGAAGCCAAAACTTCTACACTCATGCCATCCTCCGGCCGCCTGCCGCGTCACCGATCCTTTCCCAACAGATAATACATCCGAATCAGCGCTTCGTCCGCATTCCACAGAAGCGCCGCCGTTACGCCGATCTCCTGCTCGGCCAGAAACTCCAGCACATATTCCAAGGATTTCCCCACATGCAGTCCCGCCTGTACCACTAAAAGTACGGCGTCCGCCCGGCGCAGCGTCTCCGCCCCCTCCGGACACAGAATCGGCGCGGGAACCGCCAGCCATTCCGGCTCATTTTCCCCTTGAGAATCCGCCTCACAGCCGCTCGGATCCTTTTTCGGAACAGCCCGATCCTCCTTCTGAACCACTGAATCCTCTTTCTGAACGACTGAATCCTCTTTCTGAACGACCGAATCCCCCTTCTGAACCACCGGCTCCTCCGCCCCGTACAGGAAACAACCTTGCAGGATATCCTGCAAGAGATGGGTCACAATGCGCGGATCCGGGGCGTCCCCCGCCGTACAAACCGCAATTTTTCTTTTATTTTTCAAAAGGTACTTCAAATTCTCCTTCAGCTCCGGGCTGTAAATCGTTCCCAAGGCCTTGATTCCGTAGCGGCTGCGCAGCGTAACCGGAAGCCAGATGCTGTCCGCGCCGATTTCCCTCAATAAAAAAGCGACCGTTATTAAAAATCCGCTCAACAGCGCGCTCAGGACAAAAGCCCGCATCGGACGCACATCCGGGCGGACAAGCTCCGGATCGCTCACATCGATCACGCGGATGGACGCGATCTCCGGAATCCGCTCCGCAAACGGCCCTGTCAGGACTTCCTGCACGGTTTGGCACAGAGTCTCCGTCTTGTCCCTCTCGGGCGTACTCACCGTGAAGGAAGGGATGTGAATGTCGGAGGCCACCGCCGCGGACAGCGCGCCCGCAATTCCGTCCTCCTCCCCCAGCCACATGTCGGCGGTCGCATCCATAGCGACAAAAGGAGGCGTCATCGCTATCATCTCCAGAAAATCCTGCGAATCCACATAGGTGTTCCAAGTCATTTCGTTAATATAGTAATCCCCCGACTGCATCGGCGGCATGGTATACTCCATTTTACAGGTAATGGTCATCTCATACCGAGGCTTCCCGCCCAGAACCACATTTTTCACATAATATCCGCCGCCGAACAACACCGTCCCCAAGACAGTCCACAGCGCAATCCAGCCCAGACTGCGTATCATGCGGAGCATGGTCAGCCTGAAATCAAAAGTCTCCGTCCCATAGCTGCCCTCCCAAATCGTTCTGTTTCCTTCGCCGTGCGGACGGCGCGAATCAATTCTCGTCATTCTCGTCTCTCTCATTCGCGTTCTTGGACCGCTCATGCTCCTGCTTGAAAGCCGTAACCATCTCGCTCTCCACGCCCTCTGTGCTGTCGGGCCAGAAGAGTACCTTCAAGGTCAGAAGCATCAGCTTCAGATCCAGCCATACGGAATAATGCTCGATATAAATCAAATCCAGCTTCAGCTTGTCATAGGGCGACGTGTTATATTTGCCGTATACCTGCGCAAAACCGGCCAGCCCCGCCTTCACCTTCGTGCGGTATGCAAACTCGGGCATCACTTCCACATACTGCTTGATGATCTCCGGCCGCTCCGGACGGGGTCCGATGAAGGACATGTCGCCCTTGAGAATATTGAAAAGCTGGGGCAGTTCATCAATCCTGCACTTGCGGATAAATTTGCCGATGGGCGTGATGCGGTTGTCGTTTTTCTGCGCCAGACGGGCCACGCCGTCTTTCTCCGCATCCGTCCGCATACTGCGAAATTTCATGATCCGAAACTCCCGCTGGTCTCTGGTGCAGCGGATCTGCTTGTACAACACCGGGCCGCCGTCATACAGTTTGACCGCGATCGCCGTGAGAAGCATGATCGGGGAAGCCACCACCAGCAAGATAAAAGAACAGATGATATCAATGCTTCGCTTGATAAACCGCTGTTCCATACTGAGTCTATACTCTCTGGTCAGAAGCAGAGGCGAATCAAAAATATGAAGCTCTTCCGCTCCCCCAAGAATTACATCTGTTATTTTAGGCATGATATAGATGCGGATAGAACGCGCATAGCAGAATTTCAAGATCTGGTTGCGCTCCGCCGTGGACACGTCCCAGACGACCACCGCATTGCACTCGCCTTTCTCATAGCTGTGGACGATCTCCTGACAGATTCGATCCATCCCCTCCCGCATACACAGGGTCTTTTCAATGCTGTATTTGTCCCTGCGGCTCTCGAATTTATTGTAAATGCTCTCGATGGGTCTCTCGCCGTGAATCAGAAGAATCTTGCGCGGCGGGAAAATACTTCGGTAGATCTTGTTGGCGATATTCGTGTAGATAATCACCGTGACCGCCTGTTCCGTCAGCATCATGATAAAGACTTTCGGCACAAAAGGCTGATGCGCCATGATGGACAGTTCCACATAGATGAACATCAACGCCAGCACGGTGGAGAACAACTGTGAGAAAATCAGCTCGGAATTGCGCAGATACCCCAGACGCATACCGCCGTACATAGCGGAGAGAGACAGGAGAATCAAGCCGTAGAAGGCAATCTCTACAATATGTCCCTTATATCCGAAGTTCCGCAGGGACTCCACCACGCTGTACTGGAAATGCACCAGCCAGTGGTAGGCGAAAATACCCGTCTCCAGCGCCAGACACAAAGCGGACAAGGCCAGATTGATCAGCCGCTTGAAAGATTCCATCCGTCTTAAATTATATTCATTGGTATTTACGCTCAAGTCATTTCCTCCGGCCGCTTCCTGTCTTGAATAAGGTCATTATACCATATTTTTCCCCGTCGGTATATAAAAAATCCGATTCTTAAGATAAATTAAGTTTAGGGAAATGAAGTTTAGCAAGTTCCGCACAATCCGGATTCCGAAAATTTTTAGACTCTGCGCAGTACGGCTCGCACGGCCCAGAAGCAGAAATTCCACCCGCTCGCCCACACGCTCAGTCCTTCCTCCCTGCGGTAGAGCGTCCAAATCCGCCGCATGGCCTCGAACTTGTTGGAGGAGAGGCTCTTTCCCGGGCGGCGGTATTTCACCAGATTCTCGTCCAATCCATAGGCGGTATAGCCGTTTCGCAGCACCTTCCACCACAGCGCCGTATCCTCGCTCTTGACCAGAGGCATCTGCAGCAGTTCCTTGGGAATCCGATCCGTGTCAAACATGACCGTAGTGGTAAAAATCGTGGTATTCCGCAGAGCCTGCCGATAGGTCAGCGTCTTAGGCACATGCACCACCCGCCCCAGACCGCCGCCGTTTTCATCCGCAAATTCATAGCCCGTAAACGCGAAAGCCGCCTGTCTCTCCTCCATAAACGCAAGCTCCCGGGAGAGTTTGCAAGGCTCCCACAGATCGTCGGCGTCCAGATAGGCAATATAGCGTCCTCTCGCCTCCGCAAGTCCCGCATTGCGCGCTTTGGCCGCGCCGCCGTTTGCAGACAGGCAGATCAGCCGCACCCGCTCGTCGCGGACGTCAGAGAGATACGCTCGGATCGTCTCCGGCGTATTGTCCGTGCTGCCGTCCTCCACCAGCAGAAGCTCCCACGCCTGATAGGTCTGCTTCCGCACACTCTCGATAGTCTCCACAATATATTTTTCCACGTTATAGACCGGCACAATGATGCTCACCAAACCCGCCTGTCCCGCCGTCTGCCGCATATCCTCACTCCAATCTCAACAGGTAATACCCGTCCAGCTCTATGATTTCCACCGTTCTCCCGGCCCATTCCGCCCATGCGCCTTCTCCGACCGGATTCCCCGCAGCAGAACTTCCTTCTGTGGCATTTCCCCCGGCCGGATTCCCCGCAGCAGAATTTCCTTCTGTGGCATTTCCCCCGGCCGGATTCCCCGCAGCAGAACTTCCTTCCGCGGCATTTCCCTCAGCCGGATTCCAGCCCTGCATCTCCATGGGAAGCAGAATACGGTCCGCGCCCATGGAGAAAGCATTCTCCACCCAAGCGCGCCCCTCTCCCGCAGAAATCTCCACACCGTAATCCGTCAAATGCTCCATCCAGAGATACAGCTCTTTCAGCTCCTCGGAATACACATCGTAACTGTAGGCGTTCAGAGCTGCATCCCACATGTTTCTGCCATAGAGCAGCCGCGGGGCGTTCTCCTGCACCCGCGCATATTCCAGAATCTCCCGGGGCGCCCACAGGCAACCGTCCGTTCCGCAGATCTCCTCCACCGCCCACAGAACCGTCTCCGCGTGCGCCCTGCTCTCCTGCTCCCCGCCGCCGGATGCCGCCGCAGCCGTTGGAGAGGAGGCCTGCACCGACGCGCGCTCGTCCCCGAGACCGCCGCACAGCACCAGCGCCGCCGCACACAGAAGCGTCAGCGCCGCATTGTACAGCCATGTGCGGTATCCCGTCCCCATTTTCCACTGTTCCGTCAAAAACAGAGTCCCGCCTAACGCCATCACAACAGTGAGCGGCACGATGCTCCAAATCCAAGGATAATCATAAAATAACGTCTGATATTTCATCAGCAACGCCGCTGTCACCGGGCAGACACACAGCGCCGCCGTCACCGCTCCGTAAAGGATCAAACGTCCCTGCGGACCTTTGCGTTTTCTGCTCAACAGAAGATAGCACAGCACCGCGGCCAGAAGCGCCGCAAGTTTTCCCCGATCCGTAAACTCCATCCAGCCCGACCATGCGCTCCGCAGACTCTCTCCCATCATCCGTCCTCCTCTCCGGCTCCGTGCAGACCTCCCGCGCGCCGTTTCTGCCAGAGGCGCAGGGCGGCTGTTCCGCCTGTCACCAGAAGGCACACGCCCATGCCGTACAATGTCCACACCAGACAGATCTCCGCCAGAATGCACAAAAACGCCGGACGCCATTTATGCCGCGCCGCCAATCCCAGAAGATAAGGGACTAAGACAAGATTCCGGATGGCCGCGCCCCCGAATCCGTGGTGCAGCAGCCCGAACCCGTCCATGCCGTAGAGATAATCCCCCACACAGAAAACCGCGGCGGCCAGCGCCATAAATAACATGCGTTTCTTTTCTTCCCCCCGACCTGCAAAAAGCGCTTTCGCCAGCATCCAATACGCCGCATAGCACATCAGCATCGTAAAGAGCGGCATCCGCTGCCAGATAAACTCCCGAGCGGACAGGCCGGATATGCGGCACAGCATCCCGTACAAAGAGGGCAGCCCCAAAATCCGGATTCTGAGCGGCACACCGCTTTCATACGCCCCACCCGTGAGAGGATTCACCCGATAGATACCGTCCGTATCCAGAAAGCTCTGTACCGTCTCCACCGTCATATCCCCCGTCCGGTTCACAAAATCCCCCGACGTCACGGTCACGATCTGATAAATCACCAGAATCACGAACAACAGGCAGATACCCATAGACAGCGGCGAACCGTCTATATATCCTCCGCTGCCGCCGAATGCTTTGCTGCCGGATGCTCTGCTTTCGGATGCTCTGCTTTCGGATGCTCTGCTGCCGGACGTCCGCCTGTTCCCACCTCTTTTAGGCTGCGCTTTCCTGACGTCTCCCCGCCACAGCCACAGCCAGATTCCCAGAGACGCCAGCAACAGCGCCGCAATTCCCACCACAAACAAGCGGCACGCATCCGCAAAGGCGCGTCCGGAGAACAGAGCCGCCAAATGCGCCGCCTCCGCCGTTCCCAGAATCGCCATAAAGCCCACAATCAGCCGATCCCCCATATCCATTCCGCGGCTCCGTCTGCCGTACAGGATCCCCAGCACACCCGTTCCCAGCGCCACGCTCAACACCGCCATTCCGGCCAACACCAAAAACCCTCTCATGGCTCTTCCTTTCCCGTTCCACGTCACTTCCTGCTCTCATGCCATTCCATGCCACGCCATTCCATATGTTTAAGGATAGCATTTTATCCGGAAAATAGCAACATATCAAAACTTCATGGCAAAACAGCCATGACCGCTCCCCCTTATCGCAGTCATGGCTGTCCACATTCACAAGATTCCAACATCTGCCGCCACCCTGCGGCCTCCTCCTACATTGCTTTAAAATCCAAACGCACTTTATCGGCAATCCGCGCTATGTACTCGCTGTTCGTAGGCCTGCTCTTGCCCGACAGCGCCGAATAGCCGAACATTTTCTCAAACGTATCCACATTTCCCCTGCTCCACGATACCTCGATAGCGTTGCGGATGGCTCGCTCCACCTTCTGTCCGGTGGTCTTAAACCGCTTTGCAATCGCCGGATAGAGCAGTTTCGTCACGCTGCTGACTACCTCCATATCTTTTCCGGAAAGCAAAATCGCGTCTCTCAGATAATGATACCCTTTCAAATGCGCCGGCACTCCTATATCCAGCATAATGTTTGTAATGTATTTCTCTAGCTCATAATCCTCTACTCCTGCAATGTCCATGATAGAATTCCCCTTTCTTATTCAAACCCCTGTCAAAACCCTGTCGAGTATTGCCCCTTCTTGTGAATGCCTGAAATTATTCTATCATGATTGTCGAATGATAAAAAAGAACTTTCCGCCGCTCTTTACGACACATTGCCCCACCAAAAGTACCAAAAAGTGGACTTTCTGCAAATTTCCCCGGCAAACTACAGCTCCTCCCGCACCAAATAGATGGGGCGGCGTTTCACTTCCATATAAGTCTTGGCCAGATACTGCCCCAGAATCCCCATGCAGAAAAACTGTATCCCGCTGGTCAGCAGAATGATGCAGACTAAAGACGGCCATCCTGACACCGGGTCCCCAAACATCACCTTTCGGACGATCGTAAAAATAATCATGGCAAAAGCCACCAGACACAGAAGCATTCCCATCAGCGAAGAGATCAGAAGCGGCGCGGTGGAAAAGGCCACAATCCCGTCGAAGGAATACATCAGAAGCTTCCAGAAACTCCACTTTGTCTCCCCTTTTGCGCGCTCCACGTTCTCATATTCCAGCCATTTGGTACGGAATCCCACCCATCCGAAAATTCCTTTCGTAAAGCGGTTGTACTCCTGCATGGAGAGAATGGCGTCCACCATCTGTCTGGTCATGAGGCGGTAGTCCCTCGCACCGTCCATCATCTCCGTTCTGGAAATCTTCTTCATCAGCCGGTAGAACAGCCGGGCAAAAAAACTGCGGATGGGCGGCTCTCCCTTGCGGCTCACGCGTCTGGTGGCCACGGAGTCGTACCCTTCCTCCAGCCCCGCGAACATATCCGGGAGCAGGCTGGGCGGATCCTGCAGATCCACGTCCATCATCACCACATAATCGCCTCTGGACTTCTCCAGCCCTGCGAACATGGCGGCCTCCTTGCCGAAATTCCGGGAGAAAGACACCAGATGTACCCGTTCGTCCTGCTCCCGAAGCGCCTTAACCTCCCGCACGGTGCCGTCCCGCGAACCGTCGTCGATATACAGAAGCTCCAGCTCAATTCCTTTTCCCGCCAAAAAAGGATCGTTTTTCACAAACTCCCGGTAAAACAGAGCTACACTCTCCTCCTCGTTATAGCACGGAACAATCACACTCAACAGACTCATGCTCTTCCTCTCCCGATCAATCTTAAGTATGCCTATCACCAACATTATCTATAAGTATACCCTAAAAACCTGTTTACCTCAACACCTTTACAAGCGAAATCGAGTGCCATGCATTTAAAATTTTATATTGCTGAAATCATAGACTGCCAGACGATTGTGAAACGTTTCCATTTGCAGAGGCTTGTGAAGATTCCAAAAAATATCGTTTCACAAACGCCTATTTAAAAAGAGAATAAATAAGGAAAAAATTGAAATGATTAAGATGATTGAAAAAAGGATTGAAAAAGATAAAATCAAGAAGCTGAGATTGGGAAGAGTAAATTAAACAGACAGAATCAAGAAGGCAGAATCGAAAAAGAATAGCGGACAGCAGAAAACAGCGCTTAGTTTCCCCCGAAGGCTATGCCATATTTCAGGCACATTTCCGCATAGAAACTTTCATCCGAAAGCCGGGAGATTTGACCGGCTTCACCCGCCTCAATCATTTTCTGAGTGAGCAGGATGCTTTCGTTGCGTCCCTCTCTGTGTCCCTCTTTATGTCCTTCTTTGTGTCCGTCTTTGTGTTCTTTGTCTAACAGCTCTCCAAATGTCATATACTTCCGCTCCCATTCCCGGCTTTCCTTGACTGCCGTTACCCGGCTGTGTATGCGGCCAATCCGCCCACCACACCGCTTCTCCACACACTCAGCCGTACTGTTTTCCACATACTCTAAAAAATGTACCAATTCCTCCGGAACTTCCGAAGCGTTCCGCCCTTTCGTGTTCAGAAAGATTTTGACGGTGCCATCGCCCAATTCCGATCCGTTCTCCGCACAGCGGTTGGTAAATGTATAGCGGTAGAAGCCGCCGCCAAAAGGGTCAAAGCGGCAGATGAACACCACATAACTGGGACACAGTTCGTTAAAATCGCTTCCCGGCGGCACGCTCATCACGTCCATCTGGGATTGGTGGTAGCGGCTGCGCTTGGGGAGGTTCCCCTCGTTGTCCCCCTGCATCTCGACGTTGAAGTCGCTACCCTCGGCGTCCTTCGCATAGACGTCCAAACGGATGCTGCGGTAGTCTTTGCTGAACAGTACGGAGTGTTCCGCATGGACGGTGACGTGTTTTACGTCCCTGCCGAGCAGGATCTCCAGCGCTATGCGGCAAGTTTCCGCATCTTCCAATGCGGCGGCGAACAGGTATGCGTCCGCCAGATTTAAGTCTTGAAATCTTTTGTGTTGTGCCATAGCTTCTCCCTCTCATGGCACATCCGATTCCGCTTGTGCGATTATTATAAACCTTTGGGGTCTTTTATGCAAGCGAAATTTTCCCTTTCCGATTTTCTTGAGTCCCAAAAACGAATTTTAAAACATCCGTTATTTATAAGCGATTACAAAACTCTTGTTGTCGTAAAGAATCATTGTGCGGATTACCTAAACTGGCGTTTCGCAATCACCTACCGGATTCGGGTGTCAAAAGACACACTTTAAATATTGATTTTTATTTGTACCTTGAA
>JAMPGV010000053.1 GCA_023663735.1 Muribaculum sp. | reverse complement strand
ATTTTCAAGGTACAAATTTATATCCAAGGTTGGTGACCTTTTGACACCCGAATCCCAAAAAGAAAGCATAAAAAGAGGAGCCTATGAACGATAAGAAAATTGCGTTTATCACCTGCGTAAACGATGAATCGGCCTATGAGGAATGCAAGTATTATCTGAACCGCCTGTCCGTGCCGCCGGGATACGAGACGGATGTGATCGCAGTCGCGGAAGCGCCCTCTATGACCGCGGGGTATAATGCCGCCATGCGGAGCAGCGACGCGCGGTATAAGGTGTATCTGCATCAGGATGTGATGATCGTCAACTCTCGTTTTCTGTTCGATCTGCTGGATGTGTTTGCGTCAGACCCCGAGATCGGGCTGATCGGAATGATCGGGGCGAGTCGCCTTGACGACTATGCGAGGGCGGTGGTGGACTGGGACACCGGCAAAGTGTTACATAACTGCACGCCGTCCAGATTGGAATATGCGATGGAGGCGGGAGCGGTCTATCGGGAGGTCGAGGCGGTGGACGGTCTCTTGATGGCCACGAGCGAGGACGTGCCGTGGAGGGAAGATCTGTTTGACGGATGGGACTATTATGATATCTCCCAATGCATGGAATTTGCACGGGTCGGAAAGAAGGTGGCGGTGCCGTATCAGGAAGAACCTTGGGTATGGCATGACAATTCCTACAGCAAGATGCGGGATTATTATCGGTATGCAGACTTGTTCATCAAAGAGTATGCGGATCTGCGCACTTTTGTAAAAGCGCCTGTCTCGGAGCCTGTGCGGGAGTACAATGAATTAAAGGAAAAAATGCGGGCGGAAATGTTTGGCCTGATCGATCGGGGAATTCGGAAAGAGCTGGTGGAACTTTTCCGGAATCCAGCGAACCGCGGTTATCTGCATCTGAAGGAGGTTCAGATGATTGCCGACATTGAGGAGCTGGAGGCGGCTGGCGGATCGCCGCTGCGTTTGTGGAAGGAGTCGTCCGACGCCCGGACGCTGCTGGAGGATTTGAGGAGATTAAAATATCTGCTAAAGCGTGTAGAATTTGGCACGGAGCCGCCGGATCCGCTCCTGCGGGCGATTCGTTCGGAATATTCTCCGTATGCGGAGCAGGTGGTGAGGGAAGGTTATGAATTTAAAATCTAATAAATTTATTAACTTTTTCTCAAATCTATTGCAAAGAATTGCCAAAAATCGTATATTGAAGCCATAGTAATCAATGCTATAACGATACAAGGTTTATAAGGCGCTTTGCGGCTGTGCGCTGTCCGCTGCAAAGCGGTCTGTCCGTACCGCTCGGGGAGGATGGGTCACGCCGCCAAACAGCGCAGAAATGGGGATGAATTATGACAAAAGCAGAAATTTTGAAGAAAGAGATTTTGACACAGTTCCGCAGTGTCCGCCAGTTTTCCATGGAGATGAATATTCCGTATTCCACGCTGGTGACGGCGCTGGATCGCGGCATTGACGGCATGGCATACGGCACCGTCATTAAGATCTGCGAGAAGCTGAGCCTGAATCCCGTGGACTTTTCCTCGCTGGAGCGGGATGCGTCTCTGGGAGCGCTGCTGCTGGAGAACCGTGTGATGCAGAATTATCTGAACCTGAATCAGGAAGGGCGGGACAAGGTGCTGGAGCTGATGGAAGATTTTGCGCAGCTTGACAAGTACAAGGCAAAAGGCGGCAGAAAGAGCCGGACTTCCAAATAGGCTTTCGGGCGGGACGCCGGGCGAATGTCCCAATCCGGATGTCTGAATTGGACGGAATTTTGAGAAATGTGGGGAGAGCGGGATGAAGTATGACTATCTGATTGTGGGAGCAGGGCTTTTCGGGTCCGTGTTTGCCCATGAGATGCGTCAGGCCGGCAAAACCTGTCTGTGCATCGACAAGCGGCAGCATGTGGGCGGCAATCTTTATACTCAGGAGCAGAGCGGCATTCAGGTACATAAGTATGGCGCCCATATTTTTCATACTTCCAATGAGGAGGTGTGGGAGTATGTCAATCGGTTTGCCCGGTTTAACCATTACATCAATTCTCCCGTGGCAGTATACCGGGACGAGATCTATAATCTGCCTTTTAATATGAATACCTTCAGCAGGATGTGGAACATCCGCACGCCGAGGGAAGCGCAGGAGATCATTGAGAGACAGCGGGCGGACTGCCGGGTAGAGCAGCCCCGGAATCTGGAGGAGCAGGCGCTTTCTCTGGTGGGGCGGGATGTCTATGAGAAATTGGTCAAAGGTTACACGGAAAAGCAGTGGGGCAAGAGCTGTAGGGAGCTGCCCGCCTTCATTATCAAGCGGCTTCCCGTGCGTTTTACCTATGACAACAATTATTTTACGGATCCTTATCAAGGGATTCCCGAGGACGGCTATACGGCGCTCATCGAGAAGCTGCTGGAGGGTACGACCGTGCGGCTGGGAATCTCCTATGAGGAGTTTTGCGAGAAGTTTGTGCGGACGGGACGGGCGTCGGTGCCGGGTCGTATGGGGAATCCCGCGGATGTTTCAAGGACTGCGGAGACGGGCAGCAATTCAGAAATCTCCGAAAAAATGGAATTTGGAAAGGTGCTTTACACCGGCATGATTGACGCTTATTTTGGCTATGAGTTGGGGGCGCTGGAGTGGCGTTCGCTTCGTTTTGAGGAGGAGACGCTGGCAGACTGCGGCAATTATCAGGGCAATGCCGTGGTAAACTACACGGAGGCCGAGGTGCCGTATACCCGGATCATCGAACATAAGCATTTCACGTTCGGCACGGGGCAGGGAACGGTCATTACCAGAGAGTATCCGGCAGCGTGGAAGCAGGGGGACGAACCCTATTATCCCATTAACGATGAGCGCAACGGCGCGCTGTTTGCGAAGTACCGCGAATTGGCGGAGCGGGAGAGAGGGGTACTCTTCGGCGGCAGGCTGGGACAGTATCGGTATTATGACATGGATCAGGTGATAGCGGAGGCGCTTGGAATGGTTCGGACAGAACTGGAGCAGGGCTGTTAGTCCGCAAGGACCAAGATAAAGAGTATGGCAATCAAAAGACCCTCTGTCGATGATGGCTCATTCGGCGGAGGGTCTTAGTTTAACATAAGGATGTCTGGCGGAGCCTGACATCCGTTGTTTTGACTTCGTGTGCTAACAGTAGCTGTTGAACATCATGCCGCTGTAGGCGCTGGTATTGTAGGGACTCACGAAATTATGTCCCGGATTTTTGTAGGCCACCATGGTCTTATCCACATAATCCATGGGATTTAAGGAGATCTGGCTGCTCTTTCTGAGGAGGGAGTTGGAGAAGTCCTTCAGGTAGGAGAAAGTCTCCGTAATATCCTCCGACTGATTCACCGTCTCGCTCAGAAGGTCGGGCTGAATCTGCAGAGTGCCGTCCGCGGTCATGTTAAGCCCCATGGACTCCATGGAATTGGTGTAGAGGGAGACAATGCCCTTCATCTCTTTCACCAGATTATTGCTCTTGGACTGGTACTCCAGATAGGTGGAGGCGGCTTTGATAAAGGCGTTGTATCCGCCTACAAGCCGGGTCACATTATCGGTGAGGGAGTCGGAATCGGCTTTCAGGCCGATGTGAACCGGTTCGTCCGGCGCGGTCACTCCCTTTAATTCAATGTCAAACATCTTGCCCAGCGTAAAATGATTGGAGGGGGCGATGCGTTCCTCGCCGTTTAACACAAATCGTGCATTGGAAGGAGCGCGGCTGGTGTAATCCAGACCGAAATAATCCACCGTGCCTCCGGTCTTGCTGGTGTGGTCGTCGGAGATATGGAAAATGTCGGATCTGCCCAAGGACAGCCCCGTGGACTCCGAGGTCATCCGCAGAGCGGTGCGCCCTTCGGATTCAATCAGGGAGGCGCGGATGCCGATGCCGGAATTGTTCACCAGACGCATCAATCTGGATTGGATATCCCGGTTGGTCTCGTTCTCTCCCACGGTAAACTGAAATTCGTAATTCATGTCGTTGACGGAGACGTCAAAGGAATAGGTGTCCGGCGGGAGCGACGTGGGGGTGTTTTCCAGAAACAGTCCCATGTTCTCCTGCGAACATGCCAGAGAGCGAACCTCCAAGGTGTGTTCAAAAGAAGCGTCCTCAGGCGGTTTCTCGCCGATAAAGGAAGCGGTCACCAGCTCTTCGTCGGAGGAGAAAGCGCTCTTCCGGCTCAAGAGACCGTCCTGTTCCAGACCGCCGAGCTGCGCGATCGTCGTGTAAAGCCCGCGGGCATTCTCTTTCAAACTGACTGCGTAATTCTGTATCGCCTTGCTGGTGGTAGGAAGATACCAGGGGGCGTCCTTATTTAATTTGACAATGGAGTTGTATACGTCGCGAAGCTCAGACTTTTTGTGTGTGTCGTAGCGCGTCACGCTCTTCGGCGTATAGGTTGACAGATAGTTGTTATAGACGGTGTTTAGAACCATGCTCATTGCCGCGCCTCCTTTCCTCCGTGATATTGGGCAGGGCGAAATACAATCTTTCGTTATATATCGGAATGATCCGGGAAAAACTTAAGAATACCAATGCAAAATTATTTTAAATTTTTCCGGCTGCAGTCCCCAAATTCCGTTTCGGGGAAAACATTCCCGTTCCAAAGCCGGTCAAGCAGGAGGCCGCCGGATGCCGATTACAGCCCGGGCGGAGATCTGCCATTGTGATTTATGTACACAGTGTAGCATATTTATAGCGAAGAAACAAGAACATTTAGCAAAAAGATGGCGAAAAGATCAGAAAAATTAGTTGACGGGGAACGGATTGTATGGTATAGTAGTCAAGCGAGATAAGATTTAGGTCTTTTTTTTATGCATAAAAACATGTGGAGGTAGAGATATGCGTACAAAGATTACATTGGCATGTACGGAGTGCAAGCAGCGCAATTACAATACGACCAAGGATAAGAAAACGCATCCTGACAGGATGGAGACCAAGAAGTATTGCAGATTCTGCAGGACGCATACGGTACACAAAGAGACCAAATAGTCTCTTCGGAGACGAAACCGTCTCTCCTGAGCAGAGACAAAGCAGTGGCTCTCGGGAAACCAAGCAAAACAAAACGAGTGGAGGCTAAAAATGGGAGATTCCGCAGAAAAGCAGTCCCGCCCCGGCTTTTTTCAGGGCGTAAAGTCTGAATTCAAGAAAATTTCATGGCCGGACAGACAGTCAACCTTAAAACAATCCGTGGCAGTGGTTGTGATTTCTATCGTAGTGGGAGTTCTGATTGCAGTATTGGATTATGCTTTCCAGTATGGCGTGAACTTCCTGACATCTTTATAGGAGTGAGGGCGATTGTATGGCAGAGGCAATGTGGTATGTGGTTCATACCTATTCCGGATATGAAAATAAGGTCAAAGCCAATATTGAGAAGACCATTGAGAACAACCCCCATCTTGCGGAACAGATTCTGGAGGTCAGAGTGCCGATGCAGGATGTGGTGGAGATCAAGAACGGCGCCAAGAGGACGGTTCCTAAGAAGATGTTCCCCGGATATGTACTCCTAAACATGGAGATGAATGACGATACATGGTATGTAGTGCGCAACACCCGCGGCGTCACGGGGTTCGTGGGTCCGGGAAGCAAACCGGTGCCGCTCACGGAGGCCGAGATGAAGCCTCTGGGCATCAAGACGGAGAATGTCTCCATAGATTTCGTGGAAGGAGACAGCATCGCGGTGGTTGCAGGCGTCTGGAAGGATACCGTGGGAGTGGTACAGAAATTGGACTTCGGAAAGCAGACCGCCACCATCAATGTGGAACTGTTCGGCAGGGAGACGCCCGTGGAGATCAGTTTCGCGGAGGTGCGCAAGCTGTAAGCGCCGGCTTTGAGTCAAAACGATATTTTCCGGTTCGCCGGCAAATATAAATGCAGAAAGAGGAATGTGTTTGGCGGTTTGCCGCAGACATTCCGAGTGGGAGCGGAAGACGGAGGAATTCGTTCTGCGGGCAGGTACCCGGAAGACGGCGTTTCACGCATTTTCCGCGCCAGATTACCACATTATAGGAGGTGCCACAATGGCAAAGAAAGTAGAAGGATACATTAAGTTACAGATTCCTGCCGGCAAGGCTACACCGGCTCCCCCCGTCGGCCCTGCGCTGGGTCAGCACGGTGTGAACATTGTTGAATTTACCAAACAGTTCAACGCAAAGACGGCGGACAAGGGCGACGTGATCATCCCCGTTGTCATCACCGTATATGCGGACAGGTCTTTCAGTTTCATTACGAAGACTCCCCCCGCAGCTGTGTTGTTGAAAAAGGCGTGCAACATTAAGTCCGGTTCGGGCGTTCCCAACAAGACAAAGGTTGCGACTATCTCCAAAGCCAAGCTTCAGGAGATCGCCGAGATGAAGATGCCGGATCTGAACGCGGCCAGCCTTGAGGCGGCCATGAGCATGATCGCCGGTACCGCGCGCAGCATGGGAATTGTAGTAGAAGAGTAACAACGAACATTTGGGAGGCAGTCTGAGATTGCCGCTGGAACCTAGGAGGTAAAGTAGATGAAACATGGTAAGAAATATAATGAGGCCGCAAAACTGGTAGACCGGGCGGTTCTCTATGATCCCGCAGACGCGATTGCGCTGGTAAAGAAAGCCGCGCCCGCCAAGTTTGACGAGACCGTTGAGGTTCACATCAGAACCGGGTGCGACGGCCGCCATGCGGAGCAGCAGATCCGCGGCGCGGTTGTCCTGCCCAACGGAACCGGCAAGACGGTGAGAGTCCTTGTTTTCGCAAAAGGCGATAAGTTGAGCGAGGCTGAGGCAGCAGGAGCCGATTATGTGGGCGGCGATGAGCTGATCCCCAAGATCCAGAATGACGGATGGCTCGATTTCGACGTTGTGGTGGCCACCCCCGATATGATGGGCGTGGTAGGACGTCTGGGTAAAGTTCTGGGACCTAAAGGTCTGATGCCCAACCCCAAGGCAGGTACCGTGACCATGGATGTGGCCAAGGCCGTTGCCGATATCAAGGCAGGTAAGATTGAGTACAGACTTGACAAGACCAATATTGTGCATGTTCCCGTGGGCAAGGTTTCCTTTACGGACGAGGCTCTGCAGGAGAATTTTCAGGCGCTGATGGACGCTATCATCAAAGTGAAACCCAGTGCGCTGAAAGGCCAGTATCTGAGAAGCATTACTTTGACCAGCACCATGGGACCCGGCGTGAAGGTCAACGTGGCAAAATTCTGACCCTGCGCGGACGGATCAAGGATTTTCGGAGAGCTTTGCCCTTGCGGCGAAGCTCTTCTTTATGAAAATTTTTCATGAAAGTTTTTTGTGAAGTTTTTTCAAAAAGTTATGGTTGACATCATGGGGAAACTATGGTAATCTATCAAAGGTTATAAAACCAAGCCGAAGACAGTAGGTGTCCGGGAACGGACGTAAGCGAAGCGCCTACCGAGGAGAGAGTTTCACAGAATGAAATCTGCGTCTTCCTGTCTTGGAGGACGCTTTTTTGATAAGACGGACCGCGAGAGCGCGGCGTCCATTGCGTAACTCCTTCGGCACTAAATCTAACAGGAGGTAAAAAATGGCAAAGGTTGAATTGAAACAGCCCATCGTGGAAGAGATTTCTGCGAATGTCAAAGACGCGCAGTCCGTGGTTCTGGTTGATTACCGCGGTTTGACCGTGGAGCAGGACACCCAGCTCCGCAAGAATCTGCGCGAGGCAGGAGTTGTCTACAAGGTGTACAAGAACACCTACATGACCCGTGCGTTTAAGGGAACCGATCTGGAAGCGCTGGCTCCCTATTTGGAAGGCCCCAGCGCGGTAGCGATCTCCGCCGAGGATGCGACTGCTCCGGCGAGAGTGATCGCAGAGTTCGCAAAGAAGGCTCCCCAGCTGGAGATCAAGGCCGGCGTGGTGGAAGGCACCGTGTATGACGCGAAGGGAATGGCGGCTATCGCAAGCATTCCTTCCAGAGAGGTGCTTATTTCCAAGCTGCTCGGCAGCTTGAAGAGTCCTATCACCAACTTTGCCCGCGTCATGAATCAGCTGGCGGAAAAAGGCGGCGCATCCCAGTGTGAAGCGCCCGCGGCAGAAGCGGCAGCAGATCCGGCTGTATCGGAAGCTCCCGCAGAGGCGGCAGATCCCGCACCCGCAGCAGAAGCTGTAGAGACGCCCGCAGAGGAAGCGCCCGCGGCAGAGTAAACGGCGGCAAGACGGTAGAATCCATTGTGACAAGCAAACAGTAAAAGAAAACGGAGGAAATGAAAATGGCTAAATTAACGGCACAGGAATTGATTGATGCGATCAAAGAGCTGAGCGTATTAGAGTTGAACGATCTCGTAAAGGCATGTGAGGAGGAGTTCGGCGTATCCGCAGCGGCAGGCGTTGTGATGGCAGCCGCAGGTCCCGCTGCAGACGCTGCAGAGGAGAAGACCGAATTCGACGTAGAGCTGACCGAGGTTGGCGCAGAGAAGGTAAAGGTCATCAAAGTGGTACGCGAGATCACCGGCCTTGGCCTGAAAGAGGCGAAGGAGGCCGTTGACGGCGCTCCCAGAGTAATCAAAGAGGGCGCTTCCAAGGAAGAGGCTGAGGACATCAAGAAGAAACTCGAGGAAGTGGGCGCTAAGGCTACCCTTAAGTAATCGAGAGGATCCTGATCGGGAGAACTCTGGTCGAGAGGATCCTGACCGGGAAGGTGAAAAGACGGCTTCGCAAAAGCGGAGCCGTCTTTTCGGTATTTTCATCCGATATTTTTCTGAGCATTTTTCACAGGCATTTTTCTGGCAAAATTTTCTTGACTCTTGTCCCTGTTTGTGGTATTATGAACAATGCACTATTGTGTGAAAGTAGGCGTATTTTGCCCAAAAGGTGGAATAGCCTGTTCTAGTGTGCCGCTTATGTGCGTTTTGGCAGGGCGGTTTGCAGCGACAAATCAGAAAGAACGGGGTGAAATGTCAATGGAAAAAAACAGAATACGTCCCATGGCCGGCAGCAGGGTCATGCGTATGAGTTACTCAAGGCAGAAAGAGGTTCTGGAGATGCCTAACCTGATCGAAGTCCAGAAGGACTCCTATCAATGGTTTCTGGACGAAGGCTTGAAAGAGGTCTTCGACGATATCTCCCCAATCGCCGACTACAGCGGTTCCCTGAGCCTTGAATTCGTGGACTTTGAGCTGTGCAGGGATGATGTGAAGTATTCTATTGAGGAGTGCAAGGAGAGAGACGCCACTTATGCCGCTCCTTTGAAGGTAAAAGTGCGCCTTTATAACAAAGATAAGGAAGAGATCAGCGAGCATGAGATTTTCATGGGCGACCTGCCGTTAATGACCGAGACGGGTACCTTCGTGATCAACGGCGCGGAGCGTGTCATCGTCAGCCAGCTGGTGCGTTCTCCCGGCATCTATTACGGCGTCAGCCATGACAAACTCGGCAAGAAGCTGTTCTCCTGCACGGTCATTCCCAACCGTGGCGCGTGGCTGGAGTATGAGACGGATTCCAATGACATTTTCTATGTGCGCGTGGACAGAACGCGCAAAGTCCCCATCACCGTGCTGATCCGTGCGCTGGGTATCGGCACCAACGACGAGATCCGCGAGGTGTTCGGCGACGAACCCAAAATCGAGGCGAGCTTTGGAAAGGATACTGCTGAGAATTATCAGGAGGGTCTGTTAGAGTTATATAAAAAGATCCGCCCCGGCGAGCCTTTGAGCGTTGAGAGTGCGGAGAGCCTGATCACCGCCATGTTCTTTGACCCCAGAAGATATGATTTGGCCAAGGTCGGCAGATATAAATTCAATAAAAAATTGGCATTCAGAAACCGGATCCGCCATCAGATACTGGCTGCGGATGTGGTGGATCCTTCCACCGGGGAGGTTCTGGCTTCGGCGGGCGACAAGGTGAGCGCGGAGCTTGCGGACACCATTCAGGACGCTGCGGTGCCTTTTGTGTACATTCAGACGGAGGAGAAGAACGTAAAAGTCCTCTCCAATATGATGGTGGACATCACCAGTTTCATCGACTGCAATCCCAGAGAGTTCGGGATTCACGAGCGTGTTTATTATCCGGTTCTGGCGCAGATTCTGGAAGAGTTCGGCGATGACCCGGAGAAGCTGGGGGAGGCCATCAAAAAGAATGTCCATGAATTGATCCCTAAGCATATCACGAAGGAAGATATTATTGCTTCCATCAATTATAATATCCATTTGGAGTACGGTTTAGGCAACGACGACGATATTGACCACCTGGGCAACAGAAGAATCCGCGCAGTGGGCGAGCTTCTGCAGAATCAGTACCGCATCGGTCTGTCCAGAATGGAGAGAGTGGTGCGCGAGCGCATGACCACCCATGACGCGGAGGATATTTCTCCCCAGAGCCTGATCAACATTAAGCCGGTGACGTCCGCAGTGAAAGAGTTCTTCGGTTCTTCCCAGCTGTCACAGTTTATGGATCAGAACAATCCGCTGGGCGAGCTGACGCACAAGAGACGTCTGTCCGCTTTAGGACCCGGCGGTCTGTCCCGTGACCGCGCCGGATTCGAGGTTCGTGATGTGCATTATTCCCATTACGGAAGAATGTGTCCGATTGAGACTCCCGAGGGTCCCAACATCGGTTTGATCAACTCTCTGGCAAGCTATGCCAGAATTAACGAATACGGTTTTGTAGAAGCGCCTTACCGCAAGATCGACAAGAGCGATGAGGCGAATCCCCGTGTCACCGAGGAAGTGGTATATATGACCGCCGACGAGGAGGACAATTATCATGTGGCGCAGGCCAACGAGGCGCTGGACGAGAACGGGCATTTTGTCCGCAACATGGTGTCCGGCCGTTACCGCGAGGAGACACAGGCCTATCCCAAGGCCATGTTCGACTATATGGACGTGTCCCCCAAGATGGTATTTTCCGTGGCGACCGCATTGATTCCGTTCTTGGAAAACGACGACGCTAACCGCGCGCTGATGGGTTCCAACATGCAGCGTCAGGCGGTGCCGCTTCTGACCACGGAGGCTCCTGTGGTGGGTACCGGTATGGAGGTCAAAACGGCCGTGGACTCCGGCGTCTGCGTGGTGGCCAAGAAGGCCGGAACCGTGACGTATGTGTCGTCCAAGCTGATCCGGATCACTTACGACGACGGCGAGAAAGCCGAGTTCCATCTGACTAAGTTCTCCCGGTCCAACCAGTCCAACTGCTACAATCAGAAGCCCATTGTCTTCAAGGGCGACCATGTGGCGGAGGGACAGGTGATTGCGGACGGCCCTTCCACTTCCATGGGAGAGCTGGCGCTGGGCAAGAACCCCTTGATCGGTTTCATGACTTGGGAGGGCTACAATTACGAGGACGCCGTTCTGCTCAGCGAGAGGCTGGTACAGCAGGATGTTTATACCTCCGTGCATATCGAGGAATACGAGGCGGAGGCCAGAGACACGAAGCTGGGACCCGAGGAGATCACCCGGGATGTACCCGGCGTGGGCGACGACGCCTTGAAGGATCTGGACGACAGAGGAATCATCCGCATCGGAGCGGAGGTGCGCGCGGGTGATATTCTGGTGGGGAAAGTGACCCCCAAAGGAGAGACGGAGCTGACGGCCGAGGAGAGGCTGCTGCGCGCCATTTTCGGCGAGAAGGCCAGAGAGGTGCGCGACACTTCCCTGAAAGTGCCTCATGGTGAGTACGGAATCGTCGTGGACGCTAAGGTCTTTACCAGAGAGAACAGCGATGAGCTGTCTCCGGGCGTAAATCAGGCTGTCCGTATTTATATCGCACAGAAGAGAAAGATTTCCGTGGGAGACAAGATGGCAGGACGCCACGGCAACAAGGGTGTGGTTTCCCGTGTGCTTCCCGTGGAGGATATGCCTTATCTGCCCAACGGCCGCCCGCTGGATATCGTGCTGAATCCGCTGGGTGTGCCTTCCCGTATGAATATTGGACAGGTATTGGAGATCCACCTGTCTCTGGCGGCCAAGGCGCTGGGCTTCAACGTTGCCACGCCCGTGTTCGACGGCGCAAACGAGACGGACATTATGGATACGCTGGATCTGGCCAATGATTATGTCAATCTGGAATGGGAAGAATTTGAGAAGAAACACAAGGCGGAGCTTCTGCCCGAAGTGATGGAATATTTGTACGAGAACAGGGATCACAGGGAACTCTGGAAGGGTGTGCCTATTTCCCGAGACGGCAAAGTGCGTCTGCGGGACGGCAGGACGGGCGAGTATTTTGACAGTCCCGTCACGATCGGACACATGCACTACCTGAAACTGCATCATCTGGTGGACGACAAGATTCATGCCCGTTCCACCGGACCGTACTCTCTGGTGACGCAGCAGCCTCTGGGCGGCAAGGCGCAGTTTGGCGGACAGCGTTTCGGAGAGATGGAGGTGTGGGCGCTGGAGGCATACGGCGCATCCTACACTCTGCAGGAGATTCTGACGGTGAAGTCCGACGATGTGGTGGGGCGTGTGAAGACTTATGAGGCCATCATCAAGGGGGACAATATCCCGGAACCCGGAATTCCCGAATCCTTCAAGGTACTCTTGAAAGAGCTGCAGGCATTGGGTCTGGACGTGCGTGTGCTGCGCGAAGATCAGACCGAGGTAGAAATCATGGAGACCATCGACTACGGCGACACCGATTACCGCTATGAGATGGAGGGCGACCGCAAGTACAATGATTATGACAGCGGCTCCCTCGGCGAGATGGGCTATCAGGCACAGGAATTTGACACGGCAAGCGGCGAACTGGTGAGTGCCGATGAGGAGGATTTCTCGGAGGACGACTTTGATGACAGCTTCGAAGGTGACGACGAACTGTAAATAGAGAAAGGGAGAGCAAAATGTCAGAAACAAGAACGGAAAATTACCAGCCTATGACATTTGATGCAATCAAGATTGGATTAGCATCGCCTGATAAGATTCGAGAGTGGTCCCACGGCGAGGTGCTGAAGCCCGAGACGATCAATTACAGAACCTTGAAGCCGGAGAGAGACGGCCTGTTCTGTGAGAAAATTTTCGGACCCAGCAAGGACTGGGAGTGCCACTGCGGAAAATACAAAAAGATCCGGTATAAGGGCGTGGTCTGTGACCGATGCGGCGTGGAGGTCACCAAGGCCAGCGTCCGCAGAGAGCGCATGGGGCATATTGAGCTTGCGGCTCCCGTGTCGCATATCTGGTATTTTAAAGGAATTCCCAGCCGTATGGGGCTGATTCTCGATCTGTCTCCCAGAGTGCTGGAGAAAGTGCTGTATTTCGCGTCCTATATCGTGCTGGACGCCGGGGGGACCAATCTGGAGTACAAACAGGTTCTCTCCGAGAAAGAATATCAGGATGCCAGAGAGAACTGGGGGAACAAATTCCGCGTGGGAATGGGCGCGGAGGCCATCAAAGAGCTTTTGCAGGCCGTGGATCTGGAGACGGAGGCCGTTGAGTTGAAGACCGGGCTGAAAGAGTCCACCGGGCAGAAGCGCGCGCGCATTATCAAGCGGCTGGAGGTCGTGGAGGCCTTCCGCGGTTCGGGCAATCTGGCCGAGTGGATGATTATGGACGTTGTGCCTGTGATTCCTCCCGACCTGCGCCCTATGGTGCAGCTGGACGGAGGCCGTTTTGCCACTTCTGACTTGAATGATCTCTATCGGAGAATTATCAACAGAAACAACCGCCTGAAGAGGCTTCTGGAGCTGGGAGCGCCCGACATCATCGTGCGCAACGAGAAGCGTATGCTGCAGGAGGCGGTGGACGCGCTGATCGACAACGGCAGACGGGGACGCCCCGTCACGGGACCCGGCAACCGGGCGTTAAAGTCCCTGTCCGATATGCTGAAGGGCAAATCCGGCCGGTTCCGCCAGAACCTGCTGGGCAAGCGTGTGGACTATTCCGGCCGTTCCGTTATCGTGGTGGGTCCGGAGCTGAAGATTTATCAGTGCGGCCTGCCCAAGGAGATGGCGATTGAGCTGTTCAAGCCCTTTGTGATGAAGGAGCTTGTGGCCAAGGGTATCAGCCAGAATATCAAAAACGCCAAGAAGCTGGTGGAGAGGCTGGACGGCAGCGTGTGGGATGTGCTGGAGGAGGTCATCAAGGAACATCCTGTGATGCTCAACCGCGCACCGACCCTGCACAGACTGGGCATTCAGGCCTTTGAGCCGATTCTGGTGGAAGGCAAGGCAATCAAGCTGCATCCTCTGGTATGTACGGCCTTTAACGCGGATTTCGACGGCGACCAGATGGCAGTACATCTGCCCCTGTCCGTGGAGGCGCAGGCGGAGTGCCGATTCCTGCTGCTCTCCCCCAACAATCTGCTCAAGCCTTCCGACGGCGGTCCCGTGGCCGTTCCCTCTCAGGATATGGTGCTGGGCATTTATTACCTGACGCAGGAGCGCGAGGGCGCGAAAGGCGAAGGAAAATTCTTTAAGAATGTAAACGAGGCAATTTTGGCATATGAGAATCAGGTGATTACGTTGCACTCCAAGATTTCCGTGCGCGTGAGCAAGCGGAATGCGGAGGGACAGATCGTCTCCGCCAATGTGGAATCCACGCTGGGGAGATTCCTTTTCAACGAGATCCTACCGCAGGATCTGGGCTTTGTGGACAGAAGCGATCCCGAGAACCTGTTGAAGCTGGAAGTGGATTTCCATGTGGGCAAGAAGGGGCTGAAGCAGATTCTGGAGAAGGTTATCAACACCCACGGCGCATCCAGAACCGCCGAGGTGCTGGACGACGTGAAGGCCATCGGGTACAAATACTCCACGAGAGCCGCTATGACCGTATCCATCTCGGATATGACCGTGCCGGAGAAAAAGCCGGAAATGCTGGCGGCCGCACAGGCTACCGTTGACAAGATTTCCGCCAATTTCAGACGCGGCCTGATCACGGAGGAAGAGCGGTACCGCGCGGTGGTGGAGACTTGGAACGAGACCGATAAGGAACTGACGGATGTGCTGTTGGCGGGTCTGGACAAATACAACAATATCTTTATGATGGCGGACTCCGGCGCCCGCGGTTCCAATCAGCAGATCAAGCAGCTGGCCGGTATGCGCGGCCTGATGGCGGACACAACGGGACGGACCATCGAGCTGCCCATCAAATCCAATTTCCGTGAGGGATTGGACGTACTGGAGTATTTCATGTCCGCGCACGGCGCGCGCAAGGGTCTGTCCGACACGGCTCTGCGTACCGCGGACTCTGGTTACCTGACCAGACGAATGGTGGACGTATCGCAGGAACTTTCCATTCGGGAAGTGGACTGCTGTGCGGACAAGGATGAGATCCCGGGCATGGTGGTAAAAGCTTTCATGGACGGGAAAGAGACCATCGAGAGCCTGAAAGACCGTATCACGGGGCGTTATTCCTGCGAGGACATCAAGGACGCTCAGGGCAACCTGATCGTAAAGCATAACCATATGATCACCCCCAGCCGCGCCGCCAAGATTCTGAGCGTGGGCGTGAACGAGAAGGGCGAGCCGATAGAGGAAGTGAAGATCCGCACCATTTTGACCTGTCGTTCCCATGTGGGAATCTGCGCAAAGTGTTACGGAGCCAACATGGCTACCGGTGAGGCGGTGCAGGTAGGCGAGGCCGTGGGCATTATCGCGGCGCAGTCCATCGGAGAACCCGGCACCCAGCTCACCATGAGAACCTTCCACACCGGCGGTGTGGCGGGCGACGACATCACACAGGGTCTTCCCCGTGTGGAGGAGCTTTTTGAGGCCAGAAAGCCGAAAGGACTTGCGATCATTGCGGAATTTGGCGGCAAGGCAGAGATCAAGGACACTAAGAAAAAGCGCGAGGTGGTCATCACCAACGATGAGACCGGAGAGTCGAAGGCCTACTTGATTCCTTATGGTTCCCGCATCAAGGTGGTGGACGGACAGGAGCTGGAGGCAGGCGACGAGCTGACAGAGGGAAGCGTGAATCCCCACGACCTGTTGAAGATCAAGGGGATTCGGGCGGTACAGGATTATATGCTCCGAGAGGTGCAGCGCGTTTACCGTCTGCAGGGCGTAGATATCTCCGACAAGCATATCGAGGTGCTGGTGCGCCAGATGCTCAAGAAGGTCCGCATCGAGAACAACGGCGACACGGATTTCCTGCCCGGCACTTTAGTGGATGTGCTGGAATATGAAGAGATGAACGAGCAGCTTTTGGCGGAGGGCAAAGAGCCTGCGGAAGGCAAGAGAATTATTCTGGGGATTACCAAGGCGGCTCTTGCGACGGACTCGTTCCTGTCAGCCGCATCGTTCCAAGAGACCACAAAGGTTCTGACCGAGGCGGCCATCAAGGGCAAGGTAGACAATCTGATCGGTTTGAAAGAGAACGTGATCATCGGTAAGCTGATTCCCGTGGGAACGGGTATGAAGCGCTACCGCAATACCAGACTTAGCACCGACAATGTCACCACGATCCAATTCGACGAGGGATTCGGAGACGGCAGCGAGGAGATTCGTTTTGAGGAGATGCAGGGCGAGACTGCGGCGGCCGAGCCGGAAGCGGTGGCGGACAGCGAATAGACTTTTGGTATCTTTGTATGATTTATATTGAGAAAGCCGTAAAAAGCTGTGGCAGAACCGCCACAGCTTTTTACGCCGCAGGAAAGGAGCGGATTTATGAAAATATTGGTGACGGGCGTGGGAGGACAGCTGGGGTATGACGTGGCGGAAGAGTTAAAATCCCGGGGACATGAAGTGACGGGGACGGATCATCACAGCATGGACATTACGGACGCCGCCCGGGTAGAGCGCGTGATGTACGCCGAGAGGCCGGACGCGGTGATCCACTGTGCGGCCTATACCGCCGTGGACGCGGCGGAGGAGGATGAGGAACGGTGTCGGAGGGCAAATGTGGACGGCGTGGAGCATATTGCGCAAGTGTGCCGGAAACTGGATATCCGGATGATGCACATCAGCACGGATTATGTGTTCGGCGGACAGGGAGAGCGCCCTTGGGAGCCGGAGGACGAAAGGGATCCGCAGAATGTGTACGGGAGAACCAAGTACGAGGGAGAGCTGGCGGTGCAGAGGCTTCTGGAGAAATATTTTATCGTGCGGGTCACATGGACCTTTGGCGCCCACGGCAAAAATTTCGTGAAGACCATGTTGAAACTGGCTGAAAACCACGATACGCTCCGCGTGGTGGACGATCAGATCGGATCTCCCACTTACACCCGCGATCTGGCGCGGCTTCTGGCGGATATGATCGTGACGGAGCGCTACGGGGTCTATCATGCCACCAACGAGGGCGTGTGTTCGTGGTGCGAGTTTGCCCGGACGATTTTCAAGAAGGCGGGACTGGCGGACAAAGTAACGGTTCTGCCCGTGAGTACCGAGGAGTACGGAGCGAAAGCTCCCCGTCCGCGCAACAGCCGCATGAACAACGGAAAACTTACGGAGAGCGGGTTTGAGCGGCTACCGTCATGGCGGGATGCGCTGGAACGGTATCTGGAAGAGTTAAAATCAGGCGGCGAAAACAAAAAAAGTGATTGACAAGAGTTCTGTCAGCAAGTATACTATTTTAGTGTGCCGTGATAGGCGCGCATGTATATTTTACCAAAAACATTTTATAATAAGAAAGAGGTGAAACAGAATGCCAACATTTAACCAGTTAGTAAGAAAGGGTCGTCAGACGTCTGTAAAGAAGTCTACCGCACCGGCGCTTCAGAGAGGTTACAATTCTCTCCACAAGAAGGCCACAAACGTTTCCGCTCCGCAGAAGCGTGGTGTGTGCACCGCTGTTAAGACGGCAACCCCCAAGAAGCCTAACTCCGCGCTGAGAAAGATCGCCAGAGTGCGTCTTTCCAACGGTATCGAGGTTACCAGCTATATTCCCGGCGAAGGACACAACCTTCAGGAGCATAGCGTGGTGCTGATCCGCGGCGGCAGAGTAAAGGATCTTCCCGGTACCAGATATCACATCATCCGTGGTACTTTGGATACGGCAGGCGTTGCCAACAGAAAGCAGGCTCGTTCCAAGTACGGCGCCAAGAGACCGAAAGACGCCAAGAAATAGGGACTACACTAAAACGGAACTAAGAAAAGTGTTGGATTCTGTATTGTTTATAAAAGAGCAACAGATACACAGCGCGAACACTTGGGGAAACACATGTGAGTACCGATGAATTATTGGCATATGGATGGCGCGCAGAATGCGTGATCCGCTATTTGTGATAATAAGGAGGGAAGAACCGTGCCACGTAAAGGACATA
This sequence comes from Muribaculum sp., assembly GCA_023663735.1. Lineage (GTDB taxonomy): Bacteria > Bacillota > Clostridia > Lachnospirales > Lachnospiraceae > Acetatifactor. Next base: position 4,852 of record JAMPGV010000053.1, on the reverse strand, counting down.
TTCAGAAAAGAGATGTATTGGCAGATCCTTTATACAACAATAAGGTTGTCACCAAGCTGATCAACAATATCATGCTGGACGGCAAAAAGGGCGTAGCCCAGAAGATTGTATACGGTGCATTTGCCAAAGTAGAAGAGAAGTCCGGGAAACCGGCTCTCGAAGTATTTGAATCGGCAATGAATAATATCATGCCCGTTTTGGAGGTAAAGGCAAGACGTATCGGCGGCGCTACCTATCAGGTGCCTATCGAAGTGCGTGCCGACAGACGTCAGGCGCTCGGCCTCCGCTGGCTGACCATGTTCTCGCGTAAGAGAAGTGAGAAGACCATGGTGGACAGACTGGCGAACGAGATTCTTGACGCAGCCAACAACACCGGCGCAGCCGTCAAGAGAAAAGAAGACATGCACAAGATGGCAGAGGCCAACAAGGCCTTCGCACATTATCGTTTTTAGTTTCACACTAATATAGGAGGAAAAGACCTTGGCTGGAAGAGAATATCCATTAGAGAGAACCAGAAATATCGGAATCATGGCTCATATCGATGCGGGCAAGACCACGCTGACCGAGCGTATTCTGTATTATACTGGCGTAAACTACAAGATTGGCGATACTCATGAAGGCACCGCTACCATGGACTGGATGGAGCAGGAACAGGAACGAGGAATCACCATCACATCAGCCGCCACCACCTGCCATTGGACTTTGGAAAAAGAAACCAAGCCCATGGAAGGCGCGTTGGAGCATCGTATCAATATCATTGATACACCGGGTCACGTGGACTTTACCGTAGAAGTAGAGCGTTCCCTTCGCGTACTGGACGGCGCTGTCGGCGTCTTCTGTGCAAAGGGTGGTGTGGAACCGCAGTCCGAGAACGTATGGCGTCAGGCTGACACCTACAATGTACCCCGTATGGCGTTCATCAACAAGATGGACATTATGGGTGCGGATTTCTACGGCGCCGTGGAGCAGATCAAGAACAGACTCGGCAAGAATGCCATTGTTCTGCAGCTGCCCATCGGCAAGGAAGACGATTTCAAGGGAATCATCGACCTGTTCGAGATGAAGGCATATATTTACAACGATGACAAGGGCGACGATATCACCGTGACCGATGATCTGGGAGACATGAAGGACGACGCAGAGCTGTACCGTTCCGAGCTGATCGAGAAGATCTGCGAGCTGGATGACGACCTGACCATGATGTATCTGGAGGGCGAGGAGCCTTCCGTCGAGCAGCTGAAAGCTGCATTGAGAAAGGGAACCTGTGAGTGTACCGCAATTCCCGTATGCTGTGGTTCCGCATACCGCAACAAGGGCGTACAAAAGCTTTTGGATGCCATCTTGGAGTATATGCCCGCGCCGACCGACATCCCGGCCATCAAAGGCACGGATCTGGACGGCAACGAGGTGGAGAGACATTCCTCCGATGAAGAGCCTTTCTCCGCGCTGGCATTCAAGATTATGGCCGATCCTTTTGTGGGAAAACTTGCATTTTTCCGTGTGTATTCCGGTACGATGAACTCCGGTTCCTACGTGCTGAATGCCACCAAAGATAAGAAAGAGCGTGTGGGACGTATCCTGCAGATGCACGCAAACAAGCGCGCCGAGCTGGACAAGGTTTACTCCGGCGATATCGCAGCCGCAGTCGGCTTTAAGTTCACCACTACGGGCGATACCATCTGCGACGACCAGCATCCTGTGATTCTGGAGTCCATGGAGTTCCCCGAGCCGGTTATCGAGCTGGCCATCGAGCCGAAGACTAAAGCGGGTCAGGGCAAGATGGGTGAGGCTCTGGCAAAGCTGGCGGAGGAAGATCCCACGTTCCGCGCACACACCAATCAGGAGACCGGGCAGACCATCATCGCCGGTATGGGCGAGCTGCATCTGGAGATTATCGTGGACAGGCTGCTGCGTGAGTTCAAGGTAGAGGCCAATGTGGGCGCGCCTCAGGTTGCCTACAAGGAAGCGTTTACCAAGGCTGTGGAAGTGGATTCCAAGTATGCAAAGCAGTCCGGCGGACGCGGCCAGTACGGACATTGTAAGGTGAAGTTTGAGCCGCTGGAGGCAAACTGTGAGAAATTCGAGTTTGATCCCAAGGCCAATGTGCTGATCAACGAGCCTCCCGTGCTTCTGTACGAATCCACCGTCGTGGGCGGCGCGATTCCCAAGGAATATATTCCTGCGGTGGGCGAGGGCATCAGAGAGGCCGCACAGGCAGGTATTCTCGGCGGATTCCCCGTGCTGGGCATCCATGCCAATGTATACGACGGTTCCTACCATGAGGTGGACTCTTCCGAGATGGCATTCCATATCGCCGGATCTATGGCGTTTAAGGAGGCTATGCAGAAGGCAAGTCCCGTGCTGCTCGAGCCGATCATGAAAGTGGAAGTTACCATGCCCGAAGAGTACATGGGCGATGTAATCGGCGATCTGAACTCCCGCCGCGGACGTGTGGAGGGTATGGATGATCTGGGCGGAGGCAAGATCGTGCGTGCGTTCGTTCCCCTTGCAGAGATGTTCGGTTATTCCACTGACCTTCGTTCCAAGACGCAGGGACGCGGCAACTACTCCATGTTCTTCGACAAGTACGAGCCGGTTCCCAAGAACGTACAGGAAAAGGTATTGTCCGAGAAGGCAAAATAAGTTGAGAAGATTTACCGTATTTTAACAAAAACTGCTTGTCAAACCTCTGATTATTTAATATAATCAGAGATAGTGAGAAAAAAGTAACTGTATCTATATTTTAAGGAGGATTTTAATAATGGCTAAAGCTAAATTTGAAAGATCTAAGCCCCATTGTAACATTGGTACCATCGGTCACGTTGACCATGGTAAGACCACTCTGACCGCTGCGATCACCAAGGTGTTGGCTGAGAGAGTTGCCGGCAACGAGAAGGTAGATTTCGAGAATATCGACAAGGCTCCCGAGGAGAGAGAGCGTGGTATCACCATTTCCACCGCACACGTTGAGTATCAGACCGAGAAGAGACACTATGCGCACGTTGACTGCCCGGGCCATGCCGACTATGTAAAGAACATGATTACCGGTGCTGCACAGATGGACGGCGCTATCCTCGTTGTGGCTGCTACCGACGGCGTGATGGCTCAGACCAAGGAGCATATCCTTCTGTCCCGTCAGGTAGGCGTACCCTACATCGTTGTATTCATGAACAAGTGCGACATGGTTGACGATCCCGAGCTGCTGGAGCTGGTGGAGATGGAGATCACCGAGCAGCTGGAGGAGTACGATTTCACCGACTGCCCGATCATCAAGGGTTCCGCACTGAAAGCACTGGAAGATCCCAACGGCGAGTGGGGCGACAAGATCATGGAGCTGATGAGTACCGTTGACGAGTATATTCCCGATCCTCAGCGTGACACCGACAAGCCTTTCCTGATGCCTGTAGAGGACGTGTTCACCATCACCGGTCGTGGTACTGTTGCTACCGGACGTGTGGAGCGTGGTACTCTGCATCTGAATGAGGAAGTAGAGATCGTTGGTATCAAAGAAGAGACCAAGAAGACCGTTGTAACCGGTATCGAGATGTTCAGAAAGATGCTGGATGAGGCACAGGCCGGCGACAACATCGGCGCACTGCTCCGCGGCGTTCAGAGAACCGAGATCGAGCGTGGTCAGGTGCTTGCAAAGCCCGGCACCGTTACCTGCCATAAGAAGTTTACCGCACAGGTTTACGTTCTGACCAAGGACGAGGGCGGCCGCCACACTCCTTTCTTCAACAACTATCGTCCTCAGTTCTACTTCAGAACGACCGACGTTACCGGCGTTTGCAACCTGCCCGCAGGTACCGAGATGTGTATGCCTGGCGATAACGTGGAGATGACCATCGAGCTGATCCATCCCATCGCTATGGAGCAGGGTCTGACTTTCGCTATCCGTGAGGGTGGTAGGACTGTTGGGTCAGGCCGTGTGGCTACTATTATTGAGTAATTGAAAGAAATACAGTAAATTCAAGGCTTTCGGAGGATTCTCCGAAAGCCTTTTTGAATGGAAATTTGTTATGTAAGTTGTTCGTGCTTCTATGATGCTTCTAAAATATTCGAGAAATGATAGGTTGTAGAATCATGCTTTCGTAGGGCAGAGATTTTCGAGGGATAGTTAAGCAGCCGTTTCTTTTTCCCGCAGGTATTATCAAAAGCTAGTCGAGCAATTCTTTATTTTTCTGAATATATTCTTTCCAGACGGTTTCCCTGTCTTGTTTATGTGTATTTTCATATTTTTCTGTGTATTCATCGTGCAGTCTTTTCAATTCATCCTTTAGTGGCGTATCGTTTGGAACTTTGCCACGTCGGATGCGTCCATAAAGTTTATTATAGGACTTAGTAAACTCCTGGTGAATTGGATGCTGGAATAGTTTTTCCTTATAAGTTTTTCTTACGCCCACTTCGCTGCAGGTTGCAGAAGTATTTTTATAGATACGGCTGCAATACATCTGGTCGGAAGAATGTTTTGTCTGAAAATATCCGTTACATAACTTGCATTTCTGTATCACCATCTCACCGGACATCATAATAAAACAAGCGGTTGAAAAGAGCAGATATAGGGCTGCGAAAGTGGGTAATGCGGAACTGCTATCTCTCTACTATGGAATCGGGAAGTATGTTTCGGAAAACACAAGAAATGGTGCTTGGGGGACAGATGCGATTAAGACCATTTCCAGCAGATTAAAGTCGGAATTGATGGGAATCCGAGGCTTTTCAGAGAGCAATATTAAAAATATGCGTTTATTTTATGATGAGTGGAGTCCTTACGTAAATCGCCAGCCACTGGCTGACGACTTGGATGTGAATGGTGAGGGCTTGCTGATAGCAATTCGCCAGCCGTTGGCTGGCG
>JAMPGV010000052.1 GCA_023663735.1 Muribaculum sp. | reverse complement strand
GTATAAAATTTTCAATGTTCTTTAAAATTTAGCTTGACTTTTTATTTGCAGGCTCCAATTTCTTCCATTTGCTTCTATTTCACTCTGTCAGTTCACCTTGTTGAGGCAGAACACGAAATACCCTCTGCCCGTGTCAAACAACAGGCTGAAATGGGGATACTGCTTCTCAAAAGCCGAGAGCATCTGCTCATATGTGAGCTGATTGTTTTTCTCCATCTTGCACAGATCTGCAACGCTAAAATGCGTCGCCGCCCGCTCTGCAATCAGCTGGGAAATCTGCATCATCGCATAAGCCACCGTCTGATCCATCTTCGGCAGCTGTTTGCCCAGCATCTCGCCCAACGTCTGAAGCACAAGCTGCTCTTCGTACCCTACGAAAACCTGTGCCTTTTTCTGATCCTTCGTGAGATAATTCATGCGGTAAAAAATGCTTTTCCCGATATCCTCACAGCCGTAATGCTGGCTGACAAGCGTGGCCTTCAGTCCCAATATCTCCTGCAGACTCTGGCTCACCGCCTTCTCCAGATCTTCCCACTCGATCTCCGGGGCGCTGTGTACCCATTTGTTGGGTACCCTCCCCGTAATCGCGCGGTCTTCGATCATAATGTGTCCCGTCAGCCATCCGATGCAGATTCCCAGAAAATGCCGCACGGACTCCACGGAATAATTCATCTCTTCCATCTCCCGCTCCAGTGCCGGAAGCGTCTTGTCCCGCATATTGTCGTGCAGCCGCTTGTGCATCTCATAACCGCTGTAGTTCGTGTGCTTCATATAGAGTTCTTCCGAAGCAAAGTGCTTGACCGCATAGGCTTTAAAAAACTTGATTCCCTCCTGACAGACCCACTTGCGCTGGGATTCCTCCTCGTTGAGGCGGACAATCTTGCCCACAATGGAGAACAGCCTCCGATGCGCCCTGTCCACTTCATCGACGCCGATATTAAACCGATCATTCCATTCTATCTCTTTTGCCATGTTTATACCCCTGCATATCGCAGGTTTTTACCTGCGATGCTGTCGGTTTTTGAACGGTTACGGTCTAAGTCCCATGCCTCCCTCTAAAGTGAGCGTCTCGCCGTTCATATACTTGAAATCGGGGGAAGCAAGCTGTACGCAGACTCTTCCGATCTCCAGCTCCACATCGCCGTAATGTCCGGCGGGCGGCATCTTCACATTGGCCTTAAACGCTTCCGGATAGGCCTTCTCAAAGTTTTCCAGCTGTGCGGTCCATGCCAGCGGACAGATCACGTTCACATTGATGCCGTCCTTGCCCCACTCCGTGGCTGCGACTCTGGACAGGCCGCGGATTCCCTCCTTGGCTGCCGCATAGGCACACTGACCGAAATTGCCGAACAGACCGGCTCCGGAGGCGAAATTGATGACGGACCCCTTTGTCTCCTTCAGATGGGGATAACATGCTTTCATATAATAAAACGCCGCGTAAAGCCCCGAGTAAACGGCCAGATCAAACTGCTCCGTGGTATGATCCGCCAGCGTAACGCCCGATGCGGAAGCCTGCGCATTGTTGATCAGCACGTCAATTCTCCCGAAAGCGTCCATGGTCTGCTGCACCACACCGGCCGCAATGGACTCGTTGTCCGCCCCGGCGCTGATATCCGCCGCCAGCGGAAGCACCTTGATTCCGTAGAGTTCCTCCAGTTCCTTCTTAGCGTCCTCCAGTTTCTTGGTATTGCGTCCGGTAATCACCAGATTCGCACCTTCCTTAGCATATGCGGTAGCTATCCCGTAGCCGATGGAACCACATCTTCCGTCGCTGAGCGTAGCCCGTCCTCCTCCTGTAATAATGGCGGTTTTTCCCGTTAAAAATCCCATGTTGCCTCTCCTTTCCTAAATCCATATCCTAATCCGTGCGGCCGGCCAAATCCCACAAAATCTCCGGTTTCCCGAAGCCGCCTGACTCTGCCCCGGACAAAGTTAGTATACCACAAATGGCGTTTCCCGTCACCGCTTTTTCACAAATAAAATCAATAATAAAAATCAATAATGATATTTTTTCCGCTTCGCCAGCAGGAAGCATCCCGTCACGGCACAGGCGACAGTCTCCGCCGCCACGATGGACAGCCAGATCCCGTCGATCCCCCAGACAAGCGGCAGAAGCATCACCGCGCCGATCTGGAACACCAGCGTCCTCAAAAAGGCGATCAGGGCGGAAATCAAGCCGTTATTGAGCGCCGTAAAAAAGGAGGATCCGAAAATACAGACGCCTGCAAACAAAAACGAAAAAGAGAAAAACGCAAACCCTCTCTTTGTCAGCTCAAACAGGGCGGCGTCATACCCCACAAAGATGCCGGAAAGCGGCGCGCCCAAAATCTCCGCCAAAAGCAGCATACTCACCGAGGTGACTCCGATAATCACCAGACTTTTCCGCAGAATGCTGTGAAGCTCCCCGTGGTTCCCCGCCCCGTAATGATAACCGATCACCGGAGCGGTGCCGATGGAATATCCGATGAAGACAGCCAGAAAAATCAGATTGACGTACATCAGCACGCCGTAGGCCGCCACGCCGTCTTCCCCCGCATATTTCATCAACTGCAGATTGTACAGCATTCCCACCAGCGACATGGACACGTTGGACATCAGCTCCGAGGAGCCGTTGGTGCAGGTCTTATACAGGGCGGATCCGTCGAAACGCGTTTTCCCCAGCCTCAGAAGGCTCGTGTTGGGGCGCGCAAAATACAGGATCGGCACGAAACCGCCCACCGCCTGACTGATGGCCGTGGCTGCCGCCGCTCCCACAAGCCCCCACCGAAACACGGCCATAAACAGTGCGTCCAGTATCATATTGGCCACGCCGGAAGCGACCGTGACCGCAAGCCCCAGCTGGGGTTTCTCCGCCGTGACAAAAAAGCTCTGGAACGCCATCTGCAGCACATAGGCCGGCAGCGCGGCAATAATGATTCTTCCATAAACCACACAGTTGTCCAGCATCCCGCCTTCCGCCCCCAGAAGAGCCGCCACCGGCCGCAGGGCAGCCAGCGCCGCCAGCGCAATGCACACGCCCATCGCAGCCGCCACATAAATCAACAGCGAAAAAATCCGGTTGGCCGCCTCCTTCCTGCCCTCTCCCAGCGTTTTGGAGACCAGCGCGCTCCCGCCGGTACCTACCATGAAGCCGACAGTACCCAGAATCATCAAAAACGGCATGATAAAATTTACCGCCGCAAACGATGTTTTCCCCACGAAATTGGACACAAAGAGACCGTCTACCACGCCGTAGACCGACGTGAAGATCATCATGACAATGGACGGCATCGTAAACCGCAGAATTTTACTATAATTAAAATGATCGGATAATTGAATCTTCACTTTCACACCTCCCGCGGCGGAAACCGACCGCGCACTCCCCCAGGAAATAGGCGCTCACAAAGAAAGCCAGAAACCACATCAGCAGCAACTTTTTGCTGTACGCGCCGTACACATAGCGCATATACAGCGCATCCTGCGTCTCTGCGCCGTTCTCCCACAGCGCCACATGCTCGGCGCATCCGCCGTCCGGGTCAAAGGTGACGACAATGCCTTCCTTCTCCGGAAAAGAAAGCGACAACCGATACTGCCTGTCCGTCCGCACCCATGTCTCAAAGGGAAATTCGCAGTAGAGCTGTCTCCGGACGTCCTCCCCGCTGACCGTATACTGCTTCTTAGACAATACTTTCCCGTTTTCGTCCCGCAGAATCCCCGTCACGGCTCCGCCGTCCATGCCCGCCTTTTCCCCCTTGGCCACCGCGTTCAGATTGATCTCTATGCTTTTGATATAAGAGCTGCGGGGGGTGAAATATTCGTCATACTGCGCGCCGGGCGCAATCTCCCTGTCCTCATGCGCCGAAGAATCGCTCGCGCTGACGTCATAGACCACATAGCACAGATACCGGGGCAGAAACCGATAGACAATCCCGCTGCCCAAAAGCCCTGCCGCCAGAGAAATGACGGATAAAATCAGCATTGTTTTCACACTGTTTTTCATGACCCTATCTCCTGCCGTTCTGTAAATCCGTTCTGTAAATCCATTCTGTAACTCTCCAAATCTGACCGTTTTGCGCCTGACACCGTCGAGTTATTATCATATCACAAATCTTCCTCAAATACCAGCATTATTCGATTCTCCTTGCAATTTTGAAGTTCCGGTGTATGATATTGATTGTACCCATGCGGGAATCTCCTCCGCACGGCGCGCAGACAACAGGACAAACAATAGGATCAGAAAGATCAGAAAAAGGCATCGGTCATGAAAACATATGAGACAGATCTGAGCAGCGGCTCCCTGTGGAAAAAAATACTGTTTTACAGCATTCCGCTGATGTTTTCCAATATTCTTCAAGTGGTGTTCAATCTCTCCGACGTGGCGGTGGTAGGGCGCTTTGCGGGTTCCATCGCCTTGGGCGCGGTGGGTTCCACCAGCATTCTCATCACCCTGTTCACAGGCGTGTTAATCGGGCTGGCCGGGGGCGTGAACGCCTTGACCGCCCTCTATATCGGCTCCAAAAATAAAGAGAATCTGAGCGCAACCGTACATACCTCGATTCTCCTGTGCGCCGCCGCGGGTATTGCCATCTCCGCTCTGGGCATTGTCTTTTCCGACGCCATTCTCTCCGCCATGCATACAAAACCCGAACTGATTGCGGACGCCGCCGTGTATCTGCGCATCTATCTGCTCGGTATGCCCGCCCTCGCCCTGTACAATTTCGGCAACGCCGTGCTGAGCGCCGCGGGCGACACCAAACGCCCTCTCTATTATCTGAGTCTCGCGGGTGCGCTCAATGTAGCATTAAATCTGTTCTTCGTAATTGTCTGCCGGCTGGGCGTGGCAGGCGTGGCCGCCGCCAGCATTCTGTCGCAGTATCTCTCCGCAGTTCTGATTCTGCGTCTGCTGTTTCGGACGCAGGAAGCCTTCGGACTCCGCGCGGACTGCCTGCGCATCTCTATGGATAAGGCCAAACGCATCCTGCAGATCGGCTTCCCCTGCGCTTTTCAAAACGCCATCTTTGCCATAGCCAATCTCTTTGTGCAGACCAGCGTCAATTCCTTCGACCATGTGGTGGTGGAAGGCAATTCCGCCGCTGCCAACGCAGATCCTCTGGTCTATGACATGATGGCCGCCTTTTACACCGCCTGCACCAGCTTTATCGCCCAGAACTTCGGCGCGCGCAAGAGAGACCGCATCCTCAAAAGTTATCTCATCAACCTGCTCTACTCGTTTCTGGTGGGACTGTTCTTGGGTGTGGGGCTGTATCTTTTCCGGCGGCCGTTCCTATCCCTGTTTACCGTCGATCCCCAAGTGGCCGCTGCCGGAACCACGCGTCTGGGCGTCATGGCCTTCTCCTACGGCGTTTCCGCATTCATGGACTGCTCTCTCGCCGCCTCCAGAGGGCTGGGCAAGACCGCCGTCCCCACCGCCATGGTCATTCTGGGATCCTGCATCTTCCGAATCGTGTGGATCTACACGATATTTGCCCACTTTCGGACGCTGGAATCCCTCTATTTGCTGTATGTCTGCTCTTGGTCTCTCACCGCCGTGGCACAGATCCTGTATTTCGCCCATATCTATCGCAGGACTCAATCCGCCTGAAATTCCACCGTGGCAGGTTTCCCCTGCCATGTGCCGCCGTCGGCGCGGTGGTATTCCCGCCGGACGGATCCGTCCGCCATCGTGTAGTCGATCACAAACACCTCTCCCACCTCCACCGCCATGGGATAATTGTCATAGGGCAGCACATTCCCGGTGGTCTCCCGCTCTTTCAAATCGTCATACGCGCCCTCCAGCCGCCAAAACTCCCGATATTGCATCTCCTCCGAGAACCAAGTCAGATCCGCCTGTCCGAAGTAGGACGCCTCATATGTTTGTCCACAGACCTCGATCGTATCGATGCGCAAAGCTTCCATGTCCCGCACCGACAGCGTCAAATCCTCGGAATACAGCAGATCCCCGCAAAATACCCGCAGCTGCCCGGCCATACAGGGAACCGTTCCCTCGCTATATTCCATGGCCTCCGGGTTAGTGTGGGCCGAACCGTAGATTCCCATCACGTCCCTGCCCTCCAGTCCGCGCAGTTCCCGCAGGAAATTCTCAGTCATCGCATTTTCCCGGTAAGGATTATCGCCGTGCCGATAATAATAACGTCCCTGTTCCATCGTCTCCTGCGCCTTTGCATACGCCTCCGACGACTCCTGTCCGGCAGACTCCAGATATTCCAGATACCGCTTCCCGGTGGTCTCATATTGATGCCCCACATCCGTCCCGTGGAAAACCGTCTCCGGGCATTCCCGCTTGATCTGTCGGTAGAAATCTTTGACTTCCTCCACATGCAGAGCCGTCCCCTCCCACTCCGCATAAAGCGCATCCAGCGTCTCGTCTCCGTCCTCCTGCATCCACAGGTTCAAAAATTCCGCCGTGTAAAAAGGAAGTTCCACGAACAGATCCCGCATCCCTTCCTCTTGATAATACTGATTCCAAAGCTCAGCTTCCCGCTCCAAGATCTTAGCGCTGCCATGTTCTTCGCCGTACAGAAAAATCCGCCCGGTTTCCTCCGGGACGACGGCCGTCTCCAGAGCATCCCAAGCAGATGTTCTTTCCAGCAGGGCATCCGGCAGACGCCGCGTCCATATGCCGACGAAGACAAATGCCGGAATCAATACGGCCGCCGTAGCCGCCAGTATCACGACCGGCACAACGACGCCGCTCTTTTTCTCCTGATGAGCCATAAACGTTTCCTCCCGTCCTTTCTGCCGGAGCTTTAAGGCACCTTTGACCAGCGCGCCTTATTGCGCCTCATACCGCTCGCTCTGCGCGCGAATCAGTTCCGCATCCTCGAAATAATTGATCCGCATGGCGGACTTGACCGCCGACAGCGTCTTAGCCGCCGTCTCCCGCGCGTTGTCGCTGCCTTCCTTCAAAATTTGATAGACGGCTGGAATATCTTTCTCCAGCTCTTTTCTGCGGCTGCGGATCGGCTCCAGAGTCTCCTGCATCACATTGTTCAGGAATTTCTTCACTTTCACATCGCCCAGACCGCCCCGCTGATAATGCCCCTTCAATTCGTCCAAATTGGCGTATTCGGGGAGATAACGCTCGAAATGTTCATCCCGGCAGAACGCATCCAGATAGGTGAACACCGTATTGCCCTCCAGATGCCCGGGATCACTCACCTGCAAATGCAGCGGATCGGTGTACATGCTCATAATCTTGGTGCGCACCTCGTCCGCGGAATCCGCCAGATAAATGCAGTTCCCCAGAGATTTGCTCATCTTCGCCTTGCCGTCGATGCCGGGCAGCCGCTGGCAGGCCTCGTTCTCGGGAAGCAGCGCCTTCGGCTCCGTCAGCACGGGCGCATATACCGTGTTAAACTTATGCACAATCTCTCTGGTCTGCTCGATCATGGGGAGCTGGTCGCCGCCCACCGGGACGGTCGTCGCCTGAAACGCCGTAATATCCGCCGCCTGACTGATGGGATAAGTGAAAAATCCCACCGGGATACTGGCTTCAAAATTGCGCATCTGAATCTCACTCTTTACGGTGGGATTGCGCTGCAGCCTCGCCACCGTCACCAGATCCATATAATAAAAAGTCAGCTCACACAGCTCAGAAATCTGGGACTGGATGAACAAAGTGGATCGAGCAGGATCAAGCCCGCAGGACAGATAGTCCAGCGCCACCTCGATAATGTTCTGCCGCACCTTTTCCGGGTTCTCAATATTGTCGGTGAGCGCCTGCGCGTCCGCGATCATGATAAACGTCTTCCGGTATTCCCCGGAATTCTGCAGTTCCACCCTTCTGCGCAGGGAACCCACATAATGTCCCACATGTAATCTTCCGGTGGGTCTGTCACCGGTCAAAATAATCTTGTCCATTCCGATACCTCAGCTTTCCAATTGATAAACACTTGCTATTATACCACGCTTTTGAAGATTCGTACAGACAAAGATGTGCCGGAAGGCCGCCCCACGCTATAGTTCCAGAATCATGCACCGGCGGCGGGTCATGCTCTCGTCCTCAATCAGCTCCAGCAGAATCCGCCTGTTGTCGGCGTCATATTCCATGGCCGCCACGTTCCGCAGATTTTTATACAGAAGCGTATCCACCCCCCCGTCCTCCGAAAATAGGTATAAATCCACAGTCGTGATATCCCATCTCAGTTGAACGCCCAAAAGCGAATCGATCTGATAGGATCTTTTCTTCAAATACTCCGGCTCCTGCGGCGTGGTGAGCGCCAGCATCTCTCCCGAATCCAACCGGATAAAATCCAATACCGTCTGCTGAAGATCCACTGCCTCCGCAGTGGTTCCCTGCACGGCGTCAATATAGCGCAGATACGAAAAGTCTTCCAGATAATAGACCCGCATCGCCTCTTTGTCCAGCTCATATCGAAAATGCGGCATGGTATCCGACAGATTCCCATACAAATAATAGCTGCTCATGAAGTTGACGCCGTTGTCCATCATATAGTATGCAAAAACCTGCGGATTATCTGCGTCCGTCCCCCAGAAACACAGATATCCCGGATTGTCCTCATAATCAAACAGCTCCGCCGTCCAATACTTCGCATTCTTTTCCGTGATCGCATGGAGCGTTTTGTCCGGCGGATACATTAGGGATGCGGTTTTCACTTCCATCCATTCCACATCCGCATCATCCGCAGGCCATTCCTTCCGACAGTCGTAAACGGCAATCATAGAGCCGCTGCCCGTCCCCGTCACATCAAAGGTCATCCAGCGCCCGTTCTCGGAAAAAGCCCCCGCCATGTTATAATACCCCAGCGCTTCTCTTCCACGGTACAAGAGCCGCGGCCGCTGTGTTTCCAGATCATAGAGCCAGACGCGGCCGCACACTCCTCCATTGTAATCTTCTCCCACCGCATAGACCAGAAGCTCTCTGCCGTCCGGAGAGGGCTGCAGGTTTGCCGGATACAGGTAACCGACTACGCTCGCCATCGCATTCTCCGCGTCCGCTTCCCACGCTATTTCCTCCTGCATCCACATCCCCCAGAACTCGGACTCCTCCCCCCTATGCGCTTCCCAAGGCGTCTCAGATTCCCCCAGAAGATCATAAAAACCGTACCGGTAATCCACCGTCCTGCCCACGGGCATACCGCCGTCCTCCTGCGTCTCCTGCGCGATCACACGGACCTTATATTCCCCGCATCCGTCCAGAAACGCACTCTGCTCCAGAAGCGGATTCGTCTCATAATCATACGTGTAAATCTTTTTCACGGTAAAATCTTCCGCCTGCTGCTCGTCCTCGCCCGTGCTGTCCCGCGTGCCGCGCTCCAGAATCAAAGTCTTTTCCTGCGGCGCGCAGCCCGCCAGCAGACAGGCGGCGGCAACTGCAACAAAAGCCGCCCTGCGCTTTTGTTTTCTCTTGGGATCGTTTATATTGGGATTGTTTATATTGATATTTTTCATTCCTGTATCCATTTTCATTCCTCTGCCATTTCCCATCCGCGCGCCGTGCCGCATAGCGCAGGTCAAGCGTCGTGTACGCATTTCCCTACGTCCTCCGCCGCCCGCAGACGGATATAGAAAACCGTCCGCTTCCCCGGCACGCTTTTTACGCCGATTTCCCCGCCCTGCTCGTCCATAATCTTTTTGCAGATCGAAAGCCCCAGACCGGCGCTTCCCTGCTCCCTCGAATAGGATTTATCCACCCTGTAAAAAGGCTCGAAGACACGCTGACGCTCTTCCTCGCTCAGACCTTTCCCGCTGTTCTGCACGGCAAGCAGCACATAGCCGTCCTTCCGGTATCCGAAGATGCGGATCACGGCATGGCTGTCCCCGTATTTGACCGCATTGTCCACCAGATTGACCGCCACCTGACGCAGTCTCTCCTCGACGCCCCGCACCGGAAGCGTTTCTTTGAACGTTGTGCGGATATGCATCTCATATCGGTTTGCCTTGATCTCCAGCGCCTGTGCCACGCTTCTTCCGGTCTGCGCCAGATCAAACGTCTTCGCTTCCATGCAGACGCTCTTGTCGGACATCTCCAGAAGCTGGATCACCATCCGGTGCAGCCGCGTACTTTCCGTCAGAATCTGATGCAGACCCCGTCTGGCCAGCTCCCCGTCCATTCCCTCATCGTCCTCCAGAAGCTGCGCATATCCCTGAATGGTAGTCAGCGGCGTCTTCAGCTCATGTGTCACATTATTATAAAACTCCTGACGGCTCCCCAGAAGCTTGATGATGCGCTCCCTGTCCTCCCGCATATTCCGGAACTGGACGCCGATGGTCTCCAGCATGACGCTGAAATTGCGGGACAGCTCCCCGATCTCGTCCCTGCGCCGGGAATCCGCAAGCTGGGCGGGCATCCGTATATCAATCCGCTCCCCGGCCAGATCCCCCACCACCTGTCTCGTAATTTTCGTCAGCTTTTGGACGGGGGAGAGAAAACGGCTCATCAAAAAAGCGATGAGCAGAAACACCACCGCAAAAACGGAGACCGTGATCCGGCAGACCAGCGTCTCGGTCTCTTTGCCCTGCACGAACAGGGCTGATGTGTCCACGCGGTACCGAATGATGCCGATGGTCCTCTCCTCGATCACCACGGGCATGGAAAAATAGACCAGCATGGTGTCCTCGTCCGGATAGGTCATGGTGAACGCCGCATTTCCCGCCACCGCCTGCCGCACGTCCTCATCCGGCGTCTCATCCGGCAGGCTTCCCGCCAGATAACCGCCCTCCCTGTCCAGCACGCTCAAGCCCATGCCGCCCGTGACTCTCAGTTCCCTTGCGATGTCCTCGGCAATTCTGCGGTAGCTGGCCTCGTCATTGTTGGCGTCGTTGAGCATCAAAAGCTGGCGGACGTAGATTTCCGTATTTTCCCGGACATTCTGAAGTTCCCGGATAATCTGCTCCTCCCGGCTTCCAATGATCCGTGTGTGGATGCCTCCGTACAAAATCAGCTCTCCCGCGAGGAACACGGCCAGAAGCCCTGCGGCCATCTGTCTCCAGATGCCGAAACGATAAGGTTCTCTCTTCCGGAACATGGTCATCCTCCCGCAGGGCTGCGGAGGGGCTGCTCGAATTTGTAGCCCACTCCGAAAATGGTTACCAGTGCGCCTTCCAGTCCCGCCTTTTTGCGGATGCGCTGTACATGAATATCCACGGTGCGGGTATCCCCCGTAAAATCATATCCCCAGATCCGATCCAACAGCACCGTGCGGGTGAACACCTGCCGGGGATGTTTTAAAAAGAATACCAGAAGCTCATATTCCTTGGGCGTCAGATTCAACAGTTCTCCGTCGCTGTAGACGCTGTGTTCCCGCTCTATCACGGTCAGGTGTCCGCAGACCAGTTTTTCGGCGTCGCTGATGCCGTGCGCCTTGTCGAACCGGCGCAGCACCGTGCGCACCCGCGCCGCCACCTCCCGCAGGTCAAAGGGTTTGGTGATATAGTCGTCCGCTCCGGCCTCCAGACCGTGCAGTTTGTCCTCCACGTCGCCTCTGGCCGTCAGCATGATGACGGGCAGCGTATAGCGTTTGGTCAGCATCCGGCACACGTCCACGCCGCTGATATCCGGCAGCATCCAGTCCAACAGCACGATATCCGGCTGTTCCCGACATGCCATGGAAAATCCTTCGCTGCCCGTATGGGCGCAGCGGACTGTAAACGCTTCTCTCTCCAATCCGTATTTTAAGATATCCGCTATGGGTTTTTCGTCCTCAATAATCAAAATCTTTTTCTCTTCCATTGTTATATCCTCAGTTATACCCTCGGTTATACCCTCGCGCTGCAATTCAGCCGTAATCTTTACTTTACCAAATAAGTGTAACGCAAATGTCTCCGATTTGTAAACAATGTGTATCAAGCTCCATGGCATGTAGCTCCGCGCAGCCGATGGGAGTCCGGGGGGCGGACTCCCATCGGCTGCGCTGTGTTTGCGGCAAGTGCGGTACAAGAGCTTCCGACGGAGAGGATCTGCCGGAGCAATGTCATTAGGGAAAGGGAAAATTGCGATAAAATAGGGTGCTTAAGTTAAATAGGGAAAGAAATTTAACTCCTTTTTCAGAAAAGTGTTCCCACTGCTATTATCAGAGAATTCATACATTTCTTAACTTTTTATGCAATTTGGGGAACTGCACTTCAAATTTTGCTTACTGAATATTGGTAAAATTAGGTCTGAGAATTGAGAAAAGGCTATCCGTTTGACTGGACAGCCTCTTTATCACTGCTCAAAAAAGCAGCTCTGCTAACAATTCTACAAACATAAAGTTATAGAATTCGTTTCCTTAGTAAAAATATCAAGTCTTAAATACTATGTTTTTTTGATAAGTTTCTTTTTTAGCAGGCTATGTTGCATTTCAACCCAGGCTATTTCACCGAATATTACGATTAAAAATACAAGCACCTGAAACACAGTGCTATCAAATTTTGATAAAAAATATATAAAGACAGACATTGTTACAAATAAAACACATCCAAATATTATCAAATTTCTTCCATGCTTATGATTCCATTCTGACATATCAGTAAGTTCATCTTCTCTTGGAGGAACTTCTCCTGTATTCAATGCAACTGGAACTTTAGACCGAAACTGATTTACACCAAGCACTATAAAAATAATCGAAACAAGTGAAGAAATTACCAAATAAATAATGATACCTGCCATAACTTAATTGACCTCCAAATCCCGATTGTGATTTGATGATTTTTAAGGGAAACATTGCTGTTACAAAATGTTATTAAAATCTCCGCTAACCCTTGAAAACACTAAGTTTATCGCAGACGGGCTTTCCCTTATCTTTTCCCTTGTGTTATATCTTCCCATAGGGCGTTACAAGTCCTGATAAGGGAAAAAATGAGGGAAACAGAATCACATAGAACATTATAACACAATATAAATCAAGCGAAAAGAACTGATTGAAATGCTTTCTTAATTATTTTGTTAATCTTATACTATTTTATGTCTACCGCTTTACATCGCATTTATACATTTATGCCAGACTCCTCATTGCATAACTGTAGTTAGGCGTTTGTGCAATGGGGATTTCCCTCTCAACCGCCAAGGACATATTCTTTCCGCACTAGTTGTATCTATCAAAACAAAACGGTCTTTTGTAAAATGCCCATAAGGGCAAAAACAAGGGAAAATACATTTGTTTTGTATATGGCCGGCGGGCTTTTTCTTTATCATAAAAACGATCGTCTTAATGACATTGCCGCCAGATTCTGATCGTATATTTTTTCCGAATATGTCCATTCTAAAAACAGTCGATCGCAATGAAATATCCGAATCCTAAAACATCTATCTCAGAAAGGAAAACTCTTATGCGAAAAATCATTCCCCTAAACCACAACTGGCACTTCACCAAAACCCCTTATGCCGATCTCTCCCACGGCACTGTACACTGGCGGCCGGTATCTCTTCCCCACACCTGGAACGCGGTGGACGGAGCGGACGGCGGCGGAGAATACTATCGGGGCGAGTGCTGTTACAAGACTGTCCTGCGCCCGGCGGCGCTGCTTGCAGGTACGCCTTGGGCGGACTATGTGGGAGACTGCCATGAAGGACGGGAGCGTTCTTCGCTGCCGCGCTGTCATGCGTTTCTGCGCATCGGCGCGCTTTCCCTGCGGGGAGACGTGTATATCAACGGCAGGAAACTGGGGTCCCACGAGGGCGGTTACTCCGCCTTTACCGTGGATCTGACCCGGGAATTCGGGGAATCCTGTCATGCGGATTCCGAGCTGGAACTGATCGTGGCGGCGGACAACGCAAACCACAGCCACATTTATCCGCAGATGGCTGATTTCACGTTTTATGGCGGCCTTTACAGGGGCGTGGAACTTTTGCTTTTGCCGGAGGTGCATTTCGATGTGGCGTTCCATGCGGCCAAAGGCCTTGCCGTCAGCTGCGAACTGCCGGAAGATTCCGATCACGCGCTGATTCATCTCAACAGTTTCGTCACTGCGCCCTCCGAGGACTATACTGTCCGCTACCAGATTGTGGATCGGGACGGAGCCGTCGCTGCGGAGTGCTGGCGTCCCGCATCCGATGCGGAAGCGGATCTTCTGTTTCCCCGCCCCCATCTGTGGCAGGGGGTTGACGATCCCTATCTCTACCGCTGCACCGCCACTTTGGTGCGGCGCAACGAGCAGGTAGACCACGTTTCCACCACCTTCGGCATCCGGGAATTCTATGTGGACTCCGAAAAAGGATTTTTCCTGAACAAAAAACCCATGATGCTGCGCGGCGTGTCGCGTCATCAGGACTGGCTTTACGAGGGATATGCCCTGACCAGAGAACAGCACTTTCGGGATGCGGAGCTGATCCGGGACGTCGGAGCCAACACCGTGCGGCTGGCGCACTATCAGCACAGCGAAGACTTTTACGACGCCTGTGACGAGTTCGGCTTCATCGTCTGGGCGGAGATTCCCTATATCAGCTGTCAGAGCGACGACCCGGCCGCCCATGAGAACGCCTGCAGCCAGATGAAGGATCTGATCTATCAGAATTACAACCACCCCTCCATCTGTTTCTGGGGACTCTCCAACGAAATTACCATCGGCGGGGAGAAGCCGGGACTCCGGGAACATCATGAGTCCCTGAACGCCCTTGTGAAGGAATGCGATCCCACGCGCCTCACCACCATGGCTCATGTGAGTATGCTGCCCATGAATTCCGAACTGCACGGCATCACGGACGTGGAGAGCTATAATCATTATTTTGGCTGGTATGGGGGAAGTTATGAACACAATGAGAAATGGCTGGACGAATTTCACGACAAACATCCCGACATCTGTCTGGGACTGTCGGAATACGGCGCGGAGGGCGTCATCACCTACCAGCCCGACGTCCCCCGCTGTAGAGACTACTCAGAGCGCTATCAGGCCGAGTATCACGAGCATATGGCGAAGATTCTCATGGAGCGCCCCTATCTGTGGAGTACCTATGTATGGAATATGTTTGACTTCGGCTGCGCCGCCAGAGACGAGGGCGGCACGGCGGGACGCAACAACAAGGGACTTGTGACCATGGACCGCCAGATCAAGAAGGACGCCTTTTTCGTCTACAAGGCCTATTGGAGCAAGGAGCCTTTTGTCTATTTATGCGGCAGACGCTACGCCAAACGCCCCGGCTCGTCCGTCGATCTGAAGGTATACTCCAACCAGCCGCAGGTGAGTCTCTACCGAAACGGCGAACTCTTCGCCACACAGGTCGGCAGCCGCGTTTTCCTGTTTGAAGCGGTGCCTCTGGAAGAGGGTTTTACCCATCTCACCGCCGTGGCGGACGGCTGCAGCGACACCGTCACTTTGGAGCAGGTGGAGGAAAAACCCGCCGTCTACACGCTTCCTTTCGACGAAGAAGCAGGGGACGGCGCGGCCAACTGGTTCGACCAAATCGAGACCGTGGCCAGCGACGCCCCCATGGAATTTTCCGCCACCCATTTCTCCGTCTATGACAAACTGGAAGATCTTCTGGCCCATGAAGAGGCCGCCCGCATCCTCTCCGGAGCGCTGTCGGCCATGAGCGGCATGAAACTTCAAAAATCCATGCTCGCCATGATGCGGGACAAGACCGTCGTGGAACTGGCCGGGATGTTCGCCGCCATGGGCAATACGGCCGCGCCGGACAACGCGCTGCAGATCGTCAATGCGGAATTGAATAAAATCACGAAACTAAGATCCTAAAACGCTTCCGCCTCTGACAGCCTCCGCCTCCCCTGCAGACAACCTTCCGGACCCGCCGGACTCCGCCGCCTGTGCCTCCTCCGGCTGTACGCAGATTTTCCCCGCCAGCACAAAGCACTCGTGGGCCACCAGCGGGAAAGCCGCAAGGCCGCCCAGAAGCGCCCATTCTCCCGCCGAGAGCCACGCCGTCCCGAAAGCGTTTACCAGAAACGGCACTTTGGTCACCGCAAACTGCAGCGCCATCCCCACCGCCGCCGCAAGAAGCATCAGCTTGTTGTCCCTGTGGTTCATGCGGAAAACGGAGCGCCCCAGATCCCGCATCCCCACCGCGTGGAACAGCTGGGACATTCCCAGCACCGTGAACGCATAGGTCTGGGACTTGGCCAGAATCCCGCCGTTTGCAAGCATCTCCCGGACGCCGTCGAGACGAATTGGCCTTCCGACGGCCTGCAGGGCAGCGCAGGGCAGCAGCAGAAATGCCAGCAGGCTGATGCCCGCGATGAGCAGTCCGTAAAAACATGTACAGGCAAGTCCGCCTCTTGCGAAAAGGCTTTCCCCGGATCTGCGCGGCTTGTGTTCCATCAGGCTTCTGCCGTCGTTTTTGTCGATCCCCAGCGCCAGCGCGGGCAGGGAGTCGGTGATGAGATTGATCCACAAAATATGGCTGGACTTTAAGGGCGACGCCAGACCCAGAAGAATTGCGATAAACATAGTGAGGATCTCTCCCATATTGGAGGAGAGCAGGAAAATCACGGATTTTCTGATGTTTTCATAGACTCCCCGCCCTTCCTCGATGGCTTTCTCGATCGTGGCGAAATTGTCGTCCACCAGAATCATATCCGAGGCCTGCTTGGCCACATCCGTTCCGCTTTGCCCCATGGCAATGCCGATGTCCGCACATTTTAGAGAAGGTGCGTCGTTGACGCCGTCCCCGGTCATGGCCACAATCTGCCCCGACTCCTGAAATCCTTTGACAATGCGCACTTTCTGGGCGGGTGAAACGCGGGCGAACACGGTGACGTCCCTGTCTTTCAGCTGTTCGGCCAGTTCTTTTTGATCCAGACGCTGCAGCTGTTCCCCCGTCATGCACTGTGCCGTCCGCACGGCGATCCCCAGCTGTCTGGCGATGGCAAACGCCGTGTCCGCGTGGTCGCCGGTAATCATCACCGTCTTCACCCCGGCCTGACGGAACGTTTCCACCGCCTCCGCCGCCTCGGGACGCACCGGATCGCGCATGGCCGCCAGCCCCAGAAAAGTCAGCTGTTCCTCTGCGGGTTCCCCGCATGGGAAACCGTCCCTCACAGGGAAATCCGCCCCCCGGCGCATGGCCACCGCGAGATTTCTGAGCGCTCCCGCGGACAATTCTTCCAGCGCTTGTTCCACGGCTCTCCTGTGTGCGGGCGTCAGCTTCTCCTCTCCCCGCTCCGTGCGGATATAGGCGCATCTTTCCAGAACCACATCCGGCGCGCCCTTCGTATAACTCACCGTCCTGCCCCGCTTGTCTCTGTGCAGCGTGGTCATCATCTTCCGGTCGGAATCAAAGGGAATTTCCCCGATTCTGGGCATTTCGGATTCCAATATCTCCCGGTCGCGGCCGTGGGCATGAGCGCAGTCTAAGAGTGCAAGCTCCGTGGGATCTCCCAGCCTTCCCTCCCGCTGTGCGTCGCTGCAAAGCGCCATTCCGTCCAGAAAATCTTCAGAAAGCTCGTCCGAGACTCCAAGGATTCCTCTGCCCGGCTCATAGCATTTCTCCACCGTCATGCGGTTCCGGGTCAGCGTCCCCGTCTTGTCCGAACACACCACGCTCACGGCTCCCAGCGTCTCCACCGAGGGAAGCCTGCGGATGATGGTATTGGCCTTCACCATCTTGGTCACAGACAGCGCGAGACATATCGTCACCACGGCGGGCAGCCCTTCGGGAACCGCGGCCACCGCAAGGGAGATAGCCGCCAGAAGCATCTCCATGACATTGCGGTGCTGGTACATCGCCAGACAGAACAAAATGCCGCACAGCAGAAGCGATACAATGCTCAACACCTTGCCCAGATCCCCGAGCCGTCTCTGCAGCGGCGTCAGCTCCTCCCCGGACTCCGAAATCATCGCAGCGATCTGCCCGATCTGGGTGTCCATGCCGGTGGCCGTGACAATTCCCTCCCCGTGTCCTCCGGTGACAATAGTGGTCATAAACGCCATATTTTTCCGATCTCCCAGCGGTGTGTCGGCATGGGCTTCGGCGTCCGCAGAAGCGCTTGTCTCCTCATCCGGACATACCGGATCCGCCCTTTTCTCCACCGGGAGATTTTCCCCGGTAAGCGCCGACTCCTCGATCTGCAGATTGGACGCGCGGATCAGCCGCAGATCTGCCGGAACCTGACACCCCGCCTCCAGACACACCAGATCCCCTCTCACCAGCTGTGCGGCCGGAATCTCTTTGCGGACGCCGTCCCGCACGACCACCGCCCGGGGACTTGTGAGCTTTTTCAAGGCTTCCAAAGCTTTCTGCGCCTTCCCCTCCTGCACCGTCCCCACAAAAGCGTTCAAAAAGACCACCACACAGATAATCGCCGCATCCGCCAGCTCCCGCAGCAGGAACGAAATGACCGCCGCCCCCAGAAGCACATAGATGAGCGGGTCGTTTAACTGCGCCAGAAATATCTCAGCCCGGGTCTTGCCCCGGGGAGCCTCCAGCTCGTTGCTTCCCTCCGCCGCCAGCCGGCCGGCCGCTTCCTGCTCGGTCAGCCCGCCCCATCCTTCCCCTTTTTTCGGATTTGTATTCGTCGAATTCCTATTTGTCGAATTCTTATTCGTCGAATTCCCATTCGTCATACCGCTATCCCGCCTTTCCCATCCGCCGGTTTACAGATGCCAATCGCTCCGCCCGTGGCATCTCCGTGTTTGATTTCATAGAATCATATGCGGCGTTTCGGACAAGTATGTATGACAGCGCACGATTGTAATATTGAATACAACGGGCTTTCCAGCTCTGACATTTCATGACAATTTAAAGATTCTAGTAGCAAAATCAGATTTTCTATGTTATCATATAAGTAAATCAGTATACTGACAACTTAGGAGGTGGCGCTATGTTTGGAAAAAAAGTGGAAAAACCTGCACCCAATGCGGATAAGGCCTTGCTGATAGAATGGATGGACCGGGCGATTGCCGGTGATTTTACCCCCGTAGACCTCAGTCAGTTTCAAGACGCCCAGCTTGCCGAAAAATACAATCAGGTACTGGGCAGTTTCGTACAGTTGAACAATAATTTCGTTATGCGCCTCAACGATTCCATGACCCTGATCGGCGACAGCAGCTGCGTCAAAGAAATGATTGAACAGGTCAATTCCCAGACTACCGCCATCAACGATATGCAGGGTTCCAGTCAGGAACTCGGCACCTCCATCCAGAACATACAGGACGCCGTCTACACCATTCAGGAGAAGACCCACAATGTAATGGAAGACGCCAACTCCTGCGTGGAGGACATGAATTCCAGTATCCTCACGGTGGACGCATCCGTCGCCAATGTCCTCAAGATCAACGAGCAGGTCTCCGATTTTCAAGCGAAAGCCGCCAAGATCAACGAGATCATTGATATCGTGAAGAAAGTGGCCAGCAAGAGCGGTCTGCTGGCTTTGAACGCTTCCATCGAAGCCGCCCGGGCAGGAGAAGCCGGAAAAGGCTTTGCGGTGGTGGCCAATCAGGTGAAGGAACTCTCCGCCAACACCACACAGTCCGCCGAGGACGCCATGGTCTATGTGCATGAGCTTCTGGAGGGAATCTCCAATCTGGCGGAGTCCATCAACAGCACGGCCTCCCAGCTGACTTCCGGCAATGCCAATATCCACCACTCGCTGGAGAGTCTGGAACATATGAACCAAAACATGAAGCTGGTCTCCTCCGAGATCGACCACATTTACAGCGAAATCAACACGCAGTCGGCGCTGACGGAGTCCTTTGTGGCCTCTATCGACACCATTTCCGCCAGCTACGACGATCTGTCCAAGGGATGTGTGGGTACCGGCGCGCATCTGTATAAGATTTCCCGCCTGATTGACAACCTGCGTTCCGACGTGGCAAGACGCCGCGCGAAACTGTACACACAGGACTGGCTTACCGTGTATGAGATTGACCATTTGATCTTCACATGGAGAGTCTACAACCATCTGGCAGACTTCGAGACCTTGCTGCTGACCCAGCTGAACAACCCGAAGGGCTGTAAATTCGGCAAATGGGTGGCAGCCCAGAACGATCCCCGCATCACCGGATCCGCCGCCTTTAAACAGGCCGTCAAATACCATGATGAACTTCATGCCCACGGCGTGGATTCCTGGCACGCCAAAGACGCGGGCAACCGCGAAGAGGCGTTGAAACACTTCCAGTTAGGCTACAATGTCTACCCGAAATTCGTGGCGGCGCTGCAGGATCTGAAAAAGGTGATCGCCTCCACCGGGGACACTCAGTTCTCCAAGATCGAAGCGATTTAAGATTTTTAAGATTTAAGATTAAAGAAGAACTCCCTGTTTCCACGGTATCTGCCGTCGGCACGAGAGTTCTTCTTTTTGCCTTGTTTTATATTTATTTGCACTATTCCTGCAATAGCGTCCGCGTATACGCCTCTCTGGGATTGCGGAACACCTCGTCCGTTTCGCCCTGTTCTATGATGCGCCCCTCTTTCATAATCATGATCCGATCGCTCATCCGGTACACCACGTTGATGTCATGGGAGATAAATAAATAGGCCGCATCCAATTCTTCCCGGAGCTTCTGCATCAGCTCCATGATCTGCGCCTGCAGCGTCACGTCCAGCGCCGAGACCGGCTCGTCGGCGATCACAAGCCCGGGTCTGGTAATCAACGCCTGCGCAATGCTGATCCGCTGTCTCTGCCCGCCGGAGAGCTGGGACGGCTTCCGGTTCAGATATCCCTCGTCCAGCCCCACCCTGCACAGCATCTCCAGCACCCTCGTCCGCATGTCCGCTTCGGACAGCCTGCGGGACGGATCCACTTTCCCCGCCGCAAGAAGCGGCTCCGTCAGCAGCCACTCCACGGTTTTGCAGGGATTTAAGCTGCTGTAAGGATCCTGAAAAATCATCTGCGGTCTCGTGGAATAATGCCGCACCGTTCCCTCGATCTGCCGATTGATCCCGAGAATCGCCTTGGAGAGGGAACTCTTGCCGCATCCGCTCTCTCCCACCAGCCCCAGCACTTCGCCCCGGCGGATCACGAAATCCGCCGCCTCCACCACGCGCCGCCGCTTTCCGCGCCCGAAGAGGCTGTTTGCGCCCTCCTGATAATAAACATTCAAATCCCGCACTTCCAGAATCAGCCCGGCGTCCGCTTTCGCATCCTGTGATCCCTGATCCGGACGGCGCGCCGCCTCCTGTGGGGCTGATTTCAATCGGGCGGGCTTCAATCGCGTGGGTACCGCCTGTATCAGCCGCTTGGTGTACGACTCCGCAGGATGATCGAAAATCTCCTCGGCCGTCCCGGTCTCCACCACCCGCCCGTCCTTCATCACGGCGATTCTGGAACAGAGCCGCCTCGCCAGATTCAGATCGTGGGTAATGAAAAGCATGGCGTTGTTTTCCCTTTGATTGATCTCCCGCAGAAGCGCGATGATCTGATTCTGTATGGTGACGTCCAGCGCGGTGGTCGGTTCGTCCGCCACCACCAGATCCGGCTGCAGAATCACCGCCATGGCGATCATCACCCGCTGGCGCATCCCGCCGGAGAGCTGATGCGGATAGCATTCATAGAGCGCCTCCGCGTCCCGAAGTCCCACCGCGGCAAAGCTCTCCAGCACCTTCTCCCTGCGCTCCCTGCGCCCGAGATTGGTGTGAAGCCGAAGCATTTCCTCCACCTGTCCGCCCACCCGCAGCGTGGGATTCAGAGAGGTCATCGGCTCCTGAAAAATCATGGACATCCGCGCTCCCTGATACTGCCTGTACAACGCCTTGTCCGGCTTCTTCCCAGCCTCGGCCAGCACGTTGCCGTCAAACAGAATCCGCCCGGAAGTAATCCGTCCGCTCTCTGCCAGAAGCCCCATCAGCGTCAGCGCAGTCACGGACTTCCCCGAACCGGATTCGCCCACCACGCCCAGAATCTCGCCCTTGGCGATCTCCAGATCAACGTTCCGCACGGCTTGGGTGCGGCCGAAGGACACCGACAGGTCTTCTATCCGTATCATATGGTTGTTTGTTCTGTCCTGATTCAGATACTTCTCTTCCATTCTATTGTTTATCGTCTTCTCAGTTTCCATCGGACGCCTCCCGGACATTCCTCCGAATCCCCTCGCTCAAAAGCGCAAACCCCAGCACGATCCACACGATGGTAAGACCGGGAGCCAGCGCATACCAGGGCGCTTTCATCAGATAGCCCTGCGCGTCGGAGAGCATCTCTCCCAGACTGGCGTCCGGCGGCCGCACGCCGATTCCCAGATAACTCATGCCCGACTCCGCCAAAATCCCGTTGTTGAACCCGATCATCACCGACACCCAGAACGTAGAGAAAATATTGGGCAGAATATGGACGAACAAAATCCGCATCCGTGAAACGCCCATCAGCCTCGCCCTGACAATATAGTCCGCATCTCGCAGCCGTATGAACTCGCTCCGCACGATCCGCACAAAGCTGGGCGTAAAGACGATTCCCAGCGACAGGATCAGATTGTGCTTGCCGCTCCCTAAGATGCTGATCATCACAAGCGCCAGCAAGATGCTGGGGAATCCGTTCACCGCATCCGTGAAGCGCATGACGATCTCGTCCGCCAGACCGCCGAAATACCCGGTCAGCGCACCGATGACAATGCCCAGACTCCCGGACAGAAGCACCACCAGCGCACTGATCCAAACGGTGGTTCCCGCCCCCTTCATCACGCGGGAAAACACATCCCTGCCGAAATTATCCGTGCCGAACAGATGGGACAGGGAAGGCGCCTGAAACCGCTCCGCCGCAGACATGGCGGTGGTGCTGTAGGGCGTCCAGAAAAATCCCAAGACGGCCAAAAACACGGCGCTTCCCATCATGAAAAGCCCCGCCCGAAGATAAAAATTTCTTCCGCGCCGTCCCCTCCGTAATTTGTTCTGCGGCTGCCTCGTCCGTTTGTTCTCTGTCATGCCCGGCTCTCCTATTTATGACTGATTCTGGGGTCGATCATGCGGTAAAGAATATCCACCAGAAAATATACGACAATTACCACCGCCGTGATGTACAGCACCAGAATCTCCACCACCGGCAGATCTCTGGTGGAGATGGAACTGATCAACAGTCTGCCCACGCCGGGCAGTCCGAACACCTGCTCCACAACGATGCTTCCGGCCACGATCTCGGCGATAATCATGCCTAAGAACGTCACCACCGGCATCAATGCATTGCGCAGCACATGTCCGTACATGACCTGCTTCTGTGTACAGCCCTTGCTCCGAGCCGTGCGCACATAATCAGCCTCCATCTCCGTGAGCAGGGAATTGCGCAGGAAGCGCACCGTCATGGCGATCTTGGGAAGCGCCACAGACAATGCCGGGAAAAAGAGATATCCCAGAAATCCCGCAAAATCCTCCCGGTACCCGATATAACCGCCGGGCGTAAAGCATTTAAATACCATACCGAACAGATACGTCACCAGAATCCCCAGAAAAAAAGAAGGCACCGCCATGGTGACCTGTGTCAGCACACTGAAAAAAATATCCGCCCCGCGGCTTTTGCTCTTGGCCCAGAACACCCCCAGCGGAATCGACACCACCACAATCAAAATCACGGAAAGCACCGCCAGCCACAGCGTCACCGGAAGCTTATCCCCGATCAGTTCCGCCACGGGCATCATCTCGTTCATGGATTTGGAATAGCGGTAACTATGTCCCAAATCGCCCCGCAGCACCCCCGACATCCAGTTGACATAACGCACCACGGGCGGATCGTTCAATCCCAGCTCCTCCCGAAGCTGCGCCTCCCTCTCCGGCGTGGCTTCCGTCCCCAGAATCGAACGCACCACGTCCCCCGGTATGATCTGAAAGGCAAGAAATGCGGCAACAGATACCAGAAACAATGTCATAATGAGAGTGATTAATTTTTTACCAAGGTACCGCACCGCCGCATTCTCCTTTCTGTTTTCGTTATTTCCAGGCGTTTGCAAAACGCTCGCTTCGGAAAGTGTCATTGTGCAAATTGCACATTCAACGCAGACACGCTTTCGCTC
>JAMPGV010000051.1 GCA_023663735.1 Muribaculum sp. | reverse complement strand
CATATCCTGTTGCTTCATAGCCTTTTGGAAAGGAATCCAGTTCCTTTATCGCCTTCTTAATCTTCTTTGAAAAATTCTCGGCATACTCACGATACTTGAACGTATCAAGAATATACTTTTTTGTTGACTTAATATCCAAGAGAGCGTCCTTGGAAATAACAATTTTATATTTCTTTGGTTTGTCCATAATCTTTATATTTTGTCAATTTCCTCCCATGCTTCATCAATCGTATAGACATCGCCCTTTTTCATGCTGTCAATGCCTTTGGAGAGTTCGTCATACAATGCGCCTATGGCTGCTTTTTCAGAATATTCCGTTTTTAGAATTTCGTTATTGTTTATTGCTTGTGCTACAGGTGCCATAGTATCACTTCCTTTTCAATTTTTAATGATGCGTAGCATCTATTTTTATTATACGGTATTTAGTATTGGTTTATCAACAGATTTTTATTAAATTATCTTTGACCTCAAATTGTGTGCTTCAATCTTTCATGATAAAATATGTCCATATTCAAGACAATCAACCGCCGAATGGCATCAATACCATGTGCGGTCTGTACACATGGTTGATTGTTAAATGTTCCAAGTGATTTCAATGTTGCCGTCTGCAATCCGAATGACTTTGATTAGCGTATCAACTACCGCCTGCCTATCCGGGGGAGAGAGCGTTTCCCATGTGTTGACATGGTTGGTTATCTGCTTTAGCTTGCCCTCTGTGTCCGTGACATTGGCGGTAACGATTTCTTCCTGTAAGGCTTTCCGTTCTGTGTCTAACTCTGATACCTTTTCATCTATGTACTTCATCAGAACACCGCTTGCCCCGGAAACTTTGGAGAGAAGTTCGTCAATTTCTTCTTCAATCTGTGTCAGACGAATTTTTTTAGTTATATTCCCTTGTCGGAATGCTTTTCTTCCGTTTTCTCCAGTGTCAGCCACACAGGCAACCATTCCTTCTCCGAAAGCTGTCTCTTCGAGAGCTGTAAACTCCGACAGCCTTTCTTTGATCGCCCTAAACATATATTTTTCCAAAACGTCTGCATAAACGGTACAGCCTGCCCCTTTACAGTTCCCGTGATTTCCCGACTGGCTGCATACGAAGTACCGCCCCCATTTTGTCTTTGCCTTGCGGATTGTCAGAGCATAACCGCAGTTGCCGCATTTTACCTTGCCTACAAGCCATGAATTTTTCGGTTTACAGGTCTTTGTTGACTGTCTGTTATTCAGACACCGTACACGGCAGGCAAGCCACGTTTTAGAGGGGATAAACCCCTTATGCGGCGCAAGGACAATTTCTTTGTCTGATAAGTCACATTGTTTTCTTGTGGTGGAAACCGTACCCTTGTAAAGATAACAGGCATTGTACCCCGTAAAGTCGCTTGCAGGATTATAGATATTTGCACCTTGACTTTGAAAAAACTGGTACACATCAATGTCAGCTTCCACATACACAGGATTGCGGAGCATTTCGCTGATACGGGCGGTATTCCAGTTTGCACCACGCAGATTTTTTATTTGGTGTTCATTCAAGTACCGCACAATATCTCCGAGGGAATTGTCCGTATCTGCATACATGGAATAAATCAGCTTTAGCTGTTCGCTTTCCTCCGGAACTTCCTCATACATGGAAGTACGAATATTATCAATGACCGTCTCCCGCAGACGGTAGCCATAGGGAACACGCCCACCCATGTAAAAACCACGCTTGCACCTTGCATAATAAGCGTCCGTTACACGTTTCTGTATCGTTTCCCGTTCCAGTTGGGCGAACACGATACAGATATTCAACATTGCCCTGCCGATTGGCGTAGATGTATCAAACTTTTCCGTGGAAGAAACAAACTCAACATGGTATTTTTGGAATATTTCCATCATGTTCGCAAAGTCCAGAATAGAACGGCTGATACGGTCAAGTTTATAGACAATGACACGCTTTATTTTGCCTGTGCGAATATCATTCATCATTTTTTCAAAGCCAGGTCTGTTGGTGTCCTTGCCCGAAAAACCTCTGTCCGTATATTCAATACAGGCTTCCCCGTGGGTTTCATATCTGCAATATTCAAGCTGGCTTTCTACGGATATGCTGTCCTTTTTTTCGATTGACTGTCTTGCATACAATGCGTCATATAATGCGTCGTACATTTAGTATCTACCTCCCAAAACGTAAGACGCATATCCACAAAACAGATCATACCGTTTATGCGGTTGTTTTGCAAGTATCTTACGCATATTTCTTAAAAATCTGATATAGCCTTGCTCCGATTTCCTGTCGGACTTCCTGCTCTGATTTTTTTTGAAAGGCGGGGTAGATGTTGGTTACTGTCAGCCTCATTTTATCTATGGAAAGTCTTTCCATTTGTATCTGCTCATCGGGTATAGGAGAGTTGTCTGTTCTTTGCATAAACTTTCTCCCTTTGACGTTTTCCCTTAATTTTATGAGAAGCGGCAAGTACACTATAACAGTGTGATAAGCGTAAATTCCCCCTCTATATACTTACTACGCACGCAAGGCAAAAACTGGCAAAGATTTGTTGAATACTACAATCTTCCCTGTTTGCTTCACCGAACCGCTGGAAATGCACGATCTCCCGCTCCCGCAGGAACTTGATGGGAGCGCATACGTCGGGATCTTTCACCAGACGCAGAATGTTGTCGTAGGTGCTTCTGGCCTTCTGCTCTGCCGCCATATCCTCCATCAAATCCGTGATGATATCTCCCTTGACCTGAAACTCACAGGCGTTGAACGGGATCCCGCCCGCGGCCTGCGGCCATATGCCGATGGTGTGGTCCACATAATACTTGTCAAAACCGCTCTTTTCGATCTCTTCCATGGAGAGATTTCTGGTCAGCTGATGCACGATAGCGCCGATCATCTCCAGATGGGCAAGCTCCTCGGTTCCGATGTCCGTGAGCAGCCCGGCCACCTCTTTATAGGGCATGGAATAACGCTGGGACAGATAGCGCATACTGGCGGCCAGCTCTCCGTCGGGGCCTCCGAACTGGGAGATAATTACCTGCGCCAGATTTGCGTTGGGTTCTTTAATGTTTACGGGGAACTGTAATCTTTTTTCATAACTCCACATTATCCACACACTCCTTCCCAAGGCAGCGGCGCCGCGCCCCATCTCCATTCCTGATTGCTCTCCGCCAGATCCAGTTTCAGGGGATAGTAGGTTCTGGAGAATTCCTTCTCCATCTGTGTCTTAATGCGGTTGTAATAATTGAAATACTCCATCGCGTTGCGGTCCGTGGGATGAGTGTCCAGATAGAGCGACAGCTCCACCAAAGTGAAATCCAAAACCCCGATGTCTCTCAGCATCTGCTCTTTGTTGTTCATGATACGCATCTCCTTCCCGTGAAAGGCTTATTTAACTCCGGAAAAATCGTGCCGATACAATAGGCTTTTTCCAGATCTTCGTACATGTTGTCAAAGCGCTGCCAAGGCACATAGGCCATCGCCACAGGAAACTGCTCGCAATGCTCGTCAATTTTGAAATCCTGCATGATACTTCCTCTCATACTTTTATAATTTGGTTAATATCATAGTATGAGAATCCGCGTGATTGGTGCGGATTATTTCCGATTCTTCGCCGCGCCGGGAATCCTTCTGCGGATCAGCCGATCGGCCAATTTGCCGGGGTGAAAGGGAACGAGCGGATAAGCGTAACTTCTGTGGGACACCGTTTTGTTGCACACCACAGCCAGCACGGCGGCAAGGATCGCCGCAAGATATCCCCAGACGCCGAAGAGCGCCGTCAGAATCAGGTTCAGAATGCGCATAAATTTCAGCGCATAGCCCAGCTCATAGTTGGCCTGCGTGTAGTTGGCAATCGCCACAAAGGCCATATAGAGCATGACTTCCGAGGAGAACCACCCGCTGTTGACCGAGAACTCGCCCAGCACCAGCGCCGCCATGACGCTCAGCGGGGTACTCAGCATATTGGGCGTGTTGACGGCGGCCAGCTTCAAGCCGTCGATCGCCAGCTCCAGAATCAAAAACTGCCACAGCAGCGGAATGTTCGGCGCCTCCTGCAGCATGATAAATTCAAATCCCTCGGGAATGTACTGTGGATGATTCATTAAGAGCAGGAAGGTGGGCGTCATGATATAGGTCAAAATAGCGATCAGGAAGCGGGTGAGGCGCAGGTAAGTCCCCGTGACCGGCGGAAAATAATAGTCGTCCGCCTCGTCCACCACATCGAAGATCGTGGTGGGAATAATCATGGCCGAGGGTGAATTGTCCACCAGCACCACGATATTGCCCTCCAGCACCTGCGCCGCAGCGGCGTCCGGCCGCTCCGTATACTTAAACTTTGGAAACGGATTAAACCATTTTCTCTGATAGATGCACTCTGCCAGACTCTCCTGATTCATGGTGAGCGACTCCACCTGTATACCGTTTATTTTCTCGCGGAGTTCCACCAGAAAATCTCTGTCCACCCGGTCGTCCATGTAACAGAGGACGATGTCCGTGTGGGAACACGCCCCCGCGTTCAGCATCTCCATCCGCAGTTTCTCACTCCGGATCCTTCGCCGGATCAAGGCGGTATTGAACACCACGGTCTCCACGAATCCGTCCTTGGAGCCGCGAAGCACCTTGTCCTTCTCCGGCTCTTCCACGCCGCGGGAAGGGTAGGTTCTGGAGTCGATCAGAACCGCTTTGTCATATCCGTCCACGAAAAAGACAAACATCCCCGAGAGGAGCGATACCGTCAGCTTGTCAAACCGCTCCTCCACCTCCACTTCCACATGGGGGATATACTGTTCCACCAAGGTTTCCGCATCCTTCGGCATGTCTTCCGGTTTCATATCCATAAAATATTGCAGAATTTTCTGGATCAAATCATCCTTGCAGAAGCCGTCTATCAGATACATGCAGGCGCTTCTGCCGCCGATCGACATGGTTCGGTGTACCACGTCGAAATTGTGTTCCACCCCCAGCATCTGATCCATATAAGTTCGGTTGGCTTGCAGATCCTTTGATATTTTTTCCATAAAAAATTTCCTCCCGGGCAGTTTCTTTTTTGTAGTATCGCCCGAAAGGAAAATATTATGCGGAAGAACGCTTCCGCGAAATGACGCTTTTAGAAAATGACGTTTCCGTAAATTACGCCGTGGTGGTGCTTCCGAAGCCCCCGTTTCTGATGCCGTCCGCCTCGTCGTCCGCCGTAATGCCGTATTGCAAAAAGAGTCCCTGCACGACTCCGGTTCCGGCGTTCACCTCCACGGTTCTGCCCTCGTTGGAATCATTGGTGAGTTTCACAAAAATATGCCCCTCATTGTCGGAGTCAAAGTAATCGCTGTCGATAATGCCCACTGTGTTGTTCATCTGCAGACGGTATTTAAAGCCCAGACCGCTTCTGGGATACAGCTGGAGTACCCATTCCTCCTCCATTTTGGCGCGGACTCCCGTGGGAATTTTGATGGTGGCTCCGGGCGGCAGGGAAAATGCAAAGGGTGCATAGAAATCATACCCTGCGCTCCCTCTGGTCGCTCGTTTGGGAAGCTTGATATCCTCATACATCTGCCGGATGTCCTCCACGCTGTACTCCGGGAACTCCTCCCGCATGGCATTGACAAACTGCTCCTCGCTCACTTTCAAAAACTGTGCAATTCTTTGCATGATTCCTTCTCCTTCCAATCCGGCAATCCTGCCCTTCTATCCGTCTGTCCCAAGCGGCGCATTTTTCGCCGGTCTGGCGTCCTATGACGCTCCGATCAAGCAGTTTCCCGCCTCAGAGGATGCAGGAGGTAACAGGCGCGCTTGCCGCAGGCTTTGGCGCGGGAGCGTCCTTGGGATTGGCATAGTCCGGACAGTGCAGCACGGGCAGTTTGGGATCCACCTGTTTCAAGGTTCTCTTGACGTCGATGACCCGCTGGTTGCGGCTTCCCTTCCAGAGCAGTTTCACATCCTTCTCCTGCACATGGAACTCTCCGTCCACCACCACATCCACATACTGCATCATAGGGTAATAGAGGATGTTTTCCCAAGAATCGCCGGTGTAGAGCCAAACGGTCTTATCCGGATATTTGGCCTTGATCTCCGACATCAAATTGCGCACGTCCAGCCGATTGGCCGGATGCAGGGGATCTCCGCCCGAGAACGTGATGCCCGCGATATAGGGCTTATCCAGTTGTGTAAAAATCTCTTCCTTGGCGGCTGCGTCAAAGAGCAGGCCGCCGTCCGGATCCCATGTGACAGGATTCTGGCATTCCTTACAGCAATGATTGCAGCCCGCAACCCAGAGTACCACCCGCAGGCCGTCCCCGTTCAACATATCATCCTTTGTAATGTTATGATATCTCATTCAACCGCTTTCCTTGTCATGATAATCCCCGTTCCCGGGGTTCGTCCGGCCTCCGCCGTCAGACCTACATACTCTTGCGCTCGGCAATCTCCGCCATCTTTGCGTCGTTTAAGCGCGTGTCGCCGTGGACGCGTGAGTAGGAAAGATAGCCGTTCATCCGGTCAATTTTCGTCAGATTACGGCTGCCGCATTTCGGGCATACGTCCATCTCCAGCTCCTGATGGCCGCAGTCGTCGCAATAGGCCAGAGAGAGATTGACCCCCTCATAAAATCCCATATCCATGGCTCTGCGGATCAGCGTCTTGATCGCTTCCGTATTGTAATCTATGGGATATTTCACATACTGAATCTTTCCGCCGTTCGACAGATCCCAGAAACGATCCTCCAGATCCTGTTTTTCAATGGGGGTAATATCCTCCGTCACATGACAGTGGAAACTGTTGGACACATATTCCCGGTCGGAAACACCCTCCACAATGCCGTATTTTTTGCGGAACTGCTTCACTTGAAGGCCGCAGAGGTTCTCGGCGGGTGTGCCGTAGATGGCATAAAGATTGCCGTCCGCCTCCTTAAACTCCGCAATTTTCTGATTGATATGCTCCATTACTTCCACCGCAAAAGCGCCGTCCTCCACAAGGGATTTGCCGTTATAAAGCTCCTGCAGCTCGTTCAACGCCGTGATGCCGAAACTTGCGGTGGCAGACTTTAACAGCGGCTTGATCTTGTCCGAGAGTTTCAGACGGCCGCCCAGAAATCCGCCCTCGCAGTAGGCCAGCGGATTGGTGGAAGCGCGCATCTCGCCCAGATAGGCATAGGTGCGGATATGCAGCTGCCGGATCAGATTTAGGTAATAGTCCAGCACCTCGTAAAAATCCCTGCTCTCCTTGCGCGCCTTGGCCAGAATCATGGGCAGATGGAGCGATACGGCGCCGATGTTAAACCGTCCCACAAACACGGGCAGATCCTTGTCGTCCGCGGGATGCATACCGCCTCTCTCATACCAGGGAGAGAGGAATGCACGGCAGCCCATGGGGGACACGATTCTTCCGTACTGCTTGTACATGCTGGCTACATAGCCCTTTCCGGTGAGGCTGAGCCAGTCGGGATACATGGTCTTGGCGGAACACTCCACGCCCGCCTCGAACACATCCTCCAGCTCTTTTCCTGGTCCGTGGAGATTCTCGTCATATAAAAATACGATCTTGGGGAACAGCACCGGCTTCTTGTGATCCTTCTTGCCCTGCCCTCTCCTGCGCACATTCAGCATGGTGATAGTGGCGAGCTTGGCAAACCGCCCCGTTCCCGTCCCGGCCGTCACCGTGATGAACGGATAATCGCCCCGGCTGGAAGCCACGGTGTTGAATTTATACTCCCATCCCTGAAATCCCTGTTCAAACTCCTTGATCACGTCCGCATAGCTCTCCGCCTGTGCGGTGTCCTCGTCGATTCCGAGTTTTTGGTACTTTTCGATATTGCGTTTGTACGACTTTTCCGCATAAGGCTCCAGAATCAGATCCACGCTGGGAACGGTAAAGCCGCCGTACTGCTGGCTGGCCGCGCTGAGTACAATGTCGCCGATCACGTCGAAGGCCACATCCAGCGTCTTCGGCTCATTGTACCAGATATTGCCCATCTCAAAACCGCCCGTGAGTACGCTCTGTACGTCGAAGAGACAGCAGTTCATGGTGTCCCTTCTGGCGGACATGTCATGCACATAGATATAGCCGTCGCGGCACGCCTGAATCTCCTCCGTGGTCAGGAAAAATTTCTGATACAGCTCCTTGTTTAACTGGTTGAAAATCAGGCTTCTCTTGGTGGACACCAGCGCGGAGTCCGTATTGGCGTTCTCCTTGTCCCCGATATACATGATCGACTGGCTCTTTTTGTAAACGTCGTCCAGCATACGGACAAAGTCCTGTTTATAATTGCGGTAATCGCGGTAGCTCTTGGCCACCACGGGTTTCACCTGTTCCAGCGCGCTCTCCACGATATTGTGCATAATGGGGATGGGAAGTTCCGTCACGCCCAGCTCGTTGACCTTGTCCACCACAAACTGGCAGATGCTGCGCTCTTCCTCCTCCGTAAACCGGGTAAGCGCCCTGTATGCGCTTTTTCCCACGGCGTTAATCACCTTCTGGACATTGAACGCCTCTTTGCTGCCGTCCTTCTTGATGACGAAAACCGTCTGATCCGGTTTGTATTCCTCCCCGAAATTGACGTTGGATGTGGTAGTCTGGCCAAAATTACTGCTCATGTGATTTCCTTCTTTCTCTGTCAAACTTTTTGTCAAGCCTCTCGTCAAACCTCTTCATCGGACTTCTTGTGATATTTCCCTGACAAATTCCTCGTCGAACTTCTTGTCAATGAGGTTCACCGAACAAAGCACCGCGGAATGCAATATGTTGTATATCATTGTCGCACGCAACTAGATATTGTGCCACGTATCTATCAGTATAGAAAAATATTCCGCCCTTGTCAACGGCGGCGCACATAAAAAAAGTAACAAAAAAGGCGTCCTCGATTTAGACACCTTTTTCGGAATATTTACTTGACTATTGCAAAACTATTGTAAAATGCCGCTCTTCTGCACTTCCTGCAATGCCTCGCGGATGGTTTCCACCGGAAGCACCAGCGCAAACCGCACATGTCCCTTGCCCAGCTCGCCGAAACTGCTCCCCGGTGTACAGAGTACGCCGGATTGCTCCAGAAGTTCCGTGACAAACGCCACATCGTCTTCCCCGAAACGCTCCGGAATCTTCGCCCATGCGAACATGGTGCCGCCGCTCCGCTCAAACGGCCATCCCAGCGCGGTAAACCCGTCGCAGAGCGCGTTCCTGCGCTCTTCATATTCCGCGCACTGTGCCTTCACCTGATCGTCCGGACCGGTGAGCGCGGCGATCGCCCCGTACTGCACGGGCAGGAATGTGCCATAGTCGATCTGGGAGCGCAGTTTTTTGAAATTCTGCACCACTTCCCTGTTGCCGGCCAGAAATCCCATTCTTGCTCCGGTGTAATTAAACGATTTGGACAGGGAATAAAATTCCACCGCCACCTCTTTGGCTCCGTCAAAAGACAGAATCGAACGTCCCACTTTGCCGTCATAGATGATATCCGAGTAGGCATTGTCATGGACGATCAAAATCTCGTTTTCCGCCGCCCACGGAATCAGCTTCTCATAAAAGGAATCCGGAGCCGTCCTGCACACGGGATTCAAGGGATAGGACACGATCATGAGTTTCGCTCTCCTGCCCGACGCCGCCCCTCTGCCGTATGCGACTCCGATTTGATCCAAATCGGGCAGATAGTCATTCTCCGCACAGAGTTCATACGTCACAAGCTCTGCTCCCGCCAGCGCCGGCCCTATGGCAAAAATCGGATAGCCGGGATCGGGTACCAGCACCACGTCCCCCTCGTTGATCAGGCTCAGCCCGATGTGGGCGATCCCTTCCTGTGAGCCGTATACGCTCATAATCTCCGAAGGGGAAAGCTCCACACCGTAGCGTGTTTTGTATCTCTTTATGACTGCATCGGTCAATTCCGGCAGGTCGCACAGCGCATATTTATAATTCTCCGGCTTGGAAGCCGCCTCGCAGACCGCGTCCATAATGTGCTTGGCCGGCTGAAAATCGGGGGTTCCCACCGAGAAATTGTAGACCTTGCCGCCCTGCGCCTCCACCTCTTGTTTCTTTTCGTTTAATACCTGAAAAATGCCCTCCTCCAGAGCCTCCATCCGTTTTGCCGGTATGATCCGCATGATTCCTTATCCTCTTTTCTGTTTTATTCTTCTAGGCATTTGAAAAACTCCAATTTAAGCAATCCGAATTGTGCGGATTGTATCTTCATAAGCAGGCTCCTGCGAACGCCGGTATTTAGATGCTGTTGTCATCCCGACTTTTGAATCTCCTCAATCCACTGGCGGTACTGTTCCTTCGTCCGCGCCGGAGCCTCGATGCCCGCCTCCGGTCCGATGCCCGCAAGCCATCCGAAAAACTGGCCGCTGACCGCGACTTTCGCCCGGATCTGAAACCTCCCGTTCTCCGTGGGACGCAGATCTGCCTCCCTGCCGAAGCGATCCAGCACGACCCCCGCCAGACGGTCGGGAAAGCTGAGCGTCACCGTCTCCTCCTCGCCCCCGAACATTCCGAAGGTGCGGTTGGTGTAGGCGGCCAAATCCACCTGCGCAAACTGTTCCAGCCCCTCGCGCCGCGCGTCTTCCACTTCCACGCTTCCCATCTTGTCCACCCGGTAATGTTTCAGTATGCCGCCCTCCGCGTCGTAGGCCGCCAGATAATAATTTTCGTCCCGCCAGATCAATGCCCACGGGCTGACGCAGCGCCGCTCTCCCCGGGGAACCAGCTGTTTCTTCAGATTCCATTCCATGTAGGTGAAAGAGATTTTCCGATCCTCCTGAATGGCTCTGTGGATATCGTCGATATTGTAATAAATGCTCTCGTTCTCCGTCTTGATGCGTCCGGCCACATAGACCTGCCGCTGCAGCTTGCCCGCGTCGTACTTTCCGGCCATCCGCTCCAGCTTCCGGATCAGTTCTCTGGACTTTTTGGTCGTGATAAACCGGGATGACTGCACCACGTCCACCAAAAGCTTCAACTCCGCCAGCTCAAAGTCCCTGCCGGCCATATAATAGCCCCCGCCCCTGCGGTTGGACACTTGTATGATATCATAGCCGAAGTCGATCAGTCCGGCGATATCGCTGTAGATCGTCTTGCGCTCACAGGAAATCCCCTCCGCCGCCAGCCGCCTGATGATCTCCGCCGTGGACATGGGGTGCTGTTCGTCGGTGTGTTCCTCCAACATCCGCAGAATATATAAAATTTTGAGTTTCTGTCCCTCTGATCTGGCCACCTTCTGCATCCCTCTCAAATCCGATCAAATCCCCAGAATTTGATATACGTCCTCCAGACGGCTGATCTCATAGTCCGGACGATATTTCTCATAGTCGCCGAGAAGCTCCGGATGGGTCTCCAGAATCCGCTCCGGACGGTACCAGCACACGGGAATCCCATACAGGACGCCGCCCTTGATATCGCTGGTGAGAGAATCTCCCACGATCAAAAGAGTCCGCTTGTCCACCGCGCCTTCCGACTCTTTGATCGCGTTCATACAATAATCAAAAAAGGCCGCCTGCGGTTTGGGAGTTCCGATCTGTTCCGAGATAAACACGCCGTCCATCAGTTCATACAAGCCGGAGAGCTTGAGCTTGCTCTCCTGCGTGGCGGTGACGCCGTTGGTAATCACATATTGGCGCACCTTTCCCCTAAGCGATTCGCAGACTTCCCGCGCATTCTCCATATAGCGGTATATATTTCCCAGCGCGGTCTGATACCGTCCGGAGAAAGCTTCCGCATCCACCTCCGTGATGCCGTATTCCGCAAACAAATCGGCAAAACGCCCCGAGAGGAGCTGACTCTTCGTAACCTCTCCCAACTCCAGCCGTTTCCAATACCCGTCGTTGATCTCCCGATACCGTTCGAGCATCTCCTCCGTCACGTCCCGGCCGATCTCCTGAAAACATTTGACGACGGCATGGCGCTGCGAATAGACAAAATCCAGCAGCGTGCCGTCCACATCCCATAGCACAGCGCGAAAACGGCTCATCGGTTTCCCTCTCCACTTCCGGTCATGATCTATTCCGCCGTCTGTTCCTGAGTCTTCTCAGCTTTCGCATTGGCGTTTCTGCGCAGGGTGATTCCCAGAAAAACCGCCACGCCGCCCACGGCTGCAAAGATCAGAAGCAATAACAGATACGACACAAAACCATTTATGAATCCCATAGCAATCCTCCATCCCACTTAAAACTTTCCAATACGCTCATTTCCAATACGCTATCAGTATAAAACTTTTGTCCCAAACCGTCAAGTCTGCCAGACGCCGCTCTCCAGAAACCGCCTCGCGCTCTCGAAGGCCCGCTCGGTGACTTCCGGCGCATATCCCATGATCTCCAGCAGCCGGATGGCGTTGCGGGAAGCGGCTTTCCCCGGCAGCAGCCTGTACGCAAACGAGATATCGCCCTCCCGGATCTCCTCCTCAAAATGATAATTGTCATAGAAATCCTTTAAAAGTTCCGTCAATTCGATATCATGGGTGGCGGCAAAACACAAAACTTTCCCGCCGGCAAGACTCTTTAAAATCTGCGTGGAGGCGGCGATCCGCTCCACCGTGTTGGTGCCGCGGAGTACCTCGTCCACGAAACACAGCACCGCTCTCTCCCCCGCGGCCGCGTCCAAAATCCGCTTTAAGGCTTTGATTTCCACAATATAATAGCTCTCGCCGCTCTGGATGTCGTCCCGAAGCGCCATGGAAGAATAGACCGCATAAAGCGGCGCGCGGTAA
Source organism: Muribaculum sp. (assembly GCA_023663735.1). GTDB lineage: Bacteria > Bacillota > Clostridia > Lachnospirales > Lachnospiraceae > Acetatifactor. The sequence continues at coordinate 11,288 of JAMPGV010000051.1, read as the reverse complement.
GCCGCGGCCGTGCAGGTGTGGACGGTCTGCGCCAGAATCGCATTGACCGCAGCCGTCTTTAAAAACGTGGACTTGCCCGATGCGTTGGAGCCGGTGAGCAGGACGCCCCGCCACGCCCGGATGCTGTTCTTTACCGGGTGCGCCAGCAGCGGATGATACCCCTGCTCCATCACAAAAGACAGGCTTCTCCCGCCCTGCGCCTCCTCTGCAAACTCAGGCACGCACCAGCCCTCCGCCAGAGAAGCCCTGAATGCGCTCACCGAGACGGCGGATTCCAGATACCCCGCCAGAGTGATCAGCTCATCCGCCTCCGCAAGGTGCAGCCGCAGCTGCCGCAGCATTTTGTTAAAAATCATCAGATCCACATGGAATACCATGCGCAGATAATCCATGATCAGCTCCAGCGGATTGCCGGACGTCCTGCTGTCGCTGGCGGTGAACACCCAAAACGACCCTCTCCGGATGCCCTTCATCTCCCGGATGCACTCCCGCATCCGTTCAAACGCGTCCCCGCAGACGGACAGCTTCATCCCGCAGAGCTTCTCACAGACCACGATCAGCCGCATCACATAGGCAAAGCTGGTAATATACGGCTCAATCTCCCGCTTGTCCTTGAAATAGCTGACGATCTGCCAGACGCCCAGCACCGCGATTCCCAAGAGCGACAGCGTCAGCCGAAACGGCGCAAGCAAAATCAGCGGAATAAAAAGTCCGTTCAACAGGTAATGCTTGGCGTTGCTGCGCTCTCCCAGATAATCCAGATTCTCAATATAATCATAAAGAGAATATTTTCCGGTATAACCCAGCCCGCTCATGCAGGCCTGCACCTGCACCCGCTCATCGTTATGGGCGCCAAACCACGCCGCCGCTTCCTCGAACCGCGCAAGAGCCTCCCTGCTTTGCCCCGCGCTGTGCAGCAGATAATACAGGTATTCCTCCCCCGTTGCGGAGTGCGTATAATTCATCCGCCGGAAAATCTCATCCATATTCAGATCATTCCATGTGATCTCGTCTAACTGCCCTGCCTCCGGATGCCTGTGATAATAGCCCGGAATATGCGCGCTGTTCTCCGGCGTATATTTCCTCTCCGGCGGCATACCGAACCCGTCGTAGAGCGCCTGTATGAAGTTTTGCCGCCGTTTTCCGGCCTGTACGGCTTCCCGCACAAAGATTGCGGCCACGAAAAGGATCAGCGCCACCAAAAATACCAGATACTCCATGGTTTCCTCCCATTGCCTCCGTCAGGCGACAAGGAAAAATTTTACGAGGAAAATTGCCGAGAGGACATAGGTGAGCGCCGACACGTCCTTCCCCTTTCCGGTGAACAGTTTGATAACCGTATAAGCGATCAGGCCGATGCCGATAGCGTGTCCGATGGAACCGGATACCGGCATGGCAATCAGCATAAGCGCCACGGGAACGGACTGGCAGATATCGTTGAAATCAATATTCTTCAGCCCGGTGATCATCAGCACGCCCACATAAATCAGCGCCGAAGAAGTGGCGGCCGCAGGAATGATCGCAGCGATAGGGGCAAGAAACGTACAAGCCAGAAATAAAATACCGGTGGTCAACGCCGTCAAACCCGTGCGTCCGCCCGCCTCAACGCCGGACGCAGACTCGATGAACGTCGTCACGGTGGAGGTTCCGGTCGCGGCTCCCACCACAGTGCCTACCGCATCAGCCATCAGCGCCTGCTTCATACGGGGCATTTTCCCGTTTTTATCCAGCATTCCCGCACGGCTTGCCGTACCCACCAGCGTTCCGATGGTATCGAACATGTCGATGATACAGAAAGTGACGATCAATGTGATGACGGTAAACCATCCGATCCGCGCAAATCCCGCAAAATTGAATTTGAACAGAGTGGTCGCAGCCATATCCGCAAAAGGCGGCAGGAACGAAGCTCCGGCCAGACTCTCGAAAGGATTGACGCCGAGAAAGAGCGCCTCCCCCGCCCAATACACGACGCTGGCCGCCAGCATCCCGATGATCACGGCCGCTTTCATGCCTCTCTGGGCGAGAATCACGATGATAAACAGCCCGATAAACATGGTCGCCACCGTGAGTACCATGCCTGCATAACCGGAACCCATGTTGGTCTTGGCAATGCTGGGCGTCAATGCCCCGAAGAAATCACCCATGGCATAGAACGGGCCGCCCGTTTCGGAATAGATGCCCGCATTGGAACCGAAGCCGATGTTCATCAGCATCAGACCGATGGCCGGGGCGATTCCCAGACGGACGCCCAGCGGAATGGCTTCCACAATCTTCTCCCGCACGTTTAACAGCGACAAGACAAGGAACACCAGTCCCTCGATGAGAATGATGCACAGCGCCGCCTGAAAAGACGCCACATAGGTCATCCCCGTCAACGCCGCGATATTGGCCGCCACCAGCGCAAAAAAGCTGTTAAGACCCATGCCCGGAGCCATGGCGAAGGGCTTGTTGGCCGCGAATGCCATCACAAACATACCCACCGCGGAAGCGATACAGGTAGCCAGAAACACGCCGTTCCACAGATCCGCTCCCTCCGCGCCGAATCCGGTCAGCAGATTGGGATTCAGGGCGATGATATACGCCATGGTCATGAACGTTGTGAGTCCGGCTATGATCTCCGTCTTGGCATTGGTGCCGTTCTCTTTGAGTTTAAATAGTTTCTCCAGCATTTTTATCCTCCGTGCTGCGACTGTATTTTAAGGGCAGCCTTCGGCTCGGGCTTTGGCGCAGCGCAAAACCCGCAGGCCGGAAGCGCGGTTCCGGCTCTGTCCCCTATTTCGACAACATCCTGTGCAAAATAGCATTGCACCGTTCATAAATACGTTCCGGTTCCTCCCCGGTATTGAACGCCCCGTCCTTATAAAGAATCCGGCCATTGATCATGGTCATGCGCACATTTGCCTTGCTGCCGCTGTAAACCAGATTGCCGACGGTATTATTGGCGGGCTGCATATTGGGCTGGTGCAGATCGATCAGAACCATATCCGCATATTTCCCTTTGGAGAGCGTATCCGCCCGATTTAAACGCATGGCCTTCGCCCCGTGTACCGTGGCCATGCGGAGTACCCGCTCTGCCGAGAGGCTTGCGGCGTCCGACTCCCGCACCTTGCTCAGTCCCGCCACCAGAAACATCTCCCGGAACATGTCCAGACAATTATTGCTGGCCGGCCCGTCCGTTCCGATGGCGACGGGAATCCTGCGCCTCTCATATTCCGCGATGGGCGCGATGCCGCTGGCCAGCTTGAGATTGGATGCGGGATTTGTGATGACGTGCATCCGCCGCATCCTAAAAATATCCATGTCCTGCGGCGTCATATGCACACAGTGGAAACCGCCGCCGCCGAATTCAAACATTCCGAGAGAATCCAGAAATACCGCAGGCGTCATGCCGTGGCGTTCCCTGCACTCCTGCACTTCCCGCTCGGTCTCCGCCAGATGCGTATAGACCGGCGCGCGGTGCCTGTGCGCCAGATCCGCCACCCTGCACAAAAGCTCCTTGGAGCAGGTATACTCCGCATGAAATCCAAGCTGATAGCTGACAAGGGAATTTTTCTGATTCCAGCGGATATATTCCTCTTCCACCTGTTCCGGAGAAGACACAAAATCGTTTAACCCCGGCACCAGCACGCAGCGCATCCCCATGTCCATGCAGGCTCTCGCCACGGCCTCCGGATTCACATACATGTCAAAAACCGCCGTGATGCCGCCGCTCAAATATTCCAGCACGGCCAGCTTGGTTAGCGCATAGATATCCTCCGGGGAAAGTTTGGCCTCCATGGGGAAGACTTTCTCATGAAGCCAACGATCCAATGGCATATCGTCCGCGTAGGACCGTAAAAACGTCATCGCCGAATGGGTATGGGCGTCCTTGAAGCCCGGCATCAAGAGATTGTCATGGCAGTCAATCTGGATATCCCAGTTGATGCCGGGTACCACCGAGGGCTTCCAGTCCGCCTCCAGCTCCTCTTTCGTGGCCACATAGACGATTCTTTCGTTCTTCACCCACACCTCGCCCGCAAAGACGGGCTTGTTTTTCTCCATCGTGAGAATCCGTGCGTTATACAGTCGAATATTCATTGAATGGAAGCACCTCCAAATCCACAGGGCAAGAGTTCGCACAGCGTATATTCCCTGTATTCTTCTATACTTTTGGCCACATAAATCCGAAAATCTTCCCCGCAGAACTCCTGCATCACCTGTCTGCAGATCCCGCAGGGGTACGCATAATCCGCCGGCTCCTGTCCCACCATGCCTCCGGCCACCGCAATCGCCAGAAACTCTGTCTTTCCCTCGCTCACCGCTTTGAAGAAAGCGGTCCGCTCCGCACAGTTGGCTGCCCCGTAGGAGGCGTTCTCAATATTGCCGCCGCAATACACCGCGCCGTCCCGCGCAAGCAGAGCCGCTCCCACCGTGTAACGGGAATAGGGGGCATAGGCCGAAGAACGCGCCGCCAGCGCCGCTGCAATTAAATTCTTGATTTCTGATGAAGTCATATTCTTTTTACGGCCTCCGTCACCAATTTGGCAAATCTGGGAGCCGCCTGATCGGCCGCCTCCTGCACCTCTTTGTGATTCAGGGGAGACGACGCCATCCCCGCCGCCAGATTGCTGATGCAGGAAATCCCGCACACCTTCAGGCCGCAGTGGTTGGCCGCAATGGCCTCCACCACCGTACTCATGCCCACCGCGTCGCAGCCCATTGCGCGCAGCATCCGGATCTCCGCAGGCGTCTCATAGGAAGGCCCCGTGAGCTGGGCATACACCCCCTCCTGCAAAAAGATCCCGTGATCCTTGGCTGTCTCCCGGATGATCTGTTGCAGCTGCGTGCGGTAGACGGCGCTCATATCCGGGAATCTGGCTCCCAGCTCCCCGATATTGGCGCCGATCAAGGGATTGGGCGCAAACACGGAAATGTGATCCCGTATCAGCATCAGATCCCCCGCATGGAAGGACGAATTCACGCCTCCCGCCGCATTGGTGAGAAACAAAACCTCTGCGCCCAGAAGCTTCATCATCCGCACGGGAAGCACTACATCCGAGATCTCATACCCCTCGTAATAATGCACTCTCCCTTTCATGCACACCACGGGAACGCCCTCTAACGACCCGAAGATCAGCCTGCCCGCATGTCCCGGCACCGTGGATACCGGGAATCCCGCAATCTCCTCATAGGGAACCTCCGTCTCCACCCGGATCTGCGACGCAAAGTCGCCCAGACCGGATCCCAGCACAATGGCCACGCGCGGCACAAAATCCGTCTTTTGGCGCACCGCCGCCACACAGCCTGTCAGTTTTTCATAAACCGGATTCTTCTCCATAGCCACCTCCATCAAATGAAATGCTAAAAATAGATGCTCAAAACAAATGCTCAAAACAAACGCCGGAACAGATTAAGGAAAATTAAGAAAAAACATAGCCGGAACTTAAAGAACATATAATATATTTATTATACAAAATCCCCTTGCAAAAAGCAATTCATTTGTTTTATGGAAAGAGATATGCTATAATAATCTGAACTGAACGCGGGAGTTATATTACATGACGAAAAAAAGATCCTTTCATCTCACAAACCGGGAGCTTCCGGTCATTATTTTATATTTTTCCCTCTATATCATCATCGGGCTGTCCCTCCTGTTCAGCCAGCCGTTCGGCGACCCGCCGGACGAATTCAACCGTTACCTGATTCCGCAGTATATCGCCCGACACGGCACCCTGCCCAACGGCTACGACGAATCCATCCGGATTCCTTCGTATGGTTTTTCCTATGCGTTCCAGCCGATTCTGCCCTACATGGCACAGGGGTATTGTATGCGGTTTGTACGGCTTTTTACACAGAATCCGGATATTCTTTTTTACTCTGCCCGTCTGGTGGATTTTGTATTCGGGCTGGTGATGGCCGTCTTCGTGCTGCTTCTTAGCCGGAAATGGTTTGCGGACAAGCGGCTCGGGTATTTTTTCTGTTTTCTCACCATGTTCCTGCCCCAGAGCATCTTCCTGCACACTTATATCAATACGGATTCCTGCTGTATGATGTCCACCGCCATTATGCTCTATGGGCTGACCTGCTGTCTGGAGAACCATTTTGCGTATCCGTCCTGCGTTCTCATGTCCGTCGGCATCATTCTCTGCGCCCTGTCCTACTACAATGCCTACGGATTTATCTTAAGCTGCATTCTGCTCTTTGCCGCCCACTACCTGTCCCTCCAAAATGGGAAACTGCGGCTGGACTGGAAGCCTTTTCTCCGAAAGGGCTTGTTTATCAGCGCGCTTGTCCTGCTGGGGATCGGCTGGTGGTTCATCCGAAGCTACCTCCTCTATGACGGAGATTTTCTGGGACTCCGCACCAGAGATCTCTGCGGCGCGCTCTACGGCAACGAGAACATGAATCCCGACGTGCGGATCACCTACCGCTCCCGCGGATACACGATTCCCACCATGCTGTTCCAATCGGATTTTCTGGTTCTCTCCATCAACAGTTTTATCTGTATGTACGGCCCTATGATTGTCACCACGGCGCTCTGGATCTACCGCTTCTACAAACTGCTGTTTGCGGTGGGAATCTGCGGAAATCTTATCCCGGCCGCCCCGTTTTCCCGCAGGAGCAAGCGGCGCAGCGCGCACGCACGCCCGGCGCTTAGGCTCTTTTTCCATGCCAATATGATGATGTGCATTCTGATTCCCTGTATCCTGAGCATGATCTATTCCTATGGCACGGACTATCAGCCGCAGGGACGCTATCTGATGCCCACGCTGATTCCGATGTGCTTCTACTGCGTCCGAGGCGTGGACAAGGTGCTGTGCGGCTGCCGGAGGCTGTTCCCGCACAGGGACAACGGATCTCCTAAACAGAAGGCAGATCGCTCCGGCCGATTGCAGACAGTTGCCTGCGGCGTGCTTGTCCTGACCATCATCGCCGCGCTCTGCATCACCGTGTACGGCTATGCGTTCCCGTACTATGCGGCGCTCTGACATTCCAGAGCCAGCCTTGGCCGCTTCGGAAAGATGATAGCGGCAAATAGCGGCAAATTAGGCGGCGCACAAGAACAGGACGCAAAGAAGAAAGTGTCTCCTGCTCCCGCGCGGCCGCCTGACCGTTCGGAACCGATCTCTGAGATTGAAGCGTTTCCCTAAATGATGATGCAGACCATGCCGCCGTTGGAGTCATTTACGATTTTTTGCATGGTATCTTGCAATTTCAGCTGGCTATCCTCGCCAATTGAGGAAACTTTGGTGGTTATTCCGTCATTTACAAGCTGTTCCACGGTTTTTCCAAAGATATTGGTATCCCAGATGCCTTCTTCCATATCCGCTTGATTGATGTAGCGCACCAGATCTTCCGCCTGCTGTTCGCTGCCCACAATGGGCGCGATCTCCGTCTCGATATTGGCTCGGATCATATGGATGGACGGACTGACCGCCTTGATCTTGACGCCGAATTTGTTGCCATGGCGGATCAGCTCCGGCTTCTCCAGACGGATTTCCTCTTTTTCCGGCGTCACCACGCCATACCCCTTACCCCGCACGGTTTTGACGGCGTTCAACACCTTGGCGTACTCCTTCTGCATGGCGGAGAACTCTCTCAGCTTGCCCACAAGCTGGTATTCGTCCTGTATGTTCTCCCCGATCATCTCCGAGAGCATCTCATAATAATAGGATTCGTCCACATCCAGCTGGATGCGGATCACGCCGTTGTCCAGCCGGACGCCGTCCGTCTTGCAGCGTTTGACGTACTCGCTCTCCAGCGATATCGGGCGGTCCAACACATCCCGGATGCGGTCGTAGTCTTTCATGAGTTCCCGGATGCGCTCAGTGAGTTCCTGCTTCATCCGATTGTCCCCGGGCAGCATCTCCACCCATTTGGGCATGTAAAATTCTATGGCGGACACGGGGAACTCATACAGCACATGCTCCAGAATCCCGTTGATGTCGTCTTTTTTGAGCTGCTCGCAGTTGACCGGCAGGACGGACACACGGTATTTGTTCTCCAGCTCCGAAGCCAGCCGTTTCGTCTCCTCGGAACGGGGTCTCTGACTGTTTAAAAGTACCAGAAACGGTTTATGTATCTGCTGCAGGGCGTTTATGGTCTTCTCCTCCGCCTCGATATAGCTGCTTCTGGGAAGCTCCGAGAAACTGCCGTCCGTAGTCACCACAAGGCCGATGGTGGAGTGATCGTTCATCACCTTATCCGTTCCGATCTCCGCCGCCTGCGTAAAAGGGATCTCCTCCTCGAACCAGGGCGTCTTCACCATGCGCTCCTGATCTTCCTCCAGATGCCCCGCCGCGCCGTCCACCATGTACCCTACGCAGTCGATGAGCCGCACCCGCAGTTCCACGTCCCCGTTCAATTTGATTTTAGCCGCCTCGTTGGGGATAAATTTCGGCTCCGTGGTGGTGATGGTCTTCCCGCCCGCACTCTGGGGCAGTTCATCCATGGCTCTGGACAGCGCGTGTTCATCCTCCATATTCGGCAGTACCATCTCATCCATAAAGCGCTTGATAAAAGTGGACTTGCCGGTACGCACGGGTCCCAGCACCCCGATGTAGATTTCGCCTCCCGTTCGCCTCTGTATGTCGGAATACAAATCGTATGTGTGATTTGACGAATAATCCATAGCAAAACCTCCTGTCGATACTGTTATATGTATACGCAGGAGGTCTTGAAAGAATGCAGGTTTACCCGAAAATAACGCGTTTAAAATTCTTTTTGCCGCGCTTCACCACAATGCCTTCCCCGGCAAACTGTTCCGGGGCATAACTGGCCTTGACGTCGGAGACTTTCTCCCCGTCCACCGTGACGCCGCCCTGCTCTACCGCCCGGCGGGCTTCCGAGCGGGAAGACGTGAGTCCCGAGACCGCAAGCACGCCCAAGATATCGATTCTGCCGTCCTGAAAATCGGCCTCAGACAGTTCATAAGTGGGCATCTCCGCGGCGTTCCCCCCCGTAAACAATGCGCGCGCGCTCTCCTGCGCTCTGGATGCTTCCTCCTCGCCGTGGATCATCTTGGTCAGTTCATAGGCCAGAATTTCTTTGGCTTGATTGAGCCGACTGCCCTCCCAGGCTGCCATCTCGTCGATCTGCTCTAAGGGCAGAAACGTCAGCATACGCATACATTTGAGGACGTCCGCATCCCCCACGTTCCTCCAATACTGGTAGAATTCAAAGGGCGAAGTCTTGTCGGGATCGAGCCACACGGCGCCTTTCTGGGTTTTGCCCATTTTCTTTCCCTCGGAATTTAAGAGCAGGGTGATCGTCATGGCATACGCGTCCTTGCCCAGCTTCCGGCGGATCAGTTCCGTGCCGCCTAACATGTTGCTCCACTGATCGTCGCCGCCGAACTGCATATTGCAGCCGTATCTCTCATACAGGCACAGAAAATCATAGCTCTGCATGATCATGTAATTAAATTCCAGAAAACTTAATCCCTTCTCCATGCGCTGCTTATAACACTCCGCGGTGAGCATCCGGTTGACGGAAAAATGCGCACCGATATCCCGGATGAACTCGATGTAATTCAAGTCCCTCAGCCAGTCCGCATTGTTTACCATCATGGCCTTTCCCTCACCGAACTCAATAAATTTGCTCATCTGCTTTTTAAAACATTCGCAGTTGTGGTCGATGGTCTCCGTGGTCATCATATTCCGCATATCCGTCCGGCCCGAGGGGTCGCCGATCATCCCCGTGCCGCCGCCGATCAGCGCAATGGGCCGATTACCCGCCATCTGCAGCCGTTTCATCAGGCAGAGCGCCATAAAATGTCCCACATGGAGACTGTCTGCGGTGGGATCAAATCCGATATAAAATACCGCCTTGCCGTTGTTGATCAGTTCCTTGATCTCCGCTTCGTCCGTGAGCTGCGCCAGAAGCCCTCTGGCCTTTAATTCGTCAAATACCGTCATATTCGTTCTCTCCTTTTTGATTTGATGGGCAGATATCAGAGAGATATCAAAAAGCCCGTCCTGTTAAAGGACGGGCTTGCGCTCGTGTTACCACCTTATTTCCCGCATGGCTCACGCCCCGCGGCTCCATCAGTATCTCCAATACCGCAGCCATCTCTCAATGCCGCCCATATTTTTAATACATTGGCTGATATCGGTGCCTTCCGGCAAAACCTACTCGTCTCCTTTCAGTCTTGCTGCTCCGGGATGTATTTCCCAATGCCCTTCTTGCGCCTCTCACCACCCGGCAACTCTCTGTCAGCCTGTAGGCAAAGGTACTTCTTCCCTTCATCGCATTCTCTGATATATGATTACCCATTATACAAATTGTTTCCCGGTTTGTCAATCCGAATCCGCAAGATTTTACTCACCCCTCAACGCTTGCAGATTTTTTCAGGACAAATCTTGCGGAAATGATACTCAGCGTCTCCATGGTATAGTTTTCCCGGAAAGAATCGGCAAAGGGGAAATTTTCCACCAGCTCCTCCCAGTTTTTCGGCCGTCTGGGCGTCTCCTCCACAATTTCAAACCCCGCCTGCCGGAATATACGGACAAAATCACTGTGCCGCAGACGGTTGACATAGTGGAGCGGCGGATTGTATTTTTGCCACTTTTTATCGTCATACCGTAGGAAATGATACGGTGTAATGGACTTGTCAAAGGTCGTATAATGATCCGAATAATCGATCAGAAAAGAAACCACCCCATCGTCTTTTAAGACCCTGCGGCATTCGGCCATAATCCCGGGAAGCAGCTCGGGCGGTATATGCTCGAACACATTGTGGGAGTAAATAAAATCAACCGACCGATCCTCCAGCCCGGTCCGGGCGGAATCACACGGCGCCTTCAGCTCGATCCGGTAAGAGTCTCTCAGGACATCCCGCAGATTCTGCCTGTCCACAAATTGCGGCGCAAAACCGGACGGATGCGTCTCGCCGATATAGCGGATCGTCGTATTAATAATTTCGGGTTTTACATGCTCCGACACGTCGAGAGCGATGATTCTGCCATAGCCCAATGTGCTGAATCCGAACGCCATCGCCAGATGCCAGCCGCATCCGATCTCGTAAACCACGGCCTTGTCTGGCGCGGTGCTTCCGTATTTCCGATAAGTCTCATGATACCTGACCGCCTGCTTGTACTTCTTCTCTAAAGATTGCGGTCGGGGGGGCATGGATCTGCTCAAATATTTCTGCGCCAGATAATCCAGCCGGTCGCTTCCCGGGAGCTTCCCGATTATGGTTTTCAAGGCGCATTTCACACGAAAATTCACTGTTTTCTCCTCTTTATATGGACTCTTTTAGACGTTTGCGAAACGACATTTTGGGGAATCCGAATTGTGCAGATTGTATA
>JAMPGV010000050.1 GCA_023663735.1 Muribaculum sp. | reverse complement strand
GACAGTCATGAAATCATCGTCCATATAGCGGAGCGATTTCAGACGCTCTAAATCCAACTGATGCATCAGTTTTTGGTGTGTCTGCTCTGTCGTACTCAAAAATATCACCCTCTTACATCACTACAATAAAATCAAAAAAATGATTCTATTATCTAAATTCTATTATACATCGGACAATAGCTTTTGAAAACTAAATTTTTCGTGAAATACTCTTTGTCCCCTGTACATTCTAACGCTGTGCTGCTTATTCAATTACGGTTATTTAGACAAACACATATTTTATTATTTTACTTTTCTGGCAACAATTTTATTTGACGCGTGCAAATGTTTCGGCACATTGGGGTGTTCATCTTCAAACACATACGATTTAAACTGCAATATTTCCCAATCAGTATATAACTCTTTGATTTCCCCATCTTTTGCTAAACCAACCGCAAATGGCGCAATATCCTCGGACGCGGGTACAGTATCTGTAAATATTTGAATGATATGAATACCACCTATATTTGTATATCCTTTCGCATTATTTATAAATCTTTTCCACCCATTCTTGGTCACAAAATGTAATGTCCCGAAGCAGGTAATCATATCATAACACTGCTCAAATTGATATGTAGTTAAATCTGCTACAAATGCGTTTACTTGCACATTGGATAATTCACATATATGTTTTAACTTCGCAATCCCATGTTCAGACAGGTCGAACGCATCAACATGATGTCCCTGTTTGGCTAAATATATGGCATTTTGCCCCTCTCCACACCCTACATCCAATACCTTTGACGGATTGCCAATTAAGTGCTCAAATTCAGCAATGGTTGAATTAGGTTTGTTGGAAAATGTCATGGTATCATATTCCTGATACGATTTTTCCCAGAAGGGAACTAAATTATCTCCCATATTCTTCCTCCATCAATAACCGATTTGTATTTTAAATAGGATAGCACAATCACTCTCATATTTATATCACATTTTTATCAAATTTCCGGCTTGTTTTCCTTTATTGTTTATAATCCGTAAGCGCTTCACAGATAGACAAAACGGGCGTCCGACATTATATCGACGCCCGCTTTTTATAGCCAAACCGCCTATCCTCCCTATGCTGACACTTGATAGGCTTTTGCGAAATACTCTAAATTACAAAGAGTCATTGTGCAAATTGCACATTCGGATTCTGAAAAATGCAGTTTCGTAATCGCCTACTGACACTTGACAGCTTTACTGCATAGAGAAAAGCCGCACTTTCAGCCGCGCATACACGGGAAGCAGCGCAATCACCGCCAGAATGCCATAGATGGCGTTTCCGCCGTATGCCGCGAGAACCACCAAGGAAAATTCTCCCAGCGCTTCGGCCGTATGAAATGTATTTTGCACCATTGAGACATACAAATAAACCAATACCAACAACTGAGACGCCACGGCAATGGCCATCGCCAGTTTGACAGAGAGCAGGGATCTTTGTACTTGTACCACCGTGATCTTATCCGCCTCTTTCAGGCTATAAACAAACGAGCGCAGGAAATCGGGAAGCAGCCCCGCAATGAACAGCAGAATCAGAATGGATCCAAATACAATCAGTTCATTGATCGGATTGTGAAACCAAGAACGCACCTCCCGATCCTGAACCCATGTAAAATAGAGCAAAAAGGACAATAATACCACCTCTCCGCCAACAAGAAGCAGGAACCGGGGTATCCTTCTGTTTTTATCCGATATCACATTATCTCTTCCAATCACTTTTGCATCCATAGTTCGTCTCCTTTCTTCGCAAATGAATATTTACGCCAATAGTTCTTGTTTTTACAATATAATAGCGCTTTATTGTTTTACATTGTGTCAACTCTTTTTGCCATCTTTTTAGTTTTCCTAAATTAGTTCCGTAATTAATTCCGTAAAAAAGTCCAAAATTAAATAAGAACGGCCGCGCAGGCCGTTCTTCACATATGTTTTTTGACAGCTTCCAGAAACAACTCGCACACCGCCGTATCGGCATCCTGCCCCAGACGTTCCACCGCCTCTATGGGAATCATGCCGCCCGCCATACAGGCATGTCCGCCGCCGCTTCCGATTTCCGCCAGCGCCTCATGGACAATCTCACCGGCGTCCATCCGCTCATCCTCGCTTCTGACGGAAAATTTCCAGCCGTTCTCCCGCTTGGAGTAGACGATGGCGAAATCCACCTCGTTCAATGTGAGCAGAAAATCCGAAATCATGGCGATCAGCGCGTCCGCACAGGCGAAGGGAATATAGGCGATTCCCACTTTGTCATAAATGCGGGCGGTCCGAAACACCGCGCCGAACGCGGAGAGATCCGAATACACCAGCGCATTGGTGGAAACCGCCCGCAGGGAATGCTCATTCACATACGGGTTTAGAAACGCATACATCTCAATATCCAGACCGGTGACGCCTCTGGTAAACTGGTTCGTGTCCATCTTAATGCCGTGCAGAAGCGCCGTTGCCGTGGGTTCGTCCGGCAGGATCCCCGCCTCTTTAAAATACTGCGCAATGATCGTAGCACATGCTCCCACCATGCGCACATCCTTGTATTCATAATCGATTTCCACCTGCGTGGGATGGTGGTCAATGCAGGCGATCTCGTCCCCGATCAGATCGGTCACATTTCCGGCCGCTTTCTGGCTGTCCACCAAAATGATGGGACTCTGTTCCGTCATCTCTTCCAGCTGATCCTTGGCGGAAATCTCTATGTGGAATTCCTCCAAAATCTGTCTGGTACTCAACGTATCAATCTTCCCGTCATAACAGAGCGTGGAACGGATCCGGAAATGCTCCAGAAAGCGGGCCAGCCCGTAGGCGCTTCCCAGCGCGTCCGGATCCGGAAAATTGTGGGTCTGGATATAAAGATGCCGTCCTTCGTACTTTTTCAGAAACTCTTGTAAATTCATATCAATTATCCTATATGCTTATATTATGCTTATATGCGCTCGATGGCTACCGTCACATTCTCTCCGTTGACATCCCATTTCTTGGATACGGCGAAATCTGCACCGCTCGTGAGTTCGTCGGCAAGCACTTTGCCCGTGATGGCGGCGGCATTTTTCTCCGCGATGGCAGAGAGCTTCCCGTTCCCGTTCAGCGATACGCGGATGTGATCCATCACTTCAAAATCCGCCTCCTTGCGCATGGTCTGGATCTTGCTGATCAGCTCGTACACAAATCCCTCCTCAATCAGTTCCTCCGTGAGATTCATATCCAGCACCACCGTCATGCGGTTATCTTCTTGAGAGACATAGCCTTCCTTCTGGGTCATCTCGATGAGCAGATCCTCCTTGGCCAGCTCCACTTCCACGCCGTCCACCGTGAATTTCAGCGCCCCGGCTTCATTCAGTTCATCCATGGCCGTATTGCCGTCTAAAGCCTCCAGCGTCTTTCGGATACCGCCCAGCTGCTTGCCGTACTTGGGTCCCACCGTGCGCAGCTGAGGCTTGAACGCATAGGAAGTAAATTCCCGCACGTCATCCGCCAGAAGCACCTCCTTCACATTCAACTCATCCGCAATGATATCCGTATAGAAGCCGTCCCTCAGGAAATCCCTGCCCGGCGCGTCGCCGCTGTCCGTCTTGATATACATCTTCCGCAGGGGCTGGCGGTTCTTCACATTCGCCTCGTTGCGGCAGGCGCGTCCCATGACTACGGCGTCCAGCACCACTTCCATGTTTTTCTCCAGTTCCTCGTCGATCAGGCTCTTGTCTGCCACGGGGAAATCGCACAGATGAATGCTCTCCGGCGCACCGACGTCGCCGCTTCGCACAAGATTTTGATAGATATCCTCCGTCATAAACGGAATCATGGGAGCCGCCGCTTTACAGAGCGTCACCAGCGAGGTGTAGAGCGTCATATAGGCGTTGATTTTATCCTGCTCCATGCCTTTTGCCCAGAAGCGTTCACGGCTTCTGCGCACATACCAGTTGCTCAAATCGTCCACAAAATCCTGCATCAGCTTGGCGGCCTCAGGAATCCGGTAAGCGTCCAGATGAGCGTCCACCCCGGCCACCATGGTGTTTAATTTGGACAAAATCCACTTGTCCATGAGCGTCAGGCTCCCGCGGTCCAAGGTATGTTGGGACGCGTCAAAATTGTCGATATTGGCATACAGCACATAGAACGCATAGGTATTCCAGAGCGTTCCCATAAATTTGCGCTGTCCCTCCTGCACGGCTTTTCCCGAGAAACGCTTGGGAAGCCAGGGCGCGGAACTGGTATAAAAATACCATCTGATGGCGTCCGCGCCGTAAGCCGACAGCGCGTCGAAGGGATCCACCACGTTCCCCGTATGCTTGCTCATCTTCTGCCCGTTCTCATCCTGCACATGCCCCATGACAATGACGTTTTCGTAGGGCGCTTTGTTAAAGAGCAGCGTGGACTCCGCCAGCAGCGAGTAGAACCACCCGCGGGTCTGATCCACCGCCTCGGAGATAAACTGAGCGGGGAACTGCTGCTCGAACAGCTCTTTGTTTTCGAAAGGATAGTGATGCTGTGCAAACGGCATGGCTCCCGAGTCAAACCAGCAGTCGATCACCTCCGGCACACGCTTCATCACGCCGCCGCACTCGGGACATGTGACCGTGATAGCGTCGATATAGGGCCGATGGAGTTCCACGGTTTTGGCCTCCTCATTGCCGCTCATCCGGTACAGTTCCTCCCGGCTTCCAATGGCGTGCTGGCAGCCGCAGCTGCACTCC
The DNA here is from genome assembly GCA_023663735.1 of Muribaculum sp. Taxonomy (GTDB): domain Bacteria; phylum Bacillota; class Clostridia; order Lachnospirales; family Lachnospiraceae; genus Acetatifactor. Next base: position 19,805 of record JAMPGV010000050.1, on the reverse strand, counting down.
CAGATGTTTAAGGGCGTACCCCAGTAACGGTTTCTGGAAAGCCCCCAGTCCTGAATATTTTCGAGCCAGTTGCCGAAACGCCCCTCGCCGATGGACTTGGGAATCCAGTTGATGGTATTGTTGTTGCGCACCAGATCGTCCTTCACCGCCGTCATCTTGATAAACCAGGACTCTCTCGCATAATACAGAAGCGGCGTATCGCATCTCCAGCAGAACGGATAGTCATGTTCAAACTTGGGCGCGGCAAACAGCTTGCCCTCCGCATCCAGATCCTTGAGAATCTCCGGATCCGCATCTTTCACGAACTTCCCGCCGTAGGGCGTCTCGGGAGTCAAATTTCCCTTGCCGTCCACAAACTGGACAAACGGCAGGTCATAATTTCTTCCGATGCGGGCGTCGTCCTCACCGAAAGCCGGTGCGATATGGACGATACCGGTACCGTCCGACATTGTGACATAAGTGTCACAAGTTACGAAATGCGCCTTTTTCCGCTGTTTTGCCGCCGATTCCCCCGCACAGGCAAAGAGCGGTTCATACTCCTTATACTCCAGATCTCTGCCCGTATAGGTCTCCAGCGTCTCGTAGGCCTGTCCGCCGTCCTCAGCCAGTCCGCCCAGCACCTGTTCCAGAAGCGCCTGCGCCAGATAATACACCCTGCCGTCCGCAGCCTTCACCTTGCAGTAGGTCTCCTCCGGATTCACGCACAGCGCCACATTGGAAGGCAGCGTCCAGGGCGTCGTGGTCCACGCGAGGAACCATGCGTCCTCCCCCGCCACTTTAAAGCGCACGATGGCGGAACGCTCCTTCACCTGCTTATAACCCTGCGCCACCTCATGGCTGGACAGGGGCGTGCCGCAGCGGGGGCAGTAAGGTACGATTTTAAATCCTTTATACAAAAGTTTCTTGTCCCAGATGGTCTTGAGCGCCCACCACTCGGACTCGATGTAATTGTCGTCATAGGTGACATAGGGATCGTCCATGTCTGCCCAGAATCCCACGGTGCGCGAGAAATCCTCCCACATCCCCTTATACTTCCACACGCTCTCCTTGCATTTATCGATAAAGGGAGCCAGTCCGTACTCCTCGATCTGCTCTTTGCCGTCCAGTCCCAGAAGCCTTTCCACCTCCAGCTCCACCGGCAGCCCGTGGGTATCCCACCCGGCCTTTCTGGGTACCATGCAGCCCTTCATGGTGCGGTAGCGGGGAATCATATCCTTGATAGTACGAGTCTCCACATGGCCGATATGGGGCTTGCCGTTTGCGGTGGGCGGCCCGTCATAAAAGGTGTAGGTGGGTCCTTCCCTGCGGCTGTCTATGCTTTTCTGAAAAATATCATTGTCGGCCCAGAACTGTTCCACAGCCTTTTCCCGATCCACAAAATTGAGATTCTTGTCTACCTGTTTATACATGTTTCCTCCCATTCCGCCATACAACGGCATTTAATCCGATTCAGCAACATTATATCGCCCCCCAATCCCGCTGTCAAACAAAACCTCCGTCAGGCATCCGCACAATTCCCGCAAAGAATTGCGCAGGGATTTCTTGCATTTATTCGGCACTTGAGTATAATAAAAGAAGATACTTTCGGGAGGTAGTTCTTATGGGAGCGGCTAACAAAGGAAAAATTGCCTATGTCCTTCAAACCATCAGCGTGGTTCCGATGCTGGCTTTCGGCATTATCACTTTATTCTTAAGTTACAGCTGGTTTACAAGCACAATGTACGACGAGGTGGCTCAGGAACTCCGGTATGTGGCCGTCAACGTAAACGCACTGATGGAGGCGGTTTACCCCGGCGATTATACCTGCGTACAGAACGCCACAGCGGAATCCGCTCCGCAGGAAACGCTTTTGCGTCTCTGCAAGGGCGGCGTTGAGATCTCCGGCACCCATGAACTCCTCGACAAGATGAAAGCGGACTCCGACTTGGAGATCACCATCTTTTATCAGGATATCCGCATTCTCACCACGCTCTACAGCACTACGGGCGGCCGGATCGTAAACACCCGCGCTCCCGAGGTCGTCATCGCGGACGTCCTGCAGACCGGAGAAGCCAAGTTCTACCATCAGGTGCTGGTCAACGGCTCCAATTATTTTGCCTATTATATGCCTTTGGTCAATTCCGACGGCAGCACGGTGGGCATGATTTTCGTGGGCAAACCCAGCAGCCATGTGAACGCGGCCATCCAGAAATCCCTCTATCCGTTAGTGATTGCCACCGTCATCACCATGCTTTTAATCTCTCTTCTGCTGTTCTGCTATACCAAGCGGCTGGTTGCTTCCCTGCAGCGCGTCCGCCGTTTTCTGGCGGAGGTGGCTCTCGGCAATCTGACCGCCGAGCTGGACGCTTCGGTGATCAGCCGCAGGGATGAATTCGGGGATATCGGACGCTCCGCCATCTCCATGCAGCGCTCCTTGCGCACCATGGTGGAACAGGACGCCCTGACGGAACTGTACAACCGGCGCTATGCAGAGCGCAGGCTCAGACAGATCATCGCCAAAAACGAATCCCTCCAGACTCCCCTCTGCGTGGCGATCGGCGATATCGACTTCTTCAAAAAAGTCAACGACGCCTACGGCCATGCCTGCGGCGATCTGGTACTGAAAAAAGTATCCGCCAAGCTCAAAGAATCCATGCGTCCCTGCGGCTTCGCGTCGCGCTGGGGCGGCGAGGAATTCCTGCTGGTTTTCGAGAACACGGAGGCCGTGGAAGCCCATCGGATTCTCACCGCGCTGCTGGACGATATCCGCTCCATGGATTGTGAATACAACGGCCTGCATGTCAAAGTGACCGTAACTTTCGGTCTTGTAAAAGCCCAGACTCCGGATATCACCCAGATTTTAAAACTGGCGGATGAACGGCTCTATATAGGCAAAAACGACGGACGCAACCGCATCGTCTGGGACGAATCCGAAGCGATGTAACAAATTCATAAACAGCCGCCGGGCGGCAGAAACGAGGGAGCTATGGACAGACAAAATCTCACTTTACTGACGGATCTCTATGAGTTGACGATGATGCAGGGCTATTTTAAGCATAAGGACCGCAACGAGACGGTCATCTTCGACGCATTTTACCGCAACAATCCCTGCGATGGCGGTTACGCCGTCTGCGCCGGACTCGAACAGCTGATCCAATATGTGAAAGAGCTGCGCTTCGAGGAGGAAGATATCGCCTATCTGGCCTCTCTGGGCATTTTTGAGCAGGATTTTCTGGATTATCTGAAGGAGTTTCATTTTTCGGGAGACATCTATGCCATCCCCGAAGGCACGGTCATGTTCCCCAGAGAACCCATGGTCAAGGTGATTGCGCCCATCATGGAAGCCCAGCTGGTGGAGACCGCTATCTTGAATATCATCAATCACCAGAGCCTGATTGCCACCAAGGCGTCCCGGGTCTGCTTCGCGGCCCGCGGAGACGGCATCATGGAATTCGGCCTGCGGCGCGCGCAGGGACCTGACGCGGGTACCTACGGCGCAAGGGCTGCCATGATCGGCGGCTGTATCGGCACCAGCAATGTGCTGGCTGGGCAGCTCTTCGACGTCCCTGTGAAGGGTACCCATGCCCACAGCTGGATCATGAGTTTTCCCGACGAGTACACGGCCTTCAAAACCTATGCGGATATGTATCCTTCCGCCTGCATTCTGCTGGTGGACACCTATGACACCTTGAAATCCGGCGTCCCCAATGCCATCCGGGTATTCACCGAGATGCGCGAGGCGGGCGTTCCGCTGACGTTCTACGGCATCCGCCTCGACAGCGGCGATCTGGCCTATCTCTCCAAAAAGGCCCGCAAGATGCTGGACGCCGCCGGATTCCCCGACGCGGTGATCTCCGCCTCCAACGATCTGGACGAATTTCTGATCGACAGCTTGAAGGCGCAGGGCGCGGCCATCACTTCCTGGGGCGTCGGCACCAACCTGATTACCTCCAAGGACAACCCCTCCTTCGGAGGCGTCTACAAACTGGCGGCCATTCAGGACGAGAACGGCGTGTTCGTCCCCAAAATCAAGCTCTCTGAGAACAGTGAGAAAGTCACCAATCCGGGCAACAAAATGATCTACCGCGTCTATGAGAAGGATTCCGGCAAAATTAAGGCCGACTTGATCTGTCTGGTGGACGAGGTCTACCAAGAATCGGACGACCTGCTCCTCTTCGATCCGCAGGAGCCTTGGAAGAAGACCAAATTAAAGGGCGGCAGCTACACCCTGCGCCCCCTGATGGAACATATCTTTGAGAACGGCAGATGCATCTACACATCGCCGAAAGTCATGGAAATCCGTTCCTACTGCCAGAACGAACTGAACACCCTATGGGATGAGACCAGAAGACTGGTAAATCCCCACAGGGTGTACGTAGATTTGTCCAAAAAACTCTATGACGAGAAGCTTGCGCTTCTGGACCGGATGAGCGAGAAATAATTACTGCTCCATCTGTCTGCCCAGAAATCCCGCAGCGGAGAGAATCAGCTTCTGCTCCACTTCCCCCATCCGGCCGCGGTTGTCATTCTCCAGAAGCACCACGCTTCCGATAATGTCTCCCTCACAGATGATGGGCGCTACCGCCTGATGCTGGTAGTCATTGTCGCCGTCCTCACAGACCGGGATGAAATTTCTGTCGCCTCTGGCGGCCAGAAATGTCTCCCGGTTGTTGATTTTCTCCTCCAGCTGATGGCTCACCGCCTTGTTCACAAGCTGCTTGTAGCCGCCCGCCGCCGCGATAAACTGATCCCTGTCCGCAATCACCGCCGCATGGCCGGACACCTGCGCCAGACTCTCCGCATACTGCCTTGCAAAAGTGGTCATCTCCCCGATGGGGGAATACTTTTTCAGAATAATCTGCCCCTCGCGGTCCGTGTAGATCTCCAGCGGGTCGGATTCCCGGATGTGCAGAGTGCGCCGGATCTCCTTGGGGATGACAATGCGTCCCAAATCATCTATTCTTCTGACAATTCCTGTTGCTTTCACCATCGTTCCCTCCATAACCTTATTTTTCAGATTTGCATTTCCAAATCTTAAGTGTGGAGTTAGTATGTGGAAAAAGCGTGGAGATTATGCTTTCTGCCCTTCTTTTCTTTTCATCTTGCAGGCGTACATCCGATCGTCCGCAAGGTGGACATATTCCGCCAAATTTTTCCCGTCCTCAGCACAGGCCGCCACATGCCCGTAACTCACCGCAAGCTCATACGGGCAGTCGTTGGCTCTGCGGGCCTCGCACAGCGCATCCTGCAGCGCCTGATAACGGGCGTTGAGTTCCTCCTCGCCGATCCCTGCGCACAGCACCAGAAATTCGTCCCCGCCCAGCCGAAAGATCAGGCTGTCCTGCGGAAAATGTTCCTGAAGCGCGCGCGCCAGCGTCTTGATCGCGAAATCTCCCTGCTTATGACCGAATTTGTCATTGATATATTTTAACCTGTCCAAGTCAAAATAAACCACATAGACCACATGTCCCATGCCGTGCCGGATTCTCAAGAACCGGTTCCCCAGCTTATCCAGATCCCGCCTGTTATAAACCATGGTCATGGCGTCATGATTGTACAGCGTGGTCAGCACCTGATTCACATCTTTGAGCTTCTCCTTGGCGTACAGATTTTCCAGCGCCGTCGTCAGGGCGTTGATGATGTCAAATAAAAACTGTTTCTCCATCAGATAAACCGCATTGCGGATTGCAAAATATCCGATGCACTTCTCTCTGAAATGCAGCGGCAGAAACAGGAAATCCACCCCCGCCTCCTCACATGCAAACATCGGAAAAATCCTGCTGCCCACCGTATCCTGCGCAGCCTTCTCCCCGATTCCGTCTCTGGTATAGGCGAACGCAAACTGCATATCCTCCGGATATCCACACACCGCAAACGCATCCTCCGCAAGCAGGGCATTGGCCAACTCTACGCTGACCGGCTCCTTGCCGGAGTGATACAGACGTTTATCCGTGACCAGATACAGGCCGTCGCAGCGCAGGGAAGGGATACATTGGGAGATACATTCCAGCATCTCCTGCACGCTGCCGCAATAGGCCAGCGAATATTTCAGCTTCAACAGCTGCTTCTCAAAATCTTCCGTCTCGATGCCGTACAAAATCTGATTCTTCAGATGTTCCTTCAAGTCGATTACGATATCCGCCCCGCATCCGCAGCTGTCCCAGAAGATCGTCCGGGTATCCGTATAACGGATCTGCTCCACGTCCCTGCCCTGCCAGATTTCAGCCAGCATCTCCATGGCCGCATATCCCAGCTTCTCCCTGACATGGCTGACCGTGGAAATCCGCGGATTGTAGTAGCGGGATTTGTCCAAGTCGTCAAATCCGGTCACCAGAAAATCTTTGGGTGCGCTCAAGCCCTGCCGCTCCGCCACGGCCAATACCCCCACCGCAATATTGTCGTTCGCACAGACAATGGCGTCCGGAAGGGAATGCGCCGCGCGCAGAGCCTCAAACCCCCTCATGCCGCATTCACATCCGAAATCCCCGAAATAATATGCAGCCTCGCTGATCTGATGCGCCGCCATATACTCCTTGACGGCTTTCAGCCGCCGTCGGTTCTCATAGTTGCCCTCCGGCCCCATGACGAACCAAAAACTCTTGCAGCCATGGTATTCATGGAGATGCTCCATGATCTCCCACATGGCTCCGTAATTGTCCACCGCCACGGTGCGCAGTCCCTCAAACCGGTTGGCAATCACCACGGCAGGTACGCCCGATTCCCGGACACGCTGCACCAGCGCGTCCCGCACATCCGTATCCGCAATGTTGTTCACATCCAGCACAATGCCGTCAAACTCCTTTAAATCCGGCAGCCGGAAGATATTGTACTCGCCCTGCTGGTATGCCGCGTCGTCGCTCCAGTTGGCGGAACTGTTAAAAATATAGAGATTTGCATCCAGCCGGTCGTCCCTTATTTTCTCCAAAATCCCGGAGGGCCATGCGAATGTAAAATACCGCATCCAGCTCTCCATCAGCAAGGCTATCTTTCTCATATGCAGTCCCTTCTTATATGCAGTCTTATGCAGCCCTATGCAGGCCCTTCTCAACATGTTCTTAACATGCAGGTCTTTTCCCGTTCCCGCCGAAGCCGTCCGCCCTAAACTTTTCCCGGAAACAGGCCGATACATTAACGAATAAGGTTATTATATCATCTTTTATGGGAAAGGTAAATGTCATGATCTCCGTTCGAACCAATCTGCCCGCATGGAATGCCGGACGACAATTAAACATCACCACTCAGTATACCGCCAAATCCGCCGAAAAGCTGGCCTCCGGCTACCGCATCAACCGTGCGGCGGACGATGCGGCCGGACTTGCCGTGTCCGAGAAAATGCGCAGACAGATCCGCGGCCTGCATCAGACCGCCGACAATATTCAGGAAGGCATCGGTTATGTACAGACGGCGGACGGCGCTTTGGGCGAGGTGCAGGAGATCATGCAGCGCATGAACGTCCTCAGCGTCAAAGCGGCAAACGGCACCTGCACGGCGGAGGAGCGCTATTACATAGATCAGGAGATCCGGGCGCTCAAACTGGAGATGAACCGCATTTTCAACGATACCACCTATAATACCCGGAAAATCTGGAAAGCCACGGAACAGATCCCCATCGGCATCGAGCAGAAACAGGCCGTCACCTTCCCCGGTGACTCCTATCATTACAAAAGTTTAACCAATGCCAACTGCGGCGTCGTGGCGTGCGGCAGCTATACGCTCCACGCGGATCAGGACGGACTCTCGGTGGCATGGACCGGATACGACGGCAACAGCTATCAGACCGAGCCGGTCACATGGGAAACCTTAAAGACCAACGGTTACCGCTTCGAGATGAGCAATTATTTCGGCGACCCCGCAGACCCTGACAACAAACTCTACGACAACGGCGTTCCCGTATTCAGCCATACGGTTTCCCTAACCGTCGAGGAAACGGCTACGTTAGACGATATCATTGCATCTCTCAACAATGTCAGCTTAGGTTCTTCCGCATCCGCCTCCATGTCCGCCTCCTTTGAAGACAGCCATTATGACTATCGCCAAAACGGCGTGTCCCCCTCGGCCTCTTTGAGCTACGGAGCCGCCTATGTGTCCCACCGGGACGGCAACGGTTCCGGACGCGATTTTGACGCCGGGGACGATACCTTTATCGAGGCTGCCGATCCGGGCAGCGGCACTCCGCTCCCGCCCTCCTCCCCCACGGGCAATCTGTCCGCTTCCCCGCAGGCGTCCACCGTGGAAGAGGCCAGAGCCAGCAAAGACAAGTGGTCCTTCGCTTTCTATATGGAGGGGATCGGCCCGGTGACCGCGACCTCTCGTCAGGTGTCCTACTATGCGTCCGGCGAGACAGCCGACGACGATGAAAATTGCTGGTGGCGATGGGAAAAATATAGCGACAACCTCCCCTATCAGCACACCATCCCCCGCTATGTCGGCAGCGGAACGTTCAGCGACATCATGGAGACCCTGACCGGAGGGAAAGGCTCCTCCACCCCGGGGCTTCTCTCCGAAGAGAACGGAGGCGCCAGCGACACCGGCGGAACCGTGTTCCTGCACTTTAACAACGGCGATTACACCTACGGGAAGAATTCCGCCTCCAGCAACGTGGGAAGCCTTACCATCACCTTTAAAATCAAGCCGGACGATACCGAGGAGACCGTGATGCAGCGAGTCAACAACGCCCTGAATGAACAGACCGTTCTGGATCTGTATTCCGATTCCGCAGATTACGATTCCTGTTATATTTACAAGGGAAGTCCCAACACCCATCTGATCGACGTGCCGATCTATGGCGGCGTCTGCAATTTTTATGTACAGGCGGGAACCGAAGCCGGACAGCACATCGAGATCAACTACGACAGTCTGGGCATCATCGCCCTCGGACTGTATGACATCAATACCTTGACGCAGAAAGATGCGGGCAAAGCCATCGACCGGATCAAAGCGGCCCAGAAGATCGTCAACAAACAGCGGGCGGATTTCGGAGCCTACCAGAACCGGCTCGAACACGCCTGTCAGGTCAACCAAAACACGGAGGAAAATACACAGGCCTCCGAGTCCGTGATCCGGGATACCGACATGGCCCAGACCATGATCGCATACGCCAACGCCCATATCCTGCAGCAGGCGGGCATCAGCGTTCTGACACAGGCCAACAAACAGGCGGATCTTGTCCTGCAGCTGATCCAGTAGAGCCAATACCGCCCTGCATTCCCGCAGGGCGGTATTTCACGCTTTGTCAGAAATCCCGGATGACCTCCAGTGCGGGCAGAGCGTTCCCGTCATAGTCAAACAGCGCCTGATTGGCCCATTCGTTCCCCCCGGGGCCCTGCTCGCCGGTATAGCGCAGCGCCGCCTCGGTAGCCCAGCCGCATCCGGCAAGCGGTATCCACGCCGGTTCCCAATAATAGAACCCCTCTCCGCCGGGTACGGATTGGATTCTGGCCAGAATATCCCGCATAAAATCTGCCTGTCCCTCGGGTGTCATGGGATATTCCAGATGCTCCACCAACTCCGGCCTCGTCGCCATACCCTTCAACTGATCTGCGCTCCCTTTCTCCCTGTCCCGGTAATCCTCCATGGTAAAGCCCATGGATACTTCCGCGACCACCAGCTTCTTGCCGTAGCGTCCCGCCATGTCCCGCATATTCGATTCCAAGGCGTCCATGGCGCCATGCCAGAACGGATAATACGACAGACCGATGATCTCAAACGGCTCGCAGCGCTCCATGAAATGATCGAACCAGTCCACATACATCTCATTCAATCCGCCGTTATCCAGATGAATCATAATCGGAACCGTTTTGTCCACGGCGCGCACTCCGCGGATACCTGCGTTCAGGTAGCGCGCAATATTGTCATACGCAGGTTTCTTCCCCGTAGGCCAGAGCAGTCCGTTCGTCAATTCGTTGCCGACCTGTACCATGGATGGCAGGAGGTCTTCCTGTTCCAGCCGCTTCATGACTTCCACCGTGTAGTCGTAAACCGCCTGTTCCAGCCCCGCCTCATCCAGATCCTTCCATGCCTTGGGGACGATCTGCTTGCCGGGATCCGCCCAGAAATCGCTGTAGTGCAGATCCAGAAGCCATCCCATCCGATGCGCTTTGGCGCGTCCCGCCAGAACCACGGTCTTCTCCAGATCGTTGGTACCCGCCCCGTAGGGATTGCCCTCCTCGTCATAGGGATCGTTCCAGAGTCTTAAGCGGATAGAATTGACATCGTATCTCTGCAAAATATCGAGCAGATCCGCCTCCTGCCCGTGATCGTAATATTTTGCCCCGCAGGCTTCCTCTTCCAGCAGGGTGGATATATCCATTCCTTTAATAAACATAACTTTCCTCCGTCTTATGAATCCGTTCCCGCACGCACGACGACGGCCGCGCCGTAAGCGCCCAGCTTGAGCGTACCGTCCAAGGTTTCTCCCGACAGAAGATCCTGTCCCCGCACATCCGAAACTGCATTTTCCTGCTCCGTCATATTCAAAAAGAATTCATATCTCACATCTGCGTCCGAACGCACATGATACTCCACGCCCTCCGGAAGAGGCCGCGGCGTTACGCCCCCGCGGATCAGCATCCGCTCCAACAACGCCTCCATGCATTCCATGGGAAGCCTGCAGCCCACATAACAGGCGTGTCCCGCTCCCCATGCCCGCTCCGTGACGGCCGGTTCCCCGGCATAGAAATCGGAGACGTAGCTTCCCAGCACCCGGGCGTCCCGCACCCGCAGACGTTCCGCATAGTCTCTGACCTCGGCGTCTATCCTGCGGGAAGGCGCATTTTCCTCCCAGATTCCCTCCGCAAACACCACGCCGTTTCGGTCGCTGGGATAAAGCGTGTCGATCTCCTCGCTGACAACGCCGAACAGGGCGTTCAGGCCGTCCCCCGGGAATCCCCCCAGATAGCACAGCGTATGCTCGTCCACATATCCCGTCAGATACGTCGCCAGCAATTCTCCACCCTGTTCCACGAACGCGCTCAGGCGCTCCGCCACGCCCTCCTTGAGCAGGTACAGCATCGGCGCGGCCAGCACTTGATAGCCCGCAAAGTCATCCGTCTGGTTGATGACGTCCACATCCACACCCAGCCGCAGAAACGCCTGATAGAGTTCCGCACAGGTCTCTCCGTAACGCTTGGTCTCGTCGCACAATCCCCGCATATCTTCCAGCGCCCACATGGCGTCCCAATCCAAGATGAGCGCCGCCCGCGCCCGGATCAGACTCCCGGCGACAGGCGCAAGACGCTTCAACTCCTCCCCGAGCGCCTCCACCTCCCGGAAAATACGGGTATCGTCCGTCCCCAGATGATCCACCACCGCACCGTGGTACTGCTCGTAGGAACCCCGGCTCTTGCGCCACTGGAAATACTGCACGGTATCGGAACCGCAGGCCAGCGCCTGCAGGGAGAACAGCCTGTGGACGCCCGGCCGCTTCAGTTTATTATAGCGATGCCAGTTGACCAGCCCCGGCGCGCTCTCCATCAGCATGAAGGGTTTCTCTCTCTTCATGCCCCGCATCACCGCATGGTCGAAGGCGTTGCGCGCCATGGTGTCCGCCAGCGATTCATAGTCGTTGTGCAGACAGGGATAGGAATCCCAAGAGACGATATCCAGCTCCCGCGCCATCATCCGATAGTCCAGTCCGCCATAGAGCTGCATGAAATTGGTGGTCACAGGGCGCTCCGGCGTCAGTTCCCGCAGGAGCTGAATCTCCGAGTGCATGTAGTCCGCCATATTCCATGTGGTGAATCTGCGCCATTCCAATTTCAGCCCCATGATGCTGTACTCCCCGTTCTGATAGGGCGGCTCAATCTGCGCAAAATCATTATACTGATGGCTCCAGAAAGGCGTCCACCAAGCGCGGTTCAACCGCTCGATGTCCCCGTCGAATCGCTCCGACAGATAGGCTTGAAAGCGCTTGACACACAGCGGGCAGAAACATTCGCCGCCGAACTCGTTGGAGATATGCCAGAGGATCACGCCGGGATGATCTCCCACGACCTCATGCAATCTGCGGACAATATTGCCCACTTTCTCCCGGTAGACGGGGGAGGACATGCAGTGATTGTGTCTGGCTCCATGGTGATAGCGGACGCCGTAGGAATCCACGCGCAGCACTTCGGGATATCGCTCGGAGAGCCATGCCGGTTTCGCGCCGCTGGGCGTGGCCAGCACCGTGTAGACGCCGTTGGCATACAGGCGGTCGATACAGTCCTTCAGCCACTCGAAATGATACTCTCCCTCCACAGGCTCATAGGCGGACCAGGCAAAAATTCCCAGCGAGGCGCTGTTCATGCCCGCTTTTTTCATCATCCGCACATCTTCCTCCAGAAGATCCGGCCTGTCCAGCCACTGCTCCGGATTGTAATCTCCCCCGTGGAGTATCCCCTTGATCTGAGGAAACAATCTGTTTTGTCCCATATCATTTTCCCTGCCTCTCCCAAATCTCTTCTTGGGCCGGCGTCCGTCCGGAACTTACACGCCCGATCCGATCCGCTTTTTACCTGCGCCGTCTCAGTCAAAATCCGTGATGCGGTCCATCATCCTGCGGTAGCGGAACCGCACCATCTCGTTTTTCTCCAGCACATCCTCCTCCGATCCCGTGTACTGGCAGCGGATGCAGTAATATTCTTTCTTGTCTTTGTCGTAAAACATGTCGATGTCCAGATCGCGCATAAAGCAGGAAGGACACCTAAAGTTTAATTTGCCTTTTCCAGATTGAGCCATGTGGCCACTACCTCCTTCTCATGAAGCTTCTTCTGACAGCCCAGCGTAAACATCGGGGAAAATGCGTATCCCTCGCGGACATACATTTCGCAGTCCGCCGCATCCGTCACAAGAGAAACCTTCGTCTCGATGGCGGGAATCACCGCGCTGGCTGTCCGGCCTCCGGACAGAGCGGCCTCCCGGCATTTGTATTCATACGAAATGTTTTCCGACTTCACACCGTCGGATACGCTCAAGGTGATCCCCGTCATATCCTCCGGGTATTCCGTAGTGCCGTAACATCCCACCATATATTCGTTGATCGTGACCTCCGCATCCGGGTCGCTCATCTCCAGAATCTCCCGCTCGATGCGGATGCTTGAAGCGCCCTCCTCAAAGCAGATTCTGCTCTGCAGCTTCACCGTCAGGTCATAGAATTCGATCTCCACGGGATCCAGCGTCAAAATTCTGGTTCCCCCTTCCTGTGAGAACGCCGCATGGGTTCTGCACAGACACAGATCCACTTCCTCGCCGCCATGGCAGATTTTGGCGCTCCGCACCGTGCCTTCCCCCGCATAGTGGGTGAAATATCCCGCGCGGTATTTCTCCTGAATCAGGAACGGGTAGGACGCGTCCTGCACATGCTTGGTGCCGATGCCCACCTCCCAGCGCAGCTTCGCCGCATAAGGCCTGAGATCCACGATTGCGCCGCCCTGATCCATGTTGACACAGGCTCTCATATAGGGATCCGCATACCAGAAAATCTGCTTGTCCGAACCGTAGAGAATGTCCTTCCACAGAGCGCACTCCGGCTCCGTGTAGGATTTGTTCGCCCGGTAGAAATCCGCAAATTCCGCCATGGTCATATCCACCAGTTTACCCTCTTTTTTGAGCTGGCCGTAATACGCCATGCCGTCCTCGTAGGACTTCTTCAGAAGCTCGTAGGGCTGCTCCCAGCGTCCCATCTTGTTCAGCCAGCCCGGACCCACGAACATCATATTGTAGGCGTACCCGTTATTATATTTCTCCAGATGCCGGTACTGGTCAATCAGATTATACAGATAGGGATATTCCCAAGTCTTCGTGTCATAGATCATTCCCCGGAGTACATTCTGGGGATGGGTGCCGAAATTGGAGCCGTTCCCGTCATAACAGGCCAGCAGGTCTCTGGACAGGTGAGGAATCGCCACAATGCCGCTGTCCTCCGCCTCGTTGGCCGCCGGCGCATGGGTGTTCTGCTTGGAGGGAATCCAGGGATTCCAAGGGCCGCCGTCGAACAGCGTGTACCAGGAATTGTTGCAGGTATGGTACGCCTTGGGTCCCTCCTCCCAGCAGGTGGCCACCGCGCACTTCACCATGGGATATTTCTCCTTGATATAGTTGGTCAGATCCGCGTCCATATAATAAGAGCCGGTGGATTCCGGATAGAACCCGAAGCGGTCATAAAATTTGCCGAACACGTCGTCCACAATGCTCTTTTTGTCCTCCATGGAGAACATCCAGATGCAGAAATCCTTGGTCTTGTACTTCTCCCGAAACTCCGTGCAGGGAAGCCCCAAGAGAGACAGGGCGATCTCGTCCCCGTAGGCCTCATGATGTTCCTTGGCGAGCTCCACCGCCTCATCGTTAAACAGGCTGGCATAGGTCATCTGGATCGTGACCTTTAAGCCGTTTTTGTGGGCGGTCTCCTGCTGGAATTTGAAAATATCCAGAGACTCGGTGAGCAGCGCCTTCCGGCCGATGTCCTCCGCCTTTCCCTGCCCGGTAACTTTCTCCGCATACTCCGGAACCATCTCCGGCCGATGAATGATATTTACCACAAACGTCTTGTCCATAATGCCTCTCATTCCGCCGCCACGCGGCATTTTTCATTTCAAAACTTTTTGTCTTGCCCTTTTCTTAGACTTTCCTATCTTTCTATTTTCTTAGACTTTTCCTATTTTCTTAGCCTTTCCCTAGCCTTTGACCGCACCGCTGGTCACGCCGGACACGTAGCAGCGCTGCATGATAATGAACAGGATGGAAATGGGAATGGAAACCAGCAGTCCGCCCGCACAGAACACGGAGAAGTATTTATTGATCAGAGACTTCTCCAGCATATTATACAGACCGATCGCCACCGTAAAATCGGAGGAGATGCCGGAGTTCAGCATCAGCTTCGCCAGCACGAAGTCGCCCCACGGAATCAGAAACGAACTGATAATCTGATACACGATAATCGGTTTGCACAGGGGGATCACCACCTTCACAAAAATAGCCGCCTCGGAAGCGCCCTCGATCTTGGCCGCCTCCCGCAAAGAGGTGGGAATGGTGTCCATAAAGCCCTTCACGATCAAAAATCCCAGACCGGATCCGGCGGAGTACACAATAATCATGCCCACATGGCTGTTCGTCAATCCCAGCATTCTCATGACAAAATAAACCGCAACCATCAAAAGAGGACCGGGGAACATATTGAGAATGAGGGAAAAGCTCATCAGGCTCTTTCTGCCGTTAAAACGCATACAGCTCATGGCATAGCTGACCATCACCACAAAAATCGTGGAGATGATGCAGGTAAAAATCGCGATAATCAAGGTATTCTTAAACCATGCGCCGTACTGCACCACGGAATCCGGCTCAAAGAGGAGCTGCCGGAAATTGTCCACGGAGTATGTCTCGGGGAAGAAATGCGCAATATTGATCCCCTTGTAGCCGCTGAAAGCCGTGACCACCAGCCAGAGAATGGGAATCAGCCATATGACGGCGAGGACTGTCAAAAGCAGATGTGTGCCGATCGTTGATATTCTTCTTTTCAGTTTCATCACCTATACTCCTCCTCTCTGCCGCCTGCGATCATTCTGGAGAATGAGAGCAGCGTGAATACCGCACAGATAATAAACACGATAATACCGATCACGGAAGCCATCTTATAGTTGTAATACTCGTTGGTCAGACGGAACAGCCATGTGACCAAAAGATCCACTTCCTTGGCGTTGGAGTTAGCCAGAAGCTGATCCGAAGTGATATAAACGTCCTGCGTCAGCAGGTAGATCACGTTAAAGTTGTTGATATTCTTGACGAAATCCGTGATCAGCGCGGGACCTTGTATAAACAGCACATAAGGCATGGTAATCTTGCAGAAAATCTGGAATTTGCTGGCGCCGTCCAGCCTTGCGCTCTCGATCTGATCCACCGGGATATTCATCAGCACGCCCGTTGCGATCAGCATCTGATACGGAACGCCCACCCAGATATTGATGAGGATAATCATGACCTTCGCCCAGTTGGGATTCGTGAGGAACGGAATATAGGTCAGATTGGCGTTGACCAGTCCGATATTTTTCAAAAATCCCGTCAGGCCGATATTGGAACAGATCGTGTTGACAATACCGGAGTCCGCGAAAAAGTTGCGGACCAGAAGCAGTGTCACAAACTGCGGCACCGCAATGGCAATCACGAACAAGGTTCTCCAGAACGCCGGCCATTTGGTGGTGGCGTTGTTGATCAATTTCGCCAAGAGAATGCCGCCGATAAACGTGGTGAGCGTGGCGAGAACCGCCCACAGCAGCGTCCATCCCAGAACCTTCCGGAACGCGTATCCGAAACTGATGGTCATGCTGTTGCCAAACAGATTCTTAAAGTTATCAAGCCCCACCCATGTGAACAGGGAACTGGGCGGCATGTGCCTCTGGTCGTAGTTGGTGAACGCCACTGCGATCAGCACCAGAATGGGGATAATATTCATCAAAACAACACCGATCGTGGGCAGGGTCAGCAGCGTAATGTGGAACCTCTCATTGACCATCGACCGCATATCTTCCAAAAAGGTGTTGATATGTTCTCCGTTTTGTTTCTTCTGCTGTAATCCGTAAACCGTTTTGATATTCTGTATCCACAGCAGGATAAATGCAAAGATGAAAAACAGTGCGATGACCGACGACAGCAGAATGATGAAAGAATTGTCATAATCGTTCATTGTGGACTGCAGGGTCAGCGGATCAAAAACCTGCTCCATCTGCACCTCGCCCAGCGTTCCGAATTTTGCCAGATTCGGTATGCCGAAAAAGACTAGCAGCACAATGAAGGCAGCCTCCACCGCCATCATCAAAATTCCATTTACAATTTGTTTTCTGGCAAAGTATCCCGCTCCCATGAAAACAGTGGAAAGCTTTACCCAGATATCGCCCTTAGCAATCGCAGCGCCAAAGGTTTTAAAATAGTTTGCAGCCGGGTTCTCTCTTTTTTGTTGTTTGCCGTTCGCTTTCATGCTCTCCTTCTCCCTCCCGCTTTTATAGTCAGTAAACGCCCCACTGCGACCTCCTTGTGCAGTGAGGCGTTTCCGTCAAACCTCTCTTAAATCATACGCCGGAATTTCATTTCTTATTCAGTGCTTACTCAACCGGAGCCGTGATGCCCTGTACGGTGGTGTCCAGAAGCGTCTGCAGATCCGTGCCGTCGGGGTTGCCGGAAGCAAGAATCTGACCCAGCGTCTGTGCGGGAGACCAGTAGTTGTTGCCGACTCTCTGAGGCGTTGCATATGCAGCCTGTGCAGACAGTGCGGAGATGGCGGGATCGTTCTGTACCGCGTCGGACGCCGCTGCAGCCAGATTGGCGGGGCCAAGGCCTCTCGCCTCATAGCGGGCGATCTGGGACTCTTCGTTGGTCAAAAACTCCGCAAGAATCATGGACCATCCCACGAACTGAGAATGAGGATTTACGCCGATCAATTTATAACCGGAGAAAGAGGACATCTGCTTCTGCTGTCCTGCAACGGTGAAGGTGGGCAGCTTGGTTGCCGCATAGTTCTCTCCCCATGCGTCCTGAGCCGTCTCAGCTCTCCAAGTTCCGTTTACACAAGCGCAGAGCGTTCCCTCCGTGATGGCGGTCGCCTGATCTCCATCCGTCATATCCACAAACACACCTGTCGCAAACAGATCCAGAATACCCTGTGCCACATCGGTTGCCCCCCCGGCGTTCCAAGTACAGTCGTTGGTGCCGTCATCGTTTAAGGTCAGGTCATAACCCGCACCCTTGAACAGGGAGTAGATGTACCAGCCGTCGGATACATTCATGGCAATCTTTCTTCCGGCTTTTTGGGCGGCGGCGATCATGCTGTCCATGGACTTCAGATCGTCCTCGCTGAATACGGAAGCGTCATAGAACATGAAATAACCGTTGTCTGCGGTCATGGGATATGCGTAGAGCTTTCCGTTCATGGTAGCGGCCTCCACGGAACCTGCCACGTTCTCGTTCCTCACATCATAGGTATAAGTAGTTTCGGGCACTTCCTGAAGCGCGCCTGCAGCCACCAGCTCGATGATCTGATCGTCTGCGAAAGCGTATACGTCGGGAGCCGCCTCCACGTCCACCAGAATGTCGTCCTTCGCCTTGGACTCGGATTTTGCACCCAGCGTGATGTCAAAATCCACATCGGAGTACAAAGCCTTGAACGCATTCAGCCTTTCCTGTGTAAAAGCCTGATCCTCCTCGGATGCCCACACGGTGAGCTTTACGGTTCCGTTTGTGGCTGCAATCAGATTCGCAATGGCGTCATTGTTGCCGGAATCTTGCTGCGTGGAAGCCTGAGACGCACTGCCCTGCTCGGGCTGGCCGGAAGGGGTGTTGTCCTTGCTGCCGCATCCGGCGAACATTCCCATCACCATCGTGCCTGCCAGCGCCAATGACAAGAATTTCGATAAGAATTTCTTTTTCATACTTTACTGTCCTCCTTGTTTTGTAGAGTCTGCACTCTCTGCCGATGCGCAGTTCCCAAAGCCCGTTGCGCAATCGGTTGTTCTCTGTATGCCCATCTTAACATTCTTGGAAAAAACTGTCAACTATCTTTTCATTCTTTCCACAATTTTTCCAAGTTACAGATCTCATTTTTGTACACTATTTACAATTTTTCCGCCAATAGGATACCAATAGGATGCTTATTGGCCGCGCCTGTTGACCGCCTGTTGGCCGCCTATTGGCCGCCTATTGGCGTCCTATTGGCGTCCTATTGGCGTCCTATTGGCGTCCTATTGGGTGGAACCTTTCAGCGCAACCTCGTAATTCAGGTAAGTAATTTCTTCCACAGGCTCCCCCGCGATCAGCCGGAACAGATTTCTCGCCGCCACCACGCCCAGATTCTTAGGATCGTACTTAAGAGACGTGATTGCGGGAACCCGGTTTTCCAGAAGCACGCTGTCGTAAAAGGACGCAACGCGAACCTGATCCGGTATGACAATACCGTCATTTTTGAGTTTGTCCAGCGCGTTGCCGCAGATTCGGTCGTCCATGCAGATGATGCAGTCCGCCTGACTGCGCAGACAGTCGTCCACGGCCAGTTCCACCTCCGCTTTCTCCTTGCAGTCCATATAGACGCCGTCCTCCCACACCGGCACGCCGCTTGCCGCAAATCCTTCCAGAAATCCTCTTCTTCTGGTCTCATTGACCACATGGTTGCTGTCGCCCCCGATGAGCGCCAGCCGCCGGAACCCCTTTAGGAGCAGAATGGACGTCAGCTCCCGGCAGGCGGACAGATGGTCGTTGTCGATCTGAATCACGCCGGGGACGGGGGTGCTGCCGATCACCACAAAGGGAATGTCCATCCGCTTTAAAAACGCCACCCGCTCATCCTCCACCAGCGTGCGCCCCAAGATGACGCCGTCCACTTTATGGTTCTGCACGATGCGGGCCAGCTGCGACATATCCCGCTCATAGACCATGGACAGCAGGATATCATAGTCGAACCCTGCAGCCACCTCGCTGATCCCCGTCATGCACCGTTGGAAAAAGGGCAGATCCGTCACGCCGGAATCTCCCGGCATCACCCATGCGATATTGTAGGTTTTCAGCTGTGCCAGCCCTTTCGCCAAGGGATTCGGATGATAATTGTACTTGGTGATATAGGCCAGAACCTTTTCTCTGGTCTCGTTACCGATCCTGCCCTTTCCGGAGATGGCTCTGGACACGGTGGTCTTGGAAATATGCAGCGCCTCTGCGATATCCGAAATGGTCATACGGCCGGATTCCCTTATAGTTTGTTCATTTTCTTCAGGCATATACCTCATCCCTCTCTATAAAAATATGCAGTAGGCGTTTGCGCAACGCTCTAATTTGCAAAGAGTCATTGTGCTAATTGCACATTCAACGCAGACCCG
>JAMPGV010000004.1 GCA_023663735.1 Muribaculum sp. | reverse complement strand
CGACAGGTTCGGCGACGGCGATAATCTGCCCTATGTTCTTGTGACAAAGGGCGATGCAGCGCTTGAGGATCAAGCAACCTACAAGGTCGCATTTGTAAACAACGGCTACACCGAGGAAGTGAAGACAGCTTACGGCGCAGTCAACGAGGTAGGCTCTCTGAAAGAGTTTGTACGCAATTGGCTTACGGAGCAGGGAACGGTTTCCCCCGATCAAATTATTTGGGAATAACGGATGGCATTCGAGGGGGCATTCGGAGCCTCAAAATTATGGTTGACAAGCAGGGGGGCATTTGCTATAATGAAACACGGTGATTGCGAAAGCATCCCCTGAAGTGCTGCTGTGGCTCAGTCGGTAGAGCGTCACATTGGTAATGTGGAGGTCACCGGTTCGATTCCGGTCAGCAGCTCTTTACAAGGCCGAATCCCGTGAGAGCGGGATTCGGTTTTTTCGTGGTTTTCAAGGGTTTGCGAAGAGGATGGAGGAACGCCGGGATATGGAGATATCTAGCGGGGAGAGGACGCTGTGCGTGATTGCGCGGATTCATACGGAATTTCCCGATAAATTTGGGATTCCCAGACAGAGCGGGCTTGCGCCCGGACTGCGGGGAGAGATTGTGCTGGAACCTGCCTACAGGCGGCCAGAAGCGTTCTTGGGGATTGAGGAATTTTCGCATCTGTGGCTCTTGTGGGAGTTTTCCCGGGCGAGAAGGGAGAACTGGGCCGCCACCGTCTGTCCGCCCCGGCTGGGCGGGCGGGAAAAGCGGGGCGTGTTCGCCACCCGTTCGCCTTTTCGTCCCAATTCCATCGGGCTTTCCTGCGTCCGGCTGGAGCGGGTGCTGTGGGAGGGTGCGGATGCGCCGAAGCTGGTCGTATCGGGGGCGGATCTGATGGACGGGACGCCCATCTATGACATTAAGCCCTATCTGCCCTATGCGGACGCGCATCCGGAGGCGGAGGGCGGCTTCGGACAGGCGCACAGGGCGGATGCGGTGGAGGTGGTTTTCCCGGAAGAACTGCTGAACAGACTGCCCAAGGAGAGGCGGGACGCCGCAGTGCAGGTCTTGCGGCTGGATCCCAGAGCCGCCTACCATAAGAAGCCGGATTACGTTTACGGCATGGAGTTTGCGGGATTCGACATCCGCTTTACGGTGGAAGACGGCGTCCTGACGGTCTGCGATGTGGTCGCCATGCAGGGACGGGACTGGGAGAAAGTCAAATAAACGGCGGGGGAGAGACATTGGGCAATCACACAGGCAATCCAATTAAAACGCAAAGAGAAAATCGAATCGGGAATCCGGCAGACGTCAGCAGAAAGAACAAATGGACCATCGCCGGAAAAGCGGCAGGATGCGCGGCAAAACTGCTGGGTCTGTGGCTTCTGTATCTGATTTTCTGCCTGACAATTCCCCCGCTTTATCACAAGTCCGGCGGGGAGGTTCCCAGCGGAGTAAACGCAGATTCCGATGGAGTGGGCCGGGATGCCGCCGGAGTAAATCAAGATTTGGATGGCGGGGCGTGCCGGGAGCGGGTGTTGAGCATCGACGACAATGGGAGCGCCCTGTTGTGGAGGCTCCGTCTGATCGAGACGGCGCAGGAGCGTCTGGTGTTGGCCACGTTTGATTTCCGTGACGATAACAGCGGGCAGGATATCATGGCCGCCCTTTACCACGCCGCCGACCGGGGCGTGGAGGTGCAGATCCTTGTGGACGGGATCAACGGGATGTTGTATCTGGAAGACAGTATGCATTTTCAAGAGCTGGCGGCGCATGAACATGTGCAGGTAAAACTGTATAATCCGGTAGATCTGCTGACGCCGTGGAAAGCGAATTACCGGATGCATGACAAATATCTGATGGCGGACGATGTGGCATATCTGCTCGGTGGAAGGAATACGGATGATTTGTTTTTGGGGAATTATGCGGATTCCTATAATGAAGACCGGGATCTTGTGGTGTATGGGACGGTTCCTGGGGAGGGGAACTCTTATCGGCAGCTGGCGGATTATTTTGAGCAGGTCTGGAATCTGAGCTGTTGCAAGCCCTTTGGCCAAAAGACGTATCAGGGAGGATATCTGGCGGCGCATTATGAGCGGGTCAGGGACAAATATCCGGAGGCTTGCGCCGAGACGGCTGCAGCGCAGGTGCAGACGGCGGAAGAGGAGACCGGACGACAGGAAGTGCAGGCGGGACAGACGGCGGAAGAGGAGACCGGATGGCAGGAAGCGCAGGCGGGGCGGACGGTCTGGGAGACATGCTGGAAGCCGGAACTGGAACAGACGGCCATCGAGGCTCGGAGCGTGGAACTGTGGACGAATCCTATGGAGCCTGAGAATAAAGAACCGCTTCTGTGGAGCCGGATGTTGGGGCAGATGAAGCAGGCGGAGGACATTTTGATCCAGACTCCTTATATCATCTGCAGCGAGGAGATGTACAGCGGTCTGACCGGCCTGATCGAGGGCGGCGCGGGGGTGGAGGTAGTCACCAACGCGGTGGAGAGCGGCACGAATCCTTTCGGCTGCACCGATTACCTCAATCAGAAAGAGCGGATTCTGGGGACGGGGATGCATGTCTATGAATATCTGGGAGATCAGGCGCTTCACACCAAGACCGTTCTGGCGGGGGATCATATCAGCATGGTAGGCTCCTGCAATCTGGACATGCGCAGCATTTATCTGGACACGGAGATGATGTTAGTGATCGACAGTACGGAGCTGAACGCCCGGCTCAGGGAACAGGCGCGGACGCTGCAGGAGGGGAGCCGCCATGTCTGCCCGGACGGGACGGAGACGGAAGGCATTGCGTTTGTACCCGTGGAGCAGGGGATGGGGAAGAAGATTGTCTACGGCGTCCTGCGGGTGCTGATCCGGCCGTTTCGGCATGTGTTGTGAAAATGTCTCGGCAAAATGTCCCGGCACGGCAGAAAATTCTTGACAAGCCCCGCAAAAAATGCTACGCTAAGGCCAGTTAAAAGGGAGTAGTTGGAACTGTGCAATCAACATACCCCGGCGTCTCGTCCCCCGTGAAGGGCGGGCTGCGCCGTGGTTGCACGCTTTCATCATTGCCAGAAATGATCGGCAGGGATTGATGCGATGAGAGGACAAGACTTTTAGCACGGAGGTGCTGGAGGTCTTTTTTTGCACCTTCTGATTGCATTTTTTATCAAAAGCAGGTCAAGATTGGGAATGCCGCGGAGGCGGCGGAACGGAGGGTAAAATGGAACTGGTACTGCAATTTGTGCTGTTGGTGGCGGGATTCGTCCTTTTGATCAAAGGAGCCGACTGGTTTGTGGAGGGAGCGTCCGGGATTGCGGACAAATTCGGCATTCCCCAGATCGTAATCGGGCTGACGATTGTAGCCATGGGTACTTCGCTGCCGGAGGCGGCGGTGAGCATCTCGGCGGCGGTGAAAGAGAGCGCGGATATCACCATTGGAAACGTGGTGGGCAGCAATATTTTGAACGTGCTGGTTATTTTGGGACTCACGTCCGTGATCCGCGCGGTGGCGGTAAAGAAAAATACGCTTTGTTACGAAATTCCGTTTACTATAGGCATCACGGTGCTGTTGGCCGTTCTGGGGCTGTTCGATCATCAAATCGGCAGAGGAGAGGGAATCCTGCTCTGGGTTCTGATGATCGCGTACCTGCTCTATCTGTTGTGGGTGGCCAAGCATGACAAGGATGAGGCTTTGGAGGAGGCGCCGGAGAAGAAACAACCGGTGTGGAAAATGATTCTCATGGTGTTTGTGGGAGTCGGCATGATCGTGCTGGGAAGCGACATTTCCGTGGATGCGGCCACGGCCATCGCCACGGGATTCGGTATGAGCGAGCGTCTGGTGGGGCTTACGATCGTGGCGTTAGGCACGTCCCTGCCGGAGCTTGTGACGAGCTGTACGGCGGCGGTGAAGGGCAAGTCCGACATTGCCGTGGGCAATATTGTGGGCAGCAATATCTTCAATATTTTGTTCGTGGTGGGTACCACGGCGTTAATCACCCCGGTTCCCTACAGCGCCAACTTTATGGTTGACAGTATTGTGGCCGTGGCGGCGGTGGTACTGCTTCTACTCTGCGCCGCGCCGAAGAAGAAACTGGGGCGCGCGGGAGGCGCGGTGATGCTTGCCGGGTATCTGGGATATTTTGTGTATCTGGTGCAGACTTCGGGCGTGTGAGCGGGCGTTTAGGGAGCCGGACGTCCGCGTTGGGGGCGGGAAGGCTGCGGCCGGGGCGAAATACCGCAACTTTGTATTGTATTTTGGAATTTTTTTGGTATAATTCTAGGTAAATGATTCTATAACAGTGCCGCTTGGGCGGCGGAATGGGAGGAGAAATGGAGAAGAAACGCAATATTATTGTAGGACAGTCGGGAGGACCCACTTCCGTAATCAATTCCAGCCTTGCGGGCGTGTATAAGACCGCGAGGGAGAGAGGATTCCACACGGTATACGGAATGCTGCACGGCATTCAGGGATTTCTGGACGAGCAGTATGTGGATCTGTCCACCCAGATTCACAGTGATATGGACATCGAGCTTTTGAAGAGGACGCCCTCGGCTTTCTTGGGTTCCTGCCGCTTCAAACTGCCGGAGATCCATGAGAATCTGGAGATTTATGAGAAAATTTTCCAGATTCTGGACAAGCTGGAGATCGAGGCGTTTGTTTACATCGGCGGCAATGATTCCATGGATACCATCAAGAAACTGTCCGACTATGCGATCATCAAGGGACATACGCAGAAATTCTTAGGCGTACCCAAGACCATTGACAATGATCTGGCTCTGACGGACCACACGCCCGGTTTCGGAAGCGCGGCCAAGTATATCGCCGCTTCCACCAAGGAAGTGATCCGCGACGCGCTGGGACTGACCTACAATAACGAGATGATCACCGTGATCGAGATCATGGGAAGAAACGCAGGCTGGCTGACGGGTGCCGCAGCGCTTGCCAGAACCGAGGAGTGCGACGGGCCGGATCTGATTTACCTGCCCGAGGTTTCGTTCGATATTGACAAGTTCTTAAAGAAGACCAAGGAGCTTCTGAAAAAGAAGAAATCCCTTGTGATCGCCGTATCGGAGGGTATCAAGCTTGCCGACGGCAGATATGTCTGCGAGCTGTCCGGCGGCGCGGACTATGTGGATGCGTTCGGACATAAGCAGCTGCAGGGGACGGCGGCTTATCTGGCGGGGTATCTGGGAGCCGAGATCGGCTGCAAGACCCGCAGTATCGAGTTCTCCACGCTGCAGAGAAGCGCTTCCCACATGGCTTCCCGCGTGGATGTGGACGAGGCCTTTATGGTAGGCGGCGCTGCCGTGAAAGCGGCGGACGAGGGTGATACCGGCAAGATGGTGGTCATCGACCGTGTGTCCGACGACCCGTACATGAGTGCGGCAGGGATCTATGACGTACACAGAATCGCCAACAATGAGAAACTGGTTCCCCGTTCTTGGATTAACAAGGAAGGGAACAATGTGACGGAAGAGTTCATCAATTATATCGAGCCGTTGATTCAGGGGGATTACCAGCCGTTTATGGTAAACGGACTGCCCCAGCATCTGGTGCTGAACGAACAGTAAGCGACATGCCGGGGCGGCTGTGCTGCCTGGTATGCGCGTGGCGGGACAATGCGCACAGCCTGTGGAGCGTTCATGGGATGTGCGCATCTTGTCACGATGTTTTATGCAGGAAAACAGGAGAGATCCTGTGGATTTGAGATTCCGCAGAGCGGAATCATGGAGGTTCGTATGAGACAACAGGGAATTTTGATGCCCATATCCAGCATTCCCTCCCCGTATGGAATCGGTACGTTTGGAGAGGCGAGTTACCGCTTTGTGGACTTTCTGCAGGAGGCGGGACAGACGCTCTGGCAGATTCTTCCGCTGGGCGCGACGGGGTACGGAGATTCTCCCTATCAGTCTTTCTCCACATTTGCGGGCAATCCGTATTTTATTGATCTGGAACTGCTGATCCGCGAAGGGTATCTGGAAAGAGAGGAGTGCGACGCCTGCGACTTTGGGAAAGATGCGCATTCCGTGGATTACGAGAAGCTTTATTTTGCCCGTTTTGCAGTACTGCGCAAGGCCTTCGGACGGGGATTTGAAAAGGTGAAAAAGACGGCGCAGTATCGCGCGTTCGTGGAGGAAAATGCGGACTGGCTGGAAGATTACGCGCTCTATATGGCGGTAAAAAATTCCTATGGCGGACTCTGTTTTATGGAGTGGGACGAGGATATCCGTCTGCGGAAGAAGTCCGCTCTGGCCAAATACCGCAAGGAGCTGAAGGAGGAGATCCGGTTTTACCAGTTCCAGCAATATCTTTTTTTCACACAATGGAGTGCGTTAAAGCGGTATGCCAACGAGCGGGGCATTGAGATCGTGGGGGACATTCCCATCTATGTGGCCTTTGACAGCGCCGATACCTGGGCGAATCCGAGGCTGTTCCAGATGGATGAAAAGGGGTATCCCACAGCCGTGGCGGGATGTCCGCCGGACTATTTCTCCGAGACCGGGCAGCTTTGGGGGAATCCGCTCTATGACTGGGAGTACCACAAAAAGACCGGGTATGCGTGGTGGATGCGGCGCTTTGCCTACTGCTACAAGCTTTATGACGTGGTGCGGATCGATCATTTCCGAGGATTTGACGAATACTGGGCGGTGCCTTACGGCGATTCCACGGCGGAGGGAGGCCGGTGGGTCAAAGGGCCGGGCTACGACCTGTTTGCCGTTTTGAAGAAATCGCTGGGCAGGAAGCGGGTGATCGCGGAGGATTTGGGCTTTATGACGGACAGCGTGAGAAAGCTGGTGAAGAAGACCGGATTTCCCAATATGAAAATCCTGCAGTTTGCCTTTGAAGCCGGAGGAGAGAGCGAGTATCTGCCCTACCGCTACGACAGAAACTGCGTCGTGTATACGGGAACCCACGACAACGATACCACGGTGGGATTTTTGCTCCAGATGCCGGAGAAAGATCTTCGGTTCGCCCAGAAGTATCTGCACTGTAAAAAAGAAAAGCAGCTTTGCAGGGAGATGATCCGGGCGGGCATGGCGAGCGTGGCGGACACGGTCATCATCCCCATGCAGGATTGGCTGGAGCTGGATAACCGGGCGCGGATGAACATTCCGTCCACGCTGGGGGACAACTGGAAATGGCGTATGGACCAAAACGCCCTGTCCCACAAGCTGGCCAAACGGATTTACAAAATGACGAAACTATATGGAAGAATTGGCTGAGACACACAAGAAGGAGGACAACTATGCCGGATTTATCATTAGCGATCACCGTACTGCCCATTGCAGCCATTGTGCTGTTGCTGCTCATTATCATCATGAGCGGTTATGTAAAGGCTTCGCCGGACACGGCCATCATCATTTCTGGTCTGCGCAAAAATCCGAAGGTACTCATCGGTAAGGCGGGCGTGAAGATTCCGTTTCTGGAGAGGAAAGACGAACTGAACCTGCAGCTGATCCCCATCGACGTCAAGACGTCCAACGCGGTACCCACAGCGGATTACATTAACATCAATGTGGACGCCACGGTGAATGTCAAAATCAGCGATAAGGCGGACACGCTCCGGCTGGCGGCGCAGAACTTCCTGAACAAGAAACCGGAGTACATCGCTCATGTGGCCAGAGAGGTGCTGGAGGGCAATGTGCGTGAGATCGTGGGCAAGATGGCGCTGGAAGAGATGGTTTCCGACCGCCAGAAGTTTGCCACGTTGGTGAAGGAGAATGCGGAGCCGGATCTGGCGGCCATGGGTCTGGACATCGTGAGCTTTAACGTGCAGAATTTTGTGGACGGCAACGGCGTCATCGAGAATCTGGGTGTGGACAATATCGTGAAGATCCAGAAAAATGCGGCCATCTCCAGAGCGGAGAGCGAGAAGGAGATCGCCAAGGCACAGGCCAATGCCCGCAAGGAGGCCAACGACGCGCAGGTTTCCAGCGAACTGGAGATCGCAAACGCGCAGGCGCGGGCGCAGAAAGAGAAATCCATCGTGCAGGTCAATGCGGAGAGAGAGGCGCAGGAGGCCAAGATCAATGCGGACACTCTGATCGCTCAGAAGGCAAACGAGCTGGCGATCACGCAGGCCGAGCTGCAGAAAGCGGCGGACACCAAGCGCGCTATCGCTGACGCGGCGTACCAGATCCAGCAGGAGTCTGAGCGTAAATCCGTCGAGATTGCCACCGCGGACGCAAACATTGCCAGACAGGAGAAGGAGATTCTCTTAAAGCGGAAGGAAGCCGAGGTCATGGAACAGGCGCTGGATGCAGAGATCAAGAAGAAAGCGGAAGCCGAGAAGTTTGCAAGACAGCAGAAAGCGGACGCACAGCTCTATGAGATCCAGAGAAATTCCGAGGCGCAGCTCTTTGAGCGCCAGAAGAATGCAGAGGCTGAGAAGTTTGAGAAAGAGAAGGAAGCGGAAGCTTTGAGAGCCACCGCGGAAGCGCAGAAGTTTACCATGGAGCAGGAGGCGCAGGGTATCCGCGCGAAAGGTGTGGCGGAAGCCGAGGCCATCCGGGCGAAGGCGCTGGCGGAGGCAGAGGGAATCGAGAAGAAAGCGGAGGCTATGACCAAGATGGGCGAAGCTGCGGTACTGGAGATGTACTTCAAAGCCTTGCCTGAGGTCGTGAAGAATGCCGCCACGCCGCTCTCCAATGTGGAGAAGATCACCATGTACGGAGACGGCAATTCCGCTAAGTTGATGAAGGACGTCATGGGTACGGTGGTGCAGGTGACGGACGGCTTGAAAGAGTCCACCGGAGTGGATCTGTCCGCGGTATTGGCAGGATTTCTGGGAGGGAAAGCGGCCGGTCAGGGAGCTGCCGGAGAGAAAGAGGTCTGATGCCAAGCGATGCCTTCAGGGCGGGCGCTTTGAAGTTTGGTGCAGATGGTTAGTTTCGTACCGACCAGCGGCGTGACTTCCGCAATGCCGAGAAACGCGGGATCTTTGCTAAGACAAGATTGATATAGTTGTCGCCAAGGTGATATTTCCAAGAAGTGTCCGCCCAACAGATGCGCTCTCAGGAAAATAATTCGATTGCGCCCTCTTGTTTTGTCATGATCTTAGGCGTTTGCGAAACGATATTTTTCGCAATCCGAATTGTGCAGATTGTATATTCATAAGCAGACCCTAGCGAACCGCCGGCACACAACGTAACTTCGTTACGATTGATGCTGTATTTTAGCATCTTGCGGTGAGATTGGAGCGAAAGCGTGTCTGCGTTGAATGTGCAATTTGCACAAGGACTCTTTGCAAATTAGTGCGTTTCGCAAATGTCTGGTTTTGTCATGATCTTATTGCGGTCTTATCGTGATTCCCATCGGTGTTGATCCTGCCGTCGGAACTTGTCAGAATTTCTGGCACGCCATATAGGAATTGTGGTACTCTTTGCGGTAGGTGACTTCCTCGCCGAACCATTCCGGCGGCAGGAACGCCTCGGCGGCCGCCTTGCTCAAAAACTCCACTTCCGCCATCAAAAGAGGGGCGAAGGGCGGGTCGAACACATCCAGTTCGATGGTCAGGCTGTAGTCCTCGGGGGGAGCCGGAAAACCTTCTTGAAAACCGGGATGCTCCAGAGGAATCAAATAACGCCGTTTGGAGATAATATTGCCATCCGCTTTGGCGCGCAGATGATAGTAGGAGTCTCGATCCAGCGCCAGATTGCTCTCCTCTCTGGCCATCATGCCGCAGCCCTTGTAAGTCATATAGTAGTGTTCTTCTTCCTTGCGCACGCGGACTACGGGATCTACATTCAGATAAGCCTGCTCAATATGTAAAAAAGGATATTCTTCCAAGTCCTCGGGAAGTGATTTGATTAAAAATTTTCTTTCGATTTCCATTTGTTATACCTTTTACCGAAATTCGTTCTTTTGCATGTACAAAATATTATAGCATAGCAGTTTTAAAAATCCAAGTATCATACGGACAATTTTTGCGGTTCGCTAGGGTCTGCTTATGGGGTATACAACTCGCACAATTCGGATTACCCCAAGCAGCGTCTCGCAATCGCCTAAAGGGATTATGGGCATTTGCAAAACTTTTGCTTCGGAAAGTGTCATTGTGCAAATTGCACATTCAACGCAGACACGCTTTCGCTCCAACCTCATCGTAGTGGCACATAAGGCGCTCAAATACAGCGCCTAAGTGCCAACGATTCGCTAGGGTCTGCTTATGAATATACAATCTGCACAATTTGGATCCCGAAAAATATCGTTTTGCAAACGCCTAGAAGCGATTAGATAGAGGGGGATTGCGCAGAAGAGGATGGGTGGTTGAAAAGCGGCGGGAAAGTGTGTATACTTTAGGAAGATACCATGCGGACAAGAGGAACGACATGGAGAATGGAGGAATCGGAATGAGCAGAGTAGCGGTTTTTTTTGCAAAGGGATATGAGGAGATCGAGGCTTTGGCCGTGGTGGACGTCTGCCGCAGGCTGGGCATTGCTATCGACATGGTGTCCGTGACGGAGGAGGCAGCCGTGGAAGGTTCCCATGGTATTGTGGTGAACATGGACAAGACCTATTCGCAGGCGGATTTTGAGGAGTATGACATGCTGATTCTGCCCGGCGGCGGAGAGGGAACAAAGAATCTGGAGGCTCACGAGGCGCTGATGGCGCAGATCGACCATTTTTATGCGGCGGGGAAATATATCGGCGCAATCTGTGCGGCGCCCAGCATTTTTGGACATAGGGGAATTTTAAAGGGAAGAAAAGCCTGCTCCTATCCTAGCTTTGAGAGCCATCTGGAGGGGGCGTCGGTGACGGCGGGACCGGTGGAGATCGACGGCAATGTGGTGACTTCCCGGGGAATGGGAACGGCCATCGATTTCGGTCTGGCCGTGGCGGAGCTGTTCTGCGGGCAGGAGAAAGCGCAGGAGCTTGCGGCGGGGATTGTCTACAGACAATAAATTGCGCAGGCAAGGCGTTTTATCCAATTTGTTAAATTTTTATCAAGTTTGTGAATAGAGGACGGCGGGGCGCAGGGCGGTTCCGCTCTGTGGGGAGGGATCGAAATGGGTGCGGACAATGCGGATAGCAGGACAGAAGAGGCATATGGAGGGGAAATGCTTTCTTATTGCAGAGAAATGCTTTCTTTTATCGAGAAGAGTCCCAGCTGTTTTCATGTGATTGCCAATTTGAAGGAGCGGCTGGCGGCCGCGGGATTCGAGGAGCTGGACGAGCGGCGGGAGTGGCGGATTCATGCGGGAGGCTGCTACTATGTGACCCGTAACGATTCCTCTCTGATTGCGTTCAGAATGCCCGAGGGGGAGCCGAAGGGATTCCATATGGCGGCGTCCCACAGCGATTCGCCTACCTTTAAAATCAAAGAGCAGCCGGAGCGGGATGTGGAGAAACATTACGTGAGCCTGAATACCGAAAAATACGGCGGAATGATTCTTTCCACTTGGCTGGACCGACCGCTGTCTGTGGCCGGGAGAGTGGTGGTGTGCGAGAAAAGTGCGGCGGGAAGCAAGCTGGTGACCAAACTGGTCAATTTGGATCGGGATTTGTTGGTCATTCCCAATGTGGCCATCCATATGAACCGGGAAATGAACAAGGGGGTGGAGTATCATCCGCAGACGGATCTGCTGCCGCTCTACGGGATGTGCGCCGGCGAGGCGGAGGATGTGCAGGGAATGCTTCTGGAGGAGATCGGAGCATCCGTGGGCGCTGCGCCGGAGGACATTCTGGGGCATGACCTGTTTCTCTATGTGAGGGACAGGGGGCGGATTCTGGGAAGGGACGGGGAGTTTGTGCTTTCGCCCAGACTGGATGACCTGCAGTGTGTGTATGCTTCCATGGAGGCTTTGCTGGAGGCTGCGCCCCGGGAGTATATCGCGCTGTGTGCGGTGTTTGACAACGAGGAAGTGGGGAGCGGCACCAAACAGGGGGCGGACTCCACTTTTCTGGAGGATGTGGTGCTGAACGTGTGCGATGACTTGAGCGGTCAGCACGGCGGGAGCGGCTTCGGCGGGGCGCTGGCAAGGCGTCTGATTGCGGACAGTTTTCTGATTTCCGCTGACAATGCCCATGCAGTGCATCCCAATCACCCCGAGAAAGCGGATCCCACCAATCGGCCTTATCTCGGCGGCGGGATTGTGATTAAGTATCATGGCAGCCAGAAATATACGACGGACGCCGTATCTGCGGCCAGAATGAAAGATCTGTGCCGCCGGGCGGGCGTGCCTTTTCAGACGTATGCCAACCATTCGGATATTGCGGGCGGTTCCACTCTCGGCAATCTTTCCGCCGCCCATGTGTCGGTGTCCGCCGTGGACATCGGCCTGCCCCAGCTTGCCATGCACTCTGCCGTAGAGACTGCGGGCATGAGGGATACGGCGTATGCGGTAAAGGTTCTGCGGTTATTTTTTGAAGAATAGGATGTAAATCGGGGCGGCTCCGCATAGAGTAGGATAACGGTATTTTGTGGAGCATGGGATGAATCAGAAACGGGAAAATATTTTAAATCTGGCGCTGGAGACGGACGAACAGGAACGGGTGCGGACGGAGGATCTGAACGTGGGATTTAGCGCGGGTACCCGGTGCTGGGAGCTGATCGTGAAATATCACGGGGATCTGGCGGGAGCGGCGGCGCAGATTTCCGATTCGGTGACGGTGGAATATCTGATCGCGGGATATGCCATACTGACCGTGCCGGAGGAGCTGGTGGACGTGGTCTCCGCGCTGGAGCAGGTGGAGTATCTGGAGAAGCCGAAGCGCTTTTTCTATTCCATTGATGCGGGGATTGCGGACAGTCCCTGTTTTGCCCCGGTGACGCTGGGTGCGCCCTACCTGACGGGGAAGGGCGTTCTTTTATTGGTGGCGGACAGCGGCATCGACTGGAAGAGGAAGGATTTCCGGGATTCGCGGGGGCGCACAAGAATCCGGTATCTGTGGGATCAGACGCTCACGCCGTCGGAGAGCCGCAATCCGCCGGAAGGATTTGCGCAGGGCGTGGAATTTGACGCGGCGCAGATTGACGAGGCGCTGCAGACGGAGAATCCGCAGGAACAGTTTGCGCTTCTGCCCAGCATCGATGTGAGCGGCCATGGGACGGCGGTGGCGGGCATTGCGGCGGGAGCGGATGCGGGGACAGGGTATCTGGGCGCGGCGCCGGATGCGGAGCTTCTGATCGTGAAGCTGGGGGTGGCGGACGAGCGGGGGTTTCCTCGTACCACGGAGCTGATGCGGGCGGTGAGCTGGGGGCTTGACAAGGCGCGGCAGATGCAGATGCCGCTGGTGATTAACCTAAGCTTCGGGAACTGTTACGGGGCGCACGACGGCAGTTCTCTGCTGGAACGTTTTCTGGACAATGCGGCGGAGATCGGGCGCACGGTGATCTGTGTGGGAAGCGGCAACGAGGGAGCCAGCGCGGGACATGTGGCGGGGAATGTCTACAGCGGAGGAAGCGCCGGAAGGGGCGTTCCCCGGAACGCGCGGGTGGAGATTCTGGTAGCCAATTATGAGAGCAATCTCCGGGTGCAGCTGTGGCAGAATTACACGGAC
Source organism: Muribaculum sp. (assembly GCA_023663735.1). Classification (GTDB taxonomy): domain Bacteria; phylum Bacillota; class Clostridia; order Lachnospirales; family Lachnospiraceae; genus Acetatifactor. Next base: position 70,695 of record JAMPGV010000004.1, on the reverse strand, counting down.
GAATACCGGATGTATCTCATTGCGCCGGGCAGGCAGCAGGCGGAACTCACCGCGCCGATAAACGGCGGGAAGTTTACCCTCAGTCTGGAGCGGACGAAAATCTTGGCGTTTCAGGGAGAGCCTGCGCCCTATGCGGTGGCCAAGGAACTCTATCTGGAATTTCTGCCGGATGGGAGCAGGTATGTCACAAGCGGGATCTGGACGATTCTGCTGGAGCCTGTGCAGGTGGTGACGGGGCAGTATTATCTGTATCTGTCGGACAGCGCGGTGCGGAATGCGGGTACTTTTTTCTATGCGCCCACACCGCAGGTGACGCTGACGATTCCCTCCACGGCCTCTAAGGTGATCACCGTGGGAGCTTATGATACCGTGTACGAATCCTATGCGGATTTCTCCGGGAGAGGGTATGCGGATCGGGAGAGGACGATCGGCGTGGTGACGGCCGGGCTGGTCAAACCGGATTTTGTGGCGCCCGGCGTGGGCATTGCGGCGCCGGATTTGTACGGCGGTTATACGCCGGTGACGGGTACTTCTTTTGCCACGCCCATCGCTTCGGGGGCGGCGGCGCTTTTGATGGAGTGGGGAATCGTGCGGGGGAACGATCCGTTTTTGTATGGGGAGAAGGTGAAGGCGTATCTGCGGAAGGGAGCAAGGCCGCTGAGAGGAGAGAGCGAACTGCCGAACGATAGGGTGGGATTCGGAGCTATGTGCCTGACGGACAGTCTGCCGGATTGAGGCGGAAATTGGTTTGTGTTCCCGCGCTGAAAAAAGTGTTGACAAGGCTTGTTTTTAGGTCTATACTTTTTATAGCATAATGATAGACAGATAAGAGTGGACATGCGCCACTCTTTCTTCTTTGTCCGGGAGCGCCGGCAAGCGGGCCGGATGCGGCCGGGGCAGTCTGGCCGAGGGAGGAACGGAATGTCAAAGAGAGAACAGTATGAGAGCCGCACGGAGGAACTGCTTGTCCCCATAGCCGCCGCAAGCGGCGTGGAGATCTATGATGTAGAGTATGTCAAGGAAGGCAGCGGCTATTATCTGCGCGCCTATATTGATAAACCGGGCGGGGTTAATATTCTCGACTGCGAGCAGGTGAGCCGCGCGCTGTCGGACGCGTTGGACAGAGTAGATTTTATACCCGATTCCTATATTCTGGAGGTTTCGAGTCCGGGGCTTGGCAGAACCCTGCGCAAGGATAAGCATCTTGCGCGGAGTATCGGGGAGAACGTGGAAATCAAGCTGTTTAAGCCCATCGACAAGCGCAAGGAATTTGCGGGCGTTCTGGAGCGGTTTGACGCAGAGACGCTGACAATCCGCGAAGACAGCGGCGAACGCACTTTTCAGCGGGTGGAAATTGCCCTGATTCGTCTGGCCTTCGAGCCGTGAGGGCGGAGCGGGATACGAAAATTGAGAGTGACAGATGCATAAAGAACAAGGCGCAAGCCGGAAACGGAGGAAATGATGAACAAGGAATTGATGGAGGCACTGGATATTCTGGAGAAGGAGAAGGAGATCAGCAAAGAGACGCTGTTCGAGGCGATCGAGAATTCGCTGCTCACGGCCTGCAAGAATCACTTCGGCAAGGCGGACAACGTGAAAGTGGAGATCGACCGGGAGACCTGTGATTTTCTGGTGTATGCGGAGAAGGAGGTTGTGGAATCCGCGGAGGACGTGACGGACGGCTGCCTGCAGATCGCGCTGGAGGATGCGCAGGCGCTCTCGGCCAAGGCGCAAGTGGGCGATATCCTGCATGTGGAGATCAAGTCCAAGGAGTTCGGCCGTATCGCTACCCAGAACGCCAAGAATGTGATCCTGCAGAAGATCCGCGAGGAAGAGCGGAGCGTGATTTATAATCAATATTATGAGAAGGAAAAAGATGTGGTCACCGGTGTGGTGCAGCGCAGCATCGGCAGGAACATCAGCATCAATCTGGGCAAGGCGGACGCTATGCTCACGGAGAGCGAGCAGGTCAAGGGCGAGGTGTTCCGCCCCACCGAGCGGATCAAGGTTTATATTCTGGAGGTGAAGAACACTTCCAAAGGCCCCCGCATCAATGTGAGCCGCACCCATCCGGAGCTGGTAAAGAGACTGTTCGAGTCCGAGGTGACGGAGATTAAGGACGGCACCGTCGAGATCATGAGCATTGCCAGAGAGGCGGGCAGCCGCACCAAGATTGCGGTTTGGAGCCACAATCCCAATGTGGATGCGGTGGGGGCCTGCGTGGGCATGAACGGCGCCAGAGTCAACGCCATTGTGGAGGAGCTGCGGGGAGAGAAAATCGACATTGTTCCTTGGGATGAAAATCCGGGCAATTTTATTCAGAATGCGCTGGCTCCGGCGAAAGTCGTGGCGGTGTTTGCCGATCCCGACGAGAAGACGGCGAAGGTGGTAGTTCCCGATTACCAGCTTTCCCTCGCCATCGGCAAGGAGGGTCAGAATGCGAGACTGGCCGCAAGGCTGACCGGATACAAAATCGACATCAAGTCCGAGACGCAGGCCAAGGATGCGCCGGGATTCCGCTACGAGGATTATATGGACGACGAGTATGACGAGGAATATGAGGAATACGACGGCGAAGGATACGACGGCGGTGAGTATGACGGCGGAGAATACGCCGAGGAAGAATATGATGAAGCGTATGACGCAGACGAGGCGGAAGGATACGGAGAAGGAACGGAGGAATAATCGGTTCTATGGCGAAGAAGATCCCTTTGAGACAGTGTGTCGGATGCGGCGAGATGCACGGCAAAAAGGAAATGCTGCGGGTGCTTAAGACGGCCGAGGACGATAGAATCTGTCTGGACATGACAGGCAAGAAGAACGGAAGAGGCGCATATGTTTGTAAGAACAGGGAATGTCTGCAAAAAGCCAGAAAGAACAAGGGTCTGGAGCGCTCCTTCAAAATGAGTATTTCCAATGAAGTGTATGACACTTTAGAAAAGGAGTTTGATGAACTTGAAGCAGAATAAAGTCTTGGTGTTACTGGGACTTGCAATGAGAGGGCGAAATCTGGTGAGCGGTGAATTCCAGACGTTGGAAGCAGTGAAAAAAGGTTCCGCCATGCTGGTGATCATTGCGGAGGACGCATCAGCGAACACCAGAAAGCTGTTTATGGATAAATGCAAATTTTATGAGGTCCCGATTCGTGCGTTTGGCACGAAAGATGAGCTGGGCAGAGCGATCGGAAAGGATCTGCGCTCCTCTCTTGCCGTGTGTGACGCAGGACTGGCGGAAGAGATTGTCAAACGGATGGAAACCTGATCGGATAGAAACCTGATTTGAAAGATCTGATTTGTGGCCGCGGCTTGGGCGGCGACAGGAAATGGAGGAAAGCATGGCGAAAATCAAGGTACATGAGCTTGCAAAAGAAATGGATAAACAAAGTAAGGATATATTGAGTTTCTTGCAGGAAAAAGGAATAGAGGCTAAGGTTGCCCAGAGTTCCGTGGACGAAGAGGCGGCCGCGTTGGTGCGCAAGGCGTTCGGGAAAGCGGACAAGACGGAACCCGCGCACAGCGGAGAGAAGGAGTCGAAAGATTCCAAGCAGGAGACGTCCAAGGCGGGAGAGCCTGCCAGAGAAAGCGGAGCGTCCAAGGCGGACGAGACATCCAAGCCGGGAGATCCTGCCAAGGAGAATGAGACGGCCAAGTCAAACGAGGCTGCCAGACAGGCGGATTCCAGAGCAGGTCAAAAAGGGGAGCAGCGGGGAGAACAGCCCAAGAAGAAAAAGAGCAATATCATCTTTGTCAGCAATCCCCAGAATTCTAAAATGTCCGGCGGCCGTCAGGGCGGCGGACAGCGTCCGGGAGGAAACGGACAGCGTTCTATGGGAGGACAGGGCAGGAATCAGGGCGGTTACGGGAACGGCAGGGCGCAGGCGCCCGTGCGTCCTATCAAACCGCTGACGCCGCCGTCCCCGACGCCCTCGGTGCAGATGGTGGACAGCAGACCTCAGCCCGCAAAGCGCGCGGAGGAGGGCGCAAAGCGTCCGCAGCAGGAGGCGGTTCGGGAAAACGCATCTCAGAGCGGCGCGCAGCAGGGGAATGTTTCCGCAGGAAACACCCAGAGAGAGCGTTTTCAGGGAGAACGTCCCCAAGGAGAACGCTCTCAAGGGGAACGTCCGCAGGGAGAGCGTTTTCAGGGCGAGAGAGGCGCGCGTGACAACAGAAGACCCGGTCAGGGAGCCGGCGGCCAGAGACAGGGCGGCCAGTATCCGAACCGTGGCGGCGTCCAGAACGGCAGACCGGGCGGAGCGGACAGACAGGGCGGCTTTAACCGCCAAGGCCGTCCGGGCGGTGAAGGCGACCGCCGCAACGCAGGTCCCGGACGCGGTTTTAGCGGCGGGCGCGACAACAGGGCGGCCGCAGGACAGGGAGCGCACAGAGGATTCGCGGGAGAAGCTCCGGCCAAGGATATGGAGAAAAAGCGCGATGACGACAAGAGGCGCATGGGGCGCGAGAAGGACAACAAGCGCTCCCGCAAGGATCTGATTTATGAGGAGGAAGAGGCGCTGAAGAACAAACCCGGCAGGTTTATCAAGCCGGAGAAGAAGGATGTGGTGGAGGAGGTCATCAAGGTGATCGTGCTGCCCGAATCCATCACCATCAAAGAATTGGCGGAGAAGATGAAGCTTCAGCCCGCGGCCATTGTCAAGAAGCTGTTTCTGGAGGGCAAGGTCGTGACGGTCAATCAGGAGATTTCCTATGAGGATGCGGAGAATATCGCTATGGAATACGACATTCTCTGTGAGCGGGAAGTCAAAGTGGACGTGATCGAGGAGCTGCTGCGCGAGGAGGAAGAAGAGTCCGATCTGCTGGTGGAGAGACCGCCCGTGATCTGCGTCATGGGACATGTGGATCACGGCAAGACCTCCCTTTTGGACGCTATCCGGAAAACGAATGTGACGGACAAGGAGGCCGGCGGCATCACACAGCACATCGGTGCGTATACGGTATCTCTGGGAGAGCGCAAGATTACGTTTCTGGATACGCCCGGCCATGAGGCGTTTACCGCCATGCGTATGCGCGGCGCCAATTCCACGGATATCGCCATTTTGGTGGTGGCTGCGGACGACGGCGTGATGCCCCAGACCATCGAGGCCATCAATCATGCCAAGGCGGCCGGAATCGAGATTATTGTCGCTGTCAATAAGATTGACAAACCCTCCGCAAATGTGGAGCGCGTCAAGCAGGAGCTGACAGAGTATGAGCTGATCGCCACGGATTGGGGCGGCAATACCGAGTTTGTGCCGGTGTCGGCCAAGTCCGGACAGGGGATCGAAGATCTGTTGGAGACCATTCTGCTCACCGCGGATATTCTGGAATTGAAGGCGAACCCCAACAGACAGGCCAGAGGACTGGTCATAGAGGCAGAGCTGGACAAAGGCCGCGGCCCTGTGGCTACCGTGCTGGTGCAGAAGGGTACGCTTCATGTGGGAGACTTTATCTCCGCGGGAGCAAGCCACGGCAAGGTACGCGCCATGGTGGACGACAAAGGCAGGAGAGTCCGCGAGGCGGGGCCTTCCACGCCGGTGGAGATTCTGGGACTGTCCGACGTACCCAGTGCGGGCGAGGTGTTTATCGCCCATGAGAACGACAAGACGGCCAGATCGTTTGCAGAGACCTATCTGGCTCAAAATAAAGAAAAAATGCTGGAGGACACCAAGACGGGAATGTCGCTGGACGATTTGTTCTCCCAGATTCAGGAGGGCAATCTGAAGGAGCTGAACCTGATCGTCAAAGCGGATGTGCAGGGAAGCGTGGAGGCGGTAAAACAGTCTCTGTTGAAGCTTTCCAACGAGGAGATTGTGGTGAAATGCATCCACGGCGGCGTGGGCGCTATCAACGAGTCCGACGTGGTGCTGGCCAGCGCGTCCAATGCGATCATCATCGGCTTTAACGTGAGGCCGGACGCTACGGCTAAGGCCACCGCGGAGCAGGAAGGCGTTGACGTGCGGCTCTACAAGGTGATTTATCAGGCCGTTGAAGATATCGAGGCCGCCATGAAGGGGATGCTGGATCCGATCTTCGAGGAGCGGGTCATCGGCCATGCGGAGGTGCGTCAGCTGTTCAAGGCTTCCCAGATCGGCAATATTGCAGGTTCCTATGTGCTGGACGGCGAGTTCCGCAGAGGGTGCAAGATCCGCATCACCAGAGAGGGCGATCAGATTTTCGAGGGCAATCTGGCTTCCCTGAAGCGGTTTAAGGATGATGTGAAGGAGGTCAAGGCCGGGTTTGAGTGTGGTCTGGTGTTCGAGGGCTTTGACCAGATGAAGGAACTGGATATCGTGGAGGCCTATGTGATGGTGGAGGTACCACGTTAAGGACGATGAGGACGATGAGGACGATGAGGAGTTACACTAAGACAGCAAAGTACGCTGTCTAAGTGTAACTAGACCTCATCGGGAAGAATGCCGTGGGCATTCTTCCGGCGGATGGCGGGCGTCAGATGATGCGGTCTAGGTGCAGCCGGCCTTCGTCGGTCAGGCGGCGGGCGTCAGATGATGCGGTCTAGGTGCAGCCGGCTTTCGTCGGTCAGGCGGCAGGCGTCAGATGATGCGGTCTAGATGCAGCCGGCCTTCGTCGGTCAGGCGGCGGGCGTCAGATGATGCGGTCTAGATGCAGCCGGCCTTCGTCGGTCAGGCGGCGGGCGTCAGATGATGCGGTCTAGGTGCAGCCAGCCTTCGTCGGTCAGGCGAAAGTTTTAGAAAAGGAAATAGAGGAATGAGAAAGAACAGTGTCAAAAATACCCGGGTGAACGGCGAGGTGCAGCGTGTGCTTGCCGAGATCATCCGGGGGGAGATCAAGGATCCCCGCATCAGCCCGCTGACCAGCGTGGTGGCCGTGGAGGTGGCTCCCGATTTAAAGAGCTGCAAGGCGTGGATCAGCGTTCTGGGCGACGATGAGGCGCGGGCGGCGACGCTTGCGGGGCTGCGGAGCGCGGAAGGGTTTGTCAAGAGACAGCTTGCCAAAGCCGTCAATCTGCGCAACACGCCGGAGATTACGTTCATCATGGATCAGTCTATCGAGTATGGTGTGAATATGTCCCGCAGAATCGACGAAGTTGTGGGTGGTCAGGCGAGGACGTCGGACGGGGAGAACGAGCCGGATCCGGACGGGGAAGAGTGAGGAATCTATGAATTTATTACAGGAAGCAGGCGGTGCAAAGCGCATTGCCATCGGCGGACATGTCAGGCCGGACGGAGACTGCGTCGGCGCCTGTCTGTCCCTGTGGCAGTATTTGAAGAAAAAGATGCCGCAGGCACAGGTGAAAGTGTTTTTGCAGAAACCGCCGGAGGTTTTCGCCAATCTTGCCGGGTATGACGAGATCGTGAGCGATTATCCAGAGGAGGAAGCCTTCGACGTTTTCTTCGCGCTCGATTGCAACGAGGAACGTCTGGGGGAGGCCGCCGTTTATTTTCGGAGAGCCGGAAAGCGGATCAATATCGACCATCATGTGAGCAATCCGGGCTGCGGGGACGTCAATTATGTATGTCCGCAGGTCGGTTCCACCTGCGAGGTGTTGTATGACCTGATCGGTGAGGAGGAGCTGGACAGGAATCTGGCGGAGACGCTCTATGTGGGAATCATCCACGATACGGGGGTGTTTCAGTATTCCAATACGACCCCGGAGACCATGCGCAAGGGGGCAAAACTGATTGGATTCGGCTTTGATTTTTCCAAGCTGATCGAGGAGAGTTTTTACCAGAAGAGCTATCTGCAGGCGCAGATTATGGGCAGAGCGCTGATGGAGAGCATCCGTTTTCTGGACGGGAGATGCGTGGTGAGCGTCCTGAGCCGCAAGGTGATGGATTTTTATCATGCGGGTCCGGAGGATTTGGACGGGATTGTGAATCAGTTGAGAAATATCAAGGGCGTCAGCTGTGCGATTTTCATGTATGAGACGGATGTGCTGGAGTACAAGGTCAGTATGCGCTCCGACGAGAAAGTGGACGTGGCGAAGGTTGCGCTCTTTTTCGGCGGCGGCGGACATGTGCGCGCGGCGGGCTGTACGATGAGGGGGACATTTTATGACTGTGTGAACAATCTTTCCCTGCACATTGAGAAGCAGCTGGAAGAGACGGACGGGGAGCGTAAAAATGTATAATGGAATCATAAACATCCATAAGGAGGCGGGGTATACCTCCCACGATGTGGTGGCCAAAATGCGGGGCATTCTGGGTCAGAGAAAAATAGGGCACACCGGTACACTGGATCCTCAGGCGACCGGTGTGCTTCCGGTTTGTGTGGGAAGCGGGACAAAGCTGTGCGGCCTGTTGACGGAGCGGGACAAGGAATATGTGGCGGCGCTCCGGCTGGGGATCTCGACGGACACGCAGGATGTCTGCGGAACGGTTCTGCGGGAGCGTCCCGTGGAATGTTCCGAGGAGCAGGCGCGGGAGGCGGTTCTTGGCTTTCTGGGGGCTTATGAGCAGATTCCGCCCATGTATTCCGCGCTGAAAGTGGACGGCAAAAGGCTGTATGAGCTGGCCCGCGAGGGGAAAGAGGTGGAGCGCAGGGCGCGTCCGGTGGCGATCCATGAGCTGGAAATTCTGGAGATGGCGCTGCCTGTGGTGAAGCTGCGCGTCGTCTGCTCCAAGGGAACATATATCCGCACGCTCTGCGCCGATATCGGGGAGAAATTGGGCTGCGGGGGCGTTATGGAGAGTCTGGTGCGCACCCGGTCGGGGCGTTTTGGCCTGCAGGAGGCGGTGACGCTGGGAGAGTTGGAGACCCTGCGGGACGAGGGGCGCATCGGTGAGGTGCTGACGGCGGTGGACGAGATCTTTGCGGACTGTCCGGCTCTGCATGTGCGGGAGGCGTACAGGGGGCTTCTGGAAAACGGCAACGCCGTCCGTCCGGAACAGACCGACGAGGGGGAAGTGTACGCACAGGACGTACAGGTACGGTTTTATTTTGCGGAAGGCGATTTTGCGGGGCTTTATGCCTACGACGGGGCGCGCGGCCATTACCGGCCGGTGAAAATGTTTTTGTCTTAGCGGCGGGCTGCGCCGCAGCGCAGAAATGGGGATTACAATGCAAATCATTCAGGGAACGACGGATTTTCAACTGCATGGCACAACCGCGGTGGCGCTCGGGAAGTTCGACGGGGTTCATATCGGCCACCGCAGGCTGCTGGAGGAGGTGCTGGAACAGCGGGGCAGGGGACTGCATTCCTGCGTGTTCACGTTTCACCCGTCCCCGGCGGCGCTGTTTGGGCGTTCCGACGGGCGGGTGCTGTCCACCGTGGGGGAAAAGCGGCGGATTTTTGAGCGCATGGGCGTGGAGACGCTGATCGAATTTCCCTTGAACGGGGAGAGCGCGGACATCGAGCCGGAAGATTTTGTGAGGACCTTCCTGTACGGGAAAATAGGCGCGCGCTATATCGCTGCGGGGGAGGATGTCTCTTTCGGCCGACGGGGCGCGGGCGACGCAGGGCTTCTGTGTACTCTGGGGCGGGAGCTGGGACTGGAGGTGCGTTTTATCGAGAAGGTCTGTGCGGAGGGAGAGGCGGTCAGCTCCAGCCGGATCCGAAACGATGTGGAAGCGGGAGAACTGGAGCGCGCAGGCAGACTTCTGGGCGCGCCTTATACGGTGGCCGGGAAGGTGGCAGCGGGGAACAGGATCGGGAGGACGCTGGGGTTTCCCACGGTCAATCTCCTGCCGGATCCGAATAAGATTCTGCCGCCGCCCGGGGTTTACTATTCTCAGGTGCGCTGCGGTGAGGAGCGGTTCCGGGCGGTCAGCAATGTGGGCTGCAAACCCACCGTCTCAAAGGAACGGATCATGGGGGTGGAGTCCCATCTGTATGACTTTGACAGGGAGATCTACGGAGAGGAAATCGAAGTGGCGCTCTATGCGTTCCGGCGGGCGGAGCGGAAATTCCCGGATGTGGAAGCCCTGCGGGAACAGCTTGCGGCAGATATCGAGGCGGGCAGGCGCTACCACGCGCGGCATATTGGTGAAAATGCGTAAAGAACCCGGAGAGGGACGCTCTATAATTGTAGACTTTTCTATTGTATCTTTTGGTGTTTTCCCGTAAAATAAAATTGGAGTAATTTGGGAAGACATAAAAGAGAAGTGTTGGCAAAAGAGCGGTTTGCGCAATATACTGGCTCGTTATGGAAGGCGATATCGCGGCGCTGTGCGGTGTGCGGGGGAATGCAGATGAATGCAGAGGAACTGATGAGTATGATTTTGTCTATGGCGGGCGGTTTGGGACTCTTTCTGTTTGGAATGAGTCTCATGAGCGAATCCATCGAGAAGGTGGCGGGCGCAAAGCTCCGCCGTATCTTAGAAATTTTTACGACCAATCGTTTTATGGGGATGCTGATCGGCATTGTCTTTACCGGCATTATCCAGTCCTCTTCGGCCTGTACCGCCATGGTGGTCAGCTTCGTAAACGCGGGGCTGATGAATCTGTATCAGGCGGCGGGCGTTATCTTTGGCGCCAATATCGGTACCACAATCACGTCGCAGCTGGTATCTTTCAATCTCTCTGAGATCGCCCCGATCATTTTACTGCTGGGCGTGCTGACGGCCACGTTCTGCGGCAGGCAGAATGTGAAACAGGCGGCGGGGATTATCATCGGTTTCGGCATCCTGTTTCTGGGGCTTAATTCCATGTCGGGAGCTATGGCAAATATGAGGAATGTGCCGGAGGTAGTGGAGTTTCTGGGATCCCTCACCAGCCCGGTATTAGCTACGATCACGGGCGTGGCGCTCACGTCCGTGATCCAGAGTTCCTCGGTCACGGTCAGCATCGTGCTGCTGATGGCCAATCAGGATCTCCTCTCCCTGCCCATCTGCCTCTATATTATATTGGGCTGTAACATCGGCGCCTGTACCACGGCGCTTCTGGCTTCCCTCTCGGGCAAAAAAGACGCGAAGCGGGCGGCGCTGATTCATTTTTGGTTTAATGTGATCGGGACGGTGCTGATTTATGCGATTCTGGCGGTGGCGATCGATCCGGTGATTGATATGATCCGGACGATTTCTCCCGACAACGGACGTTTTGTGGCAAACGCCCATACGATCATCAAGATCTTTCAGGTTATCGTGCTATTCCCGTTCTCCGGGCTGATTGTCCGTCTGGCCAGCCGCTGTGTACCCGGGGAGGACAAAAAAGTCAATTACCGCGAGCGTTATCAGCTGAAATATATCGGCGACAAGGTGGTGTTCAATCCGGCCACCGCCGTGGTGGGCGTGATCCGGGAGCTGGAGCGCATGGCGGATCTGGCCAACGAGAATTTAAACCGCGCCATGAATGCGCTGATTACGCTGGATGAAGAGGACATAGAGGAAGTGTATGAGGTGGAGAAAAATATCAACTTTTTGAACCACGCCATCACGGACTATCTGGTGAAAATCAATCAGACGACTCTGCCCATCGAAGATTTGAAGAGTCTGGGCGCTCTGTTTCATGTGGTGAACGACATCGAGCGCATCGGCGATCATGCGGAGAATGTGGCGGACGCGGCCAGACAACGGCAGGAACTGGGCGTAACGATCAGCAAGGAGGCGCAGCGGGAGCTGGGCGAGATGCTGGACATGGTCAACAAGATCATTCAGTACGCCATCGCTATGTTTGCCCACAGCGACGACAGCAGGATGTCGGAGGTGGTAGAGCTGGAGGATCGGGTGGACGAGAAGGAACGGGAGCTGCAGAGAAAGCATGTGGAGCGCCTGACGCGGGGAGAGTGTACGCCGGAGGCGGGCATGATCTTCTCCGATATCGTGTCCGGATTGGAGCGCGTGTCCGACCATGCCACCAACATTGCGTTTGCGATTATTGCGGCGGAGAAGGAAGAGGAGATGGCGGTGGAATAATGCAGGAGAGATTTTCCAGAACGCAGCGCTTGATCGGCGGGGAGGCCATGGAACGTCTGCGGGACGCGACGGTGGCCGTCTTCGGCGTAGGCGGCGTGGGCGGCTATGTGGCGGAGGCGCTGGCGCGCAGCGGCGTGGGCGGTTTTGACCTGATCGACAACGATACGGTTGCCATGAGCAATCTCAACAGACAGATCATTGCCACGGAGCAGACCGTGGGGCGATACAAGACGGAGGTGATGCGGGAGCGCATCCTGTCCGTCAACCCGGAGGCGCGGGTGGAGACCCATTGCTGTTTTTATCTGCCGGAGACTGCGGGAGCGTTTGATTTTACCCGGTATTCTTATGTGGTGGACGCGGTGGACACCGTCGCCGCCAAGATTGACATCGTCCTGCGGGCGCAGGCTGCGGGTGTTCCGGTCATCAGCTCCATGGGGGCGGGGAATAAGCTGGATCCCACCCGGTTTAGGGTGGCGGATCTCTATGAGACCAGCGTCTGTCCGTTGGCCAGAGTCATGCGCCGGGAACTGCGGAAACGGGGCGTGGAGCGGCTGAAGGTGGTGTATTCCACGGAGGAGCCGGTTCGGCCGGAGGGGCAGGAGGAAGCGCGCGTACCCGGAAGCATTGCCTTTGTGCCGTCTGTGGCAGGGCTGATCGCCGCGGGAGAGGTGGTAAAGGATCTGGCGGGAATCCGGGAGAAGAAGGTTTGAAAAGCCGGAAGGAAAGCACAAAAAGAAATTATTAAATGAGCGGGAGCCAATTCTTAAGAAATCCTAAGAAATGGTTCCTTTTTTTACAGGTTTTTTAAGAATTTATGGGAAAAACAGTTGACAGTATGTGGGTCTCTCTGTATAATGGAATCGAAACGTAATAATTTTGTAACAAAACCGTAAAATATAGGGAGAGGCCTTTTCCCAATTGGCTTTCAACAATTTTATCAATAGGAATCGCAATAGGAAACGTAATTATGAAAAGAGAAAATAGACAAATGACGAGAAGAATGAGATGGGCGGCAGCAGGTCTGGCATGTTGCATGATGCTGGAGCCGGTGCAGGCCTCCGCCGCCGAGACCAATGGAAAATTGATTGCAGCGGGCGTTGGCTCCGTGTTTGAGACAAGCTTGACCGAGGAGGACTATCTGCGGATCGCCGAGGAGGCCAAGGGAGCGTCTTGGGGTTACACCAATATCGGCATTGCGGATGTGGAGAGCGGCAATCTGAATGTGCGCGCGATCCCGTCCACAGACGGAAAGCTGGTGGGCAAGATGCCCAAGGACGCCGCCTGTGAAGTGCTGGAGATGCTGGACGGCTGGGCGCATATCCAGTCCGGTGAAGTGGACGGATATGTGAGTACGGATTATCTGCTCACGGGACCCGACGCCAAATACAGGGCTGCGGAGCTGGTAAGTACCGTTGCGGTCGCACAGGTGGACGGATTGAACGTGAGGGACGCGGCGGACACAAGCAGCGCCATAATGACACAGGTTTTAAAGGGCGAGGAGCTGGATTTTGTGGAGGATCTGGGCGACTGGATCATGGTTTCCCTCGACGGGGAGAATGTTTATGTGGCGGCGGAGTTCGTGGAGGTGGAAGAGAAGCTGGGAACCGCCATCACGATGACGGAATTGCTTTACGGGCAGGGCGTGTCCGACGTGCGCGTGGATCTGGTGGAGTATGCGAAGCAGTTTCTGGGGAATCCCTATGTGTGGGGCGGCACCAGCCTGACCAAGGGTGCGGATTGTTCCGGTTTCGTACTCAGCGTCTTTAAGAAATACGGTGTGAAACTCAGCCATTCTTCCAGAGCGCAGGCCAACGAAGGTACCAAGATCAGCGCATCCGAACTGATGCCCGGAGATCTGGTGTTCTACGCCAACAGCGGCGGCACGATCAACCATGTGGCCATCTATATCGGCGGCGGGCAGGTGATTCACGCCAGCAACCCGAAGAGCGGCATCAAGATCAACAAGTACAATTACCGCACGCCCAAGAAATGTGTGCGGGTGCTGTATGACTGACAAAAAATCACACGGAATACTTTACATTTTAAATGGAGTATGGTATAGTGATTGAGTGTGATCAGCCGATACTCGGATGCGGGAGACTCCGACCCTGTCTTAGTATCAGGCGTTTATAGAGTGAAGGAGGAGGAAACAATGATTTCCAAAGAGAAGAAAACAGCAATTATGAACGAGTATGCGAGAACCCCCGGCGACACCGGTTCGCCCGAGGTTCAGGTGGCGGTATTGACCGCAAGAATTCAGGAGCTTACCGAGCATCTGAAAGTGAATCCCAAGGATCATCATTCCCGCAGGGGTATGCTGAAAATGGTCGGACAGAGACGTGGTCTTCTCGACTATCTGAAGAAGAAAGACATCAACAGATACCGCGCTCTGATTGAGAAGCTTGGCTTAAGAAAATAATGCGGATGCAGAGGCGGAGTTGGTCCGAGAGGGCGCTCCGCTTTCTTTTGCGTCCGGAGGGGCGGTAATTCCGGGACAGAGACATTATCCGAGATTGCTGAAAAGCGCATGAGACGGGGGACATGCCCTTTTCAGTGGTTTCGGTATTCTCTGTTCCGTCGAAATACAAAAATACAAGCCGGAGACAAAACACAAGGACGAAAAGCCTTGAGAAGGCAGAATGGAGGAAACTATGTATCAAAGTTATGAAATGGATCTTGGCGGCCGCCGCCTTGTGGTCGATGTGAACCGCGTGGGCAAACAGGCAAACGGCTGCGCATTTATGCATTATGGCGACACCACCGTACTCTGTACCGCGACGGCGTCCGAAAAGCCCAGAGAGGGAATCGACTTCTTCCCGCTCAGCGTGGAGTACGAGGAGAAAATGTATGCGGCCGGGAAGATTCCCGGGGGTTTTAACAAGCGCGAGGGAAAGGCCAGCGAGAACGCCGTGCTTACCAGCCGCGTGATCGACAGACCCATGCGTCCGCTGTTCCCCAAGGATTACCGCAACGACGTGACATTGAACAATCTGGTGATGAGCGTGGATCCGGAGTGCCGCCCCGAGATCGTGGCCATGATCGGAGCCGCCATTGCCACCTGTATCTCCGATATTCCTTTTGACGGCCCTTGCGCCATGACGCAGATGGGGCTTGTGGACGGGGAGCTGGTCGTGAATCCTTCCCAGAAACAGTGGAAGGAGGGGGATCTGAACCTGACCGTCGCCTCCACCAGAGAGAAAGTGATCATGATCGAGGCCGGAGCCAATGAGATTCCCGAGGCGAAGATGATCGAGGCCATCTACAAGGCGCATGAGATCAATCAGACGATCATTGCATTCATCGACAAGATCGTGGCGGAAGTGGGCAAACCGAAGCACACCTACACAAGCTGCGCGGTTCCCGAGGAGCTGTTTGAGGAGATGAAAAAGATCGTGACGCCCGCCGAGATGGAGGAGGCCGTATTTACCGACGAGAAGCAGGTGCGCGAGGAGAATATCCGCCAGATTACCGCCAAGCTGGAGGAAGCTTTTGCAGACAATGAGGAGTGGCTTGCCCTGTTGGGCGATGCGGTATACCAGTATCAGAAGAAGACCGTCCGCAAGATGATCCTGAAGGATCACAAGCGTCCCGACGGACGGGAACTCACCCAGATCCGCCCGCTGGCGGCAGAGGTGGATATCATTCCCCGGGTACACGGTTCAGCCATGTTTACCCGCGGGCAGACCCAGATCTGCAATGTGTGTACGCTGGCTCCCCTCTCCGAGGCACAGAGAATCGACGGCCTTGATGAGAACGAAGTAAACAAACGCTATATGCATCATTATAATTTCCCCTCCTATTCCGTGGGTGAGACCAAACCTTCCCGCGGACCCGGAAGACGTGAGATCGGCCACGGCGCGCTGGCAGAGCGGGCGCTGATTCCCGTGCTTCCCACCGAGGAGGAGTTCCCCTATGCGATCCGTACCGTGTCCGAGACGTTTGAGTCCAACGGCTCCACGTCCATGGCGTCCACCTGCGCTTCCTGCATGTCCCTGATGGCGGCAGGCGTACCCATCAAGAAGATGGTGGCAGGAATCTCCTGCGGTCTGGTGACCGGGGATACCGATGACGATTTCGTGCTGCTCACCGATATTCAGGGGCTGGAGGATTTCTTCGGCGATATGGACTTCAAGGTGACGGGAACCACCGAGGGCATCACTGCCATCCAGATGGACATCAAGATCCACGGTCTCACCAGACCCATTGTGGAGGGGGCGATCGCGCGCTGCCGCGAGGCGAGACTTTTCATTATGGATAACTGCATGAAACCTGCGATCGCAGCTCCCAGACCTGAGGTCGGCCCCTATGCGCCCAAGATCATTTCCATCCAGATCGATCCCGAGAAGATCGGCGATGTGGTGGGACAGCGCGGCAAGACCATCAATGAGATTATCGCCCGCACCGGCGTGAAGATCGATATCACCGACGACGGCATGGTTTCGATCTGCGGCACGGACAAGGAGATGATGGGTAAAGCCGAGGAGATGGTGAAAATGATCGTCACCGACTTCGAGGAAGGACAGATCTTCAAGGGCAAGGTGGTCAGCATCAAGGAGTTCGGCGCGTTTATCGAGTTTGCACCCGGCAAGGAAGGGATGGTTCACATCTCCAAGATTGCCAAGCAGAGAATCAACCGCGTGGAAGATGTGCTGACTCTGGGCGACGAGGTGACCGTGGTCTGCCTCGGAAAGGACAAGATGGGCAGAATCAGCTTCTCCATGAAGGATGTGGCCCAGCAGTAAGACCGCTTCTGCCGCAGGCACAGCCTTTTGGCAAAACCGTGAGGGCAAAGCCCAAGAAGATTGGAAGTAAATAACAAAGATCAGAAAGATAAAAGATCAGAAAGAGAAAAAATCAGAAAGATCAGAAAGAGAAAACGATAGTGAAAATGCAGAGTGGGCATCCGGGATTCCGGGTGTCCATTTTGTTTAACATAAGGATGTCTGGCGGAGCCTGACATCCGTTGTTGTCAGATTCTTGACTTATGGCTCGGATTGTGGTAGATTGACTAGGGGAATGTTAGATTAAACTAACCATGATTAGAAACGACTGATTGAAAGGAAGCGTCATCATGTTTCTGGAGCTGTGCGGGATCAAAAAGTCTTTTGGCAGGGGCGAAAACCGAGTGGAAGTGTTGAAGGGAGTCGATTTGGCGATTGGAAAAGGCGAAATCTGTGTGCTGTTAGGGCCTTCCGGATCCGGCAAATCCACGCTTTTGAATATTATCGGGGGAATCGACGGGGCGGATGAAGGGGAGATCCGCATGGACGGGAGATCCGTGACAGCCATGCGGGAAAAGCATCTTGTGCGGTATCGAAGGAAACATCTGGGATATATTTTCCAGATGTATAACCTGATTCCGAATTTGACGGTGCGGGAAAACATAGAGGTGGGAGCATACCTTGGCGACAGGCCGCTGGATGTGGATGAGCTTCTGCACACCTTGGGGCTTTACGATCATCGCAGAAAGCTTCCCAACCAGCTCTCCGGCGGACAGCAGCAGCGCACCGCCATCGGGCGGGCCATTGTGAAGAATCCGGATATTCTGCTCTGCGACGAACCCACTGGCGCTCTGGACTACAAGACGTCCAAGGAGATTCTGCAGTTGATCGAAACGGTCAATCAAAAATACGGCAATACCGTGGTGATGGTGACGCACAATGACGCCATCAAGAACATGGCGGACAGGGTGGTGCATTTCCGGGACGGCCAGATCCGCAGAAGCTATCTCAACGAGACGAAAATTCAGGCCAAAGATCTGGACTGGTAGGAGGCGGCATGAGAAATCCTTTGCGCAAGCGTCTGCCCAGAGAGCTGAAGGGCGAATTTGCAAAATATAGCGTCATTTTCCTATTGCTCACCGCTACCATCGGCTTTGTGTCCGGGTTTCTGGTGGCGGACGGCAGTATGATGATCGCCTATGATGAAGGCTTTGAAACCTATCATATCGAAGACGGTAATTTCCGGCTGGACAAGAAGATGAACCGCGCGCAGGCCAAAGAGATTGAAAACTTTGGCGTCACGCTCTACGACAATCTCTACATAGAGGAAGATTTGACCAACGACAGTACGCTGCGCGTGTTTGCGGATCGCACGCAGGTGAATCTGGTCTGCCTGATGGAAGGGCGGATGCCTGCGGGCCAAGGAGAGATCGCCGTTGACCGCATGTATGCCGACAATAATTCCATAGCGGTGGGAGATGTCTTGGAGGGCGGGCGCTATTCTTGGAGCGTGACCGGGCTGGTGGCGCTCCCGGACTACTCCTGCCTCTTCTCGGATAATAACGATACCATGTTCGACGCGGTGAAATTCGGCGTCGCCGTGGTCAGCGCCGAGGAATTTGCGGAGTTTGACACGTCGAACCTGCACTATTCCTACAGCTGGAAATATGTGGATCCGCCGCAGGGGGAAGAGGAGGAGCGAGAACTGGCGGAGGACCTTCTGGAAGTGGTGAATGCCCGGACGCATCTGCAGGCCTATGTCCCCAGATATCAGAATCAGGCGATCATGTTTACCGGGGAGGATATGGGAAGCGATAAGGCGATGATGGCGGTGCTTCTCTATATTGTCATTGCGATCATGGCTTTCGTGTTTGGCATCACGATCGGCAACACGATCGTACAGGAGGCCGGCGTCATCGGCACGCTTCGAGCCTCGGGTTACACGAAAGGGGAACTGATACGGCATTATATGGCCGCTCCGCTTGCGGTGACGTTTGCGGGGGCTTTGGCCGGAAATATTCTGGGATACACGGTCTTTAAGGACATCTGCGCATCCATGTATTACGGGAGCTACAGTCTGCCCACCTATGTGACGGTCTGGAATGCGGAGGCATTTTTGATGACTACCGTGGTGCCGGGGATTTTGATGGCAGGCATCACGTTTCTGGCCCTCAGGAGAAAACTGCGTCTGGCGCCGCTTCGTTTTCTGCGCAGGGATGTGTCCGGCAGGACGCAGAAGCGGGCGGCCGCCCTGCCGTATTGGATTCCTTTTTTCGGCAGATTCCGGCTGCGCGTCATTTTCCAGAACAGGAGCAATTATATCGTGCTGTTTGTGGGAGTGCTGTTCGCCAATCTGCTGTTGATGTTCGGTATGCTCTTTCCGTCCATTCTGGCGCATTATCAGGAGGAGATGGAGCAGAATCTTTTGTGTCGGTATCAATATTTCCTGCAGGTTCCCTATGCGGCTTTGGACGATACGCATAAACTGGAGAGTATGATTGCCCTGCTGCGCTTCCGGGCGGCGGTGGAGACGGAGAATGAGACGGCGGAACAATTCAGCGCCTATTCGCTGAGGACGCCGGAGGGCGGCATGTATAAGAGCGAGGAGGTGCTGCTCTACGGCGTGGAGCCGGACAGCCGCTACATCCCTGTCGCCGGGGCTGACGGCGCGGTCTATATTTCATCGGCCTATGCGGATAAATTCGACATAGGAGCGGGGGATTCCATCGTACTCAAGGAAAGTTATGAGGAGCAGTATTATGAATTCTATGTGGCGGGCGTCTACGACTACATGGGCGCCGTCGCGGTCTTTATGGATCGGAGCTTCCTGAACCGTGTGTTTGATCTGGGGGAGGATTATTTCTGCGGTTATCTCTCCGATACGGAGATTACGGATATTGATGAGGAATATATCGGCTCCGTGATTGACTTGGAGGCGCTGACTAAGATCTCCAGACAGCTGGACGTCTCCATGGGCAGCATGATGCTTCTGGTGGACGGGTTTGCCATATTGATTTTCATGGTGATTATTTTCCTGTTGTCCAAAATCATTATCGAGCGCAACGCGCAGTCCATTTCCATGGCGAAAATACTGGGCTATACAAACGGGGAGATCGGAAGGCTCTATATTCTTTCCACCACCATTGTCGTGGTGCTGTGCCTGCTGGTCAGTATGCCCATAGAGCGGGAAATTATGGTTGTTTTGTTCAAGGCGGTCATGATGAGCAGCATCACGGGATGGATTCCGTTTTATATGGACAGCGGGATCTATCTGCGGATGTTTCTGATGGGGCTGGGAACCTATGCGGTGGTGGCGCTGCTGGAATACCGCAAAGTGTGCGCCGTGCCGATGGAGGAAGCGCTCAAAAATGTGGAATAGAAAGTGGGCGATTGCGAAACGCTCACTTCGAGAAGTGTCATTGTGCAGATTGTACATTCAACGCAGACATGCTCTTGCTCCCACCTCACCGTAATGGCACATAAGGCGCTAAAATACAGCGCCTAAGTGCCAACGGTTCGCTAGGGTCTGCTTATGAATATACAATCTGCACAATTCGGATTTCGGAAAATAGTGTTTCGCAATTGTTTATGGAATAGAAAGGTGTGCAGGGAGGTATGGACATGGAGAAGGATTGTTTCAATAGAAAATGGATGCAGCGGAGGATCCGGCGGTGTGTCGGCGTTTGCGCGCTGTCGGCGTGCGTATGGCTTGCGTCGTGCGGAAATGAGGCTGGGAAGACGGAGGCGCCCGTGGAGCGGACGATTGCGCAGACGCTTCCGCCGCAGACGGAACCTCCCCGCTCCGCCGCGGTGTATGACAAGGAAGAAACCGTCTATGCGGATGCCACGGCGACGGGCGAGGTATATGCAGTCACCGTGGAGACGAGGCTGAAAAGTGCGGAAGGCGGTTCGCTGGAAGACCGCACCGTCCTTTCGGAGATCCGAAACATGGAGGGGGACGAGGGGTATCGGCTCGGGGCGGACGGCAGTCTGATCTGGGAAAACAGCGGTGCGGATATCCGATATGAGGGGAAGAGCGGGGAGCCGCTTCCGGTCACCGTGCGGATTTGTTATGAGCTGGACGGCAGGAGCGTGACGCCCGAGGAGCTTGCCGGACAGAGCGGCAGACTGCGTATGCGCATTGATTATGAGAATCATCGGAGAGAACAGATCAACATAGAGGGCGAACGTCTGGAGGTCTGTGTGCCGTTTGCGGCTTTTTCCATGATATTGCTCCCGAAAGATGTGTTTTCGGATGTTCAGGTGACGAACGGGAAATTGATGTCTCTGGGGGAGGAGCGGCTGGCGGTGGGCTATGCCTATCCGGGGCTTGCGGACAGTCTGCGGCTTGCGGAGTATGAGGAGCTGGGCAAGGAAATCGAAATACCGGATTACATGGAGATCACTGCACAGGTTACCGATTTTGCGCTGGAATTTACGGCCACCGTCATCAGCACAGGCACTTTTGAGGATATGAATACGGAGGGGCTTGACGATGTGGAGGAGCTGATTGACAGCATGGAAGAGCTGAAGGAGGCGTCCGGCAAATTGGTGGAAGGGTGCCGGGAGCTGACGGACGGCGTCGGTGAGTTCGGAAATTATTTGTCGGAGTATGTGGATGCGGTGGGCGCTGTGAAGGAGGGAACCGCGGCGCTGCAGCAGGGAATCGGAACGCTGGACTCGGGCAAAAAGAGCATTTTGAAGGGCGCCGAGGCGCTGCAGGCAGGTCTGGAGGCGCTGCAGGCCGCCGTCTCGGGAGCTGCGGCTCCACAGGGACAGGAGGGCGAAGACGGGGGAGAAAATACAGGCGGGGAAGACAAGACGGAGGAAGCGCCGGACATCCGTGTGATTTTGGCGGATATGGAGACGAGACTTGCGGCGCTGGAGGGCGCTGCAGGCGGGGACGCGCAGATGCAGGAACAGATCACCGCGCTGCGCGCGGACATTCAGGCGTTGGAGGCGTGCATGTCCGCCATGGAGACGGCGTCTGCAGCGTCCATGAAACAGATGGCGGACTCGGTTGCACAGCTTGCGGAGGGGAGCGCCAAACTCACGGAAGGGATCAAGACCTTTAACAAGGGGATCGGCAAGCTTTATGAGGGAGCCGAGAGCCTAAACGACGGCGTGGGAGAACTGAAGGAAGCGGGGACAAAGCTGCAGAACGGATATCAGGAATTGACGGATGGGGTCGAGACGTTCGCCGACGGCGTCAAGAAGTTTGACAAAGAAGGGATTCAGGAGCTGGCGGAACTTGCGGATGAAGATCTGGAGAATCTTGTGAAGCGCTTAAGAGCCGTGAAGGAGGCGGACGGAAGGTACATCAATTATGGCGGAATTCTGCCGGGGAAGACGGGCAGCGTGCAATTCATCATAGAGACGGAAGAAATCAAATGAATTTGATCAAATAAATCTAAATGAATTCAATCAAATATTTTCTGTTGACGGTTCACAGAGGGATTTTGTATAATAAAAGAAGCAGCGATAGGACGCGTATTTCATCCGCGGATGAAATGCGCGGATCCTTGAGCGGAATCTTTCACACGCAAATTTGTGCCTGCGATAGCATACAACAAAAGCTTGCGCTTTTCGTTGTCAAGAATTCGCAGGTCACGGAAAGGCATGGTTATTATTATGGAACATAGGAATCCTCTGTTGGCAGAGAATGCAGACGTTAAATTTTTGGCGGTGGGAGAGATCATGCTTCGTCTGACGCCGCCCAATTACGAGAAAATACGGATGGCCAATACCTTTGAGGCAAGTTACGGGGGAAGCGAGGCCAATATCGCGCTGGCGCTGGCTAATCTGGGCGTGGACAGCACCTTTTTTTCCGTGGTACCCAACAACAGTCTGGGCAAGAGCGCGGTTCGGATGCTGCGGAGCAACGATGTGCATTGTACCCCTGTGATTTTGAGTACCCCCGAGGAGACGCCTACCCATCGTCTGGGAACCTATTATATGGAGACCGGATACGGAATCCGTGCGAGCAAGGTTACCTATGACCGGAAAAACAGCGCTTTTTCCGAATATGATTTTTCTAAAGTAAATCTGGACGCGCTGCTGGAGGAGTTCGACTGGATTCATCTGAGCGGTATCACGCCCGCCCTAAGCGGAAGCTGCGCCCAGCTGGTGCTGGATTGTCTGGCAAAGGCCAAGGAGAAGGGACTGACGGTGAGTTTTGACGGGAATTTCAGAAGCCTGCTCTGGACTTGGGAGGAGGCCAGAGATTTCTGTACCAAATGCCTGCCCTATGTGGATGTGCTGATGGGAATCGAGCCGTATCATTTGTGGCGGGACGAAAACGACCACAGCAAGGGGGACTGGAAGGACAATGTACCCCTGCAGCCCACCTACGAACAGCAGGATGAGATTTTCAAGGCGTTTGTGGAGCGGTATCCCAATCTGAAATGCATCGCCAGACATGTGCGTTATGCCCACAGCGGCAGCGAGAACAGCCTGAAAGCGTATATGTGGTATGACGGACACACGTTTGAAAGCAAACTGTTCACCTTCAACATTTTGGATCGCGTGGGCGGCGGCGACGCGTTTGCATCCGGCTTGATCTATGCGATCATGCACCATTACAAAGCTATGGATATGATTAATTTCGCGGTGGCGAGCAGCGCCATCAAACATACGATTCACGGGGACGCCAACATCACGGACGACGATAAGGCCATCCGGAATCTGATGAATATGAATTACGATATCAAACGCTAAAAGACAGGTATTGTATGTAAATGAAGAGATATAGGGTATTGACTCTCATCCCTCTGGCGGTCTGTATTCTGTTTATCTGGGGCAATTCGCTGCAGGATGCGGACCGCTCGGGAGAGCGCAGCGTGAAAGTCACGGAAATGGTAAATGAATTCCTGCAGCCGGCTCACCCGGTTCTGGAGCAGGCGATCCGGAAGGCGGCACATCTTGCGGAGTACGCATTGGAGGGGATGTGTGCGGCGCTGGTATTTTGGGCGTATGGCAGATGGAGGCGTTCCGAGATCGGCAACGGCATTTTGATAGGGGTGTTTACCGCGCTGGCAGACGAGTCGATTCAGGCAGGCTCTCCGGGGCGGTTTTCTTCGGTGGGGGACGTCTGGATTGATCTGGCGGGCTTTACTCTGGGAGCCTGTATTCTGACAGCGGTGATCTGCGCCGCGCGGAGACTGAGAAGGAAAGCTGGTACAAACATATGAAGAGGACTGTGAAAAAGTGGATTTCAGGCGTGCTGGCGGCGGCGCTTCTGGCGGGAACTGCGCCGGAGATACAGGCGGGAGCCGGAACCATCGTCCTGCCGGAGGAAATGAGCGCGGCGGGTTCGGGAACGATCGACGGCGCTGACGAGACGTGGGGCGGCCTTCTGGGAGACGAACGTCAGGCCGCATACCAATATGTGGTATTTTCGGATAATGGAGGAGACGTGGCCGTCACGATTCCCGACATGGACGGGATTCGGGCGATCGACTATGCGTCGGCCGAGACGATTTACCGGGTGAATCTGTCCGAGACGCCCAAGCTTGTATTTGAGGCGTCCGTGCGGTATGGATACAGGCTTCGGATTCCGGAGCAGCTTGCGGGATGCCTTGCGGAGAAGCAGGAACGGCGGCTGCAAAAGGGAAGATGGATCTATCGGCTGGAGCTGGATTTGGAGCAGCTCTCCACCACCAAGGACGCGCCCTGTCTTGTGGAGCTGACAGCTCTTGCGGATGCGGTGTCCGTGGCGGTGAAGGGAGAGGCGGTGGTCTCAGGCGTCGGGGCGGACGGAACGGCTCCGGTGGGGAGCGAGGTTTCGATCAAGGTGACCAAACCCGGCTATGCGCTGGCCATGGTGAGCCGGGACGCCAAGGGGAATCCGGTTTACACGGCCATGGAGCTTGATTATGACAATCGGTATACGTTTACCGTGAGCGAGAGCGCGGATTTTGTCGTTGTCGATCCGGAGGATGCGTCCTATGCGATTGCCTACGGCGATTCCAGAAAGGCAAAACTCACCGGCGAGGCGGGGCTTCGGCTGAAAAGTCTGGCCAGCAGCGCGCAGGGCTATAAAGAAGTTGTGTTGAATTTTACGGCGGTACCCAACGGAAGCGACGGCACGGAGGAGGAAGCCGCATATTATGAGGTGCGGGTGATGCCCTATCCGGCGGAGGGAGAGACGCTTCCCGCCGGTTCCGGCAGCGGGCCGAGATATTTCTATATCCCGAAAGTGGAGAATCAGAACACCCAGAGCAGAGCCGTGCAGGTGAACGACGGGGATCTGTCCGCGCCCACCGCCTGTCATTATGAGTTTGCGGTGCGCATGGTGCATCTTGACAGACAGCTTCAGGTTCCCGATGCAGACACCTCTGTGGAGGAACCGCTGGAGGCGGCGCTTGCGGGCAATACGGTGGTCAAGACTTTCGCCACGAAGAACCTGTACTATGAGGATAAACTGGGATTTACCAAGAAGAAGACGACGATCTACAGCGGGCAGGAGAATGTGTTTGCGGGGCTTGCCAAATACAGCAAGAAGGCCAGCTATATCCATGATCTGACCGCCGTTGCCTACGACGCCGGAGGCGGCGTCTGCAGCGGTCTGACCTGCACCTTCCGGAACGACAACGACGAGCTTTATATCTCTGCCGCAGAGGACGTCGCGCCCGGCAAGTATCAGGTGGTGGTCTACGCCGGGATCGGCGAGGAGGCCACGGCGGGTTCCCCGCAGGGCGGCACCATGTATCAGGCCAATACTTCCTTTACCCTGACGGTCTATGCGGGAATCTGGCAAATCGACACTTCCGGCATCACCGAACAGGTGGGAGTCAACAGTAAAAATATCACGTTCAGCGCCGTTCCCGTCGGATACGGCTATGCGGACAACCAGAAAGCCAAAACGCAAAAGTTCACCTATGAGGTGTATTCGGCGGTGCCGGACAATTCCGAGTTCGGCTATGCGGTGGTGGAGCCGACGGACAATGTCCGGAACAACATTTCCGTCAACAAGAGCGGAAAAGTCACGGTGAAAAAGGGCTATTATGTGGATCCCGATACCAGCAATAACCACATTGCCATCGTGATCACGGCGGCGGATTTTGACGGAAATGAAACAGTGGCCGCGGCGCATGTGGAAATTGTGTCCACCACGCTGGTACCCACTATGATGCGTCTGGTAAAAGACGGAAAAACGATCAGTCAGATTGATGCGAAGGGCAAGACCTACGGAACCAAGATTACTGCGGATCAGGCCGAGGGCGCGCGGGTGGTGGTGTTCGACCAAAACGGCAATGTCATCAACCAGTATGTCGATGTCACACCGGCTGACAACGCCAAGAACACCGCTAAGGTCTATGCCGCGCAGGACGAGGCGGACGGGATGCATTATCTGCATGTGCGCAAATGCGCCAGCGTCACGCTGAAAGCCGTCACCAGAGACGGCGGGAAGAAGTCAAAGACGCTGAAATTGACGATCTCGCTTCCTTCGGCCTCTAACATTACCTATCAGCTCTCCGAGATCACCAGCGACGGATTCGAGATTGCCGGGAACGCTCAGAGCCAGATCAAAAACGGGGAGGCGCAGCTCACCTACAATGCACCCAGAGGTTCCGTGCTGAAGCTGAAAATGGGCTTTAAGACGACCGGCGGAGCGCGCTATTATAATGAGTGGTTTGATCTGTCCTATACGGTGAAGGGCGGAAAAATTAAGACGGAGGGAGAATACTGTCTGGTCACGCCAAGCGCCAAGACCACGGAGCTGAAGATCAAGATCAAGTCCGGTTCTTCGGTGTCGGGTACTTTAAAACTGATCAATACCGGCTGGGAGGATGAGGTCTATGAGGCGGCTCCTTCGCTGAAACTGATAAACGGTAAACTTTACAGCAACAAATATACGCATCCTCTGGAGTTAGAAGAGGGGGAGGACGGACTGGAGGTTCCTATGCAGCAGCTCACGTATCAGTACAGCTACGGCAGTTTCGATGAGATCCAGCTTGCACAGATCTCCAAATCGGGTCCGAAGTTGTTTATCAGCGATTTTAACCCGGCGGAGAGAACCTTCAAACTCAACGCGGAGCCGGGCAGCGACCTCAAGCCGGGCAGCTATCAATATAAGATCGCATTTTGCAGAGACGGCGTGCTGATGTGCAAGCCGGCCTCCGTCACAGTGAAAGTGAACAAGGCGTCCCCGGTCAAAATCGCGGCTTCCTACACGCTGGATCTCTCCAAGGGCGATTTCGTGGAACTAAAATGCACACCCTCAGAGTTCCTGCCGGATTTTGACGCGCAGCTGCTCAATGCAAATGTGGGCGGGAAGGCCAATGATTTTAACAACTATTTTGAATTGTGTTATCTCGAGGACGAGAACGGCGGGCGGACGAAAGCCGTCATCCGGCTGAAAGAATCGGTGACGGAGGAAGAGCGGGAACAGCTTAAGAAGACGCGTTTTACCGGGTATGTAAAATACAATTATGTTTACGGGTACAGTTTTGTGGAAAACGCCACGTCCAAAGTGACGATCAAGATCAAATAGCCGCGTAACAAATGAGAAGGAGGATCATCCAAATGTCGGAGACAAAAGCAGAAGAACAGAATTTACCAAAGTATAGCGCGCTCCTCAGCAGGATTATCAACAAAAATATCAGCATCGTCCTGACCTGTACGATGGTGGTCGGTTTTGTGGGCATGATGTATCTGACAATTGTTCTGGCCGACAGACAGACGAATCTGGAGGCGGGGGAGTACCGCGATCAGGTGCAGATGTGGATTTTGGAGAAGGAAAGTATTCTGAACATGTTCGTGAATAGTCTGGAAGCGCAGGGAAACCTGTATCAGGACGGCGCGGCCACGATCGCATATCTCGACAGCATCACGCAGCGGTACAGCGATATTTCCTGCACCTATCTTTCCGATCCCGGACTGCCCGGATTGGTGTTGATGAACAACGGATGGCAGCCGCCTGCGGATTTTGACGTGGCGGGCAGAGAATGGTACAGCAGCGCCATCGACAATGACGATATCCACATCACCGCGCCTTATGCGGACGAACAGACCGGCGGATACTGTATTACGTTCAGCAAGCGCGTTGTGATCGACGGCCGTCCGGTGGGCGTGTTCGGCATTGATCTGTATATGGATAAATTGACTGCGGTTCTGCAGGAGAGTTATCAGGGAAGCGAGTATGCTTTTCTGGCGGACGAGACCGGAGTGATTGTCACTCATCCGTTCGAGGAGTACCAGCTCAGCGGCGAGGGCGGCACGGAAGTGCAAGATACCGCCTACCGGAAAGCCACGGGGGATCGGACGGCCACGCTTTTGGATTATGACAGACAGCTTAAGACCGTGCGGAGCGTACAAGTCGGCGATTCGCGTTTTCAGGTCTATGTGGTGAAAAGCTGGCTGAAGGCATACAGCCTGTTGTTTGTGGTATTGTGTTCTTACGTGCTGCTCTTCGGGCTGAGCTTGACTTACGTCAGCCGCAGGAACAGCCGGATCATCGGAAAATGGTTTAAGCCTCTGGAGAATTTTGCGGATAAACTGCCGACGGTGGCGCAGGGGCGTCTGGATGTGGTCTTCGACGAGGAGGAAGTCAGCTATGAGATCAAGGTGCTTCAAGACTCCTTGAACGTGACGACCCGCACCGTGAACGCTTATGTGCAGGATGTTGCGAGAATCCTGAACGAGGTGGCCGGCGGCAATCTGGCGGCGGTTCCCGAGGTGGAGTATCGGGGCGATTTTGTGCAGCTTCGGCAGGGGATCGAGGAGATCACCCACAATCTCGGCGCGCTGGTGCGGGATATCGACAGCAGCGCCAGCCGTTTCAGCGAGTTGTCGGGGCAGGTCAATTCCGCATCCGGCCAAGTGGCGCAGGGGGCGGTCACACAGGCGGAGAGCATTGACAGTCTGGCTGAAAACATGCGTATTTTGGAGGAGAATATTCAGGCGACCAACGAGGATGCGAAGCGTGTGATCGGTCTGGTGGACAGCAACAATCTCAAGCTCAAAGACATTTTTGAGAAACAGATCGCGGAACTGAGCGGGAAGATGCAGGAGATCGCTTCCAGTTCGGACAAGATCGGCGGATGCCTTCAGATGATTAACGAGATCAATGAACAGACCAATCTGCTGGCTCTGAACGCCTCCATCGAGGCGGCCAGAGCCGGAGAGGCGGGCAGGGGATTCGCCGTGGTGGCGGAGGAGATCCGGGGATTGTCGGAGGACACTTCCAAGGCCAGCGAGAATATCGGTGATATGGTTGGGAAAAACAATGAGGCCATCGAGGAAGGGATGGGCATCATGAAGAATACCGTCTCGGTATTGCACGAGAACTTTGAGGGCTTTATGGCCGCACGGGACGCCATCCGGAAGATGGCCGACGTCATACAGGATCAGGAGCAGTATATCGAGCGCGTGACGTCTTCCGTGCAGGAGATCGATCAGATCGTCAGAACCAACACGGAGGTCTCCAAGGAAAATTCCTCTATGGCGGAGCATATGACCGGACAGGTAAAAGAATTGAACGACCGAATCAACAAATTCCGTCTGTGAGCGGCGGGCGCGGATGGCGGAAAGGGAAAAGAATCTGCAGACGCGGGCATACCCGGCGGGCCGACGCATATACTATAGCAAGGCGTTGGGCTGCGGAGTCTGCTATGAAGAAAACGATAACAGCAATCCTGATCTTCGATATGGCGATAGGATTGCTGTTTTTGTGCCTTTTTCCGGGGAGAGGGCGTGAAATGCGGGATACGGCGGGGAGAGCGCTGGAGCAGGTGGAGGACAAACCGGAAGATGCGGACGAGAGGAAAATCGCACTGACTTTTGACGACGGCCCCCATCCCTATTATACGGAACAGCTTTTGGACGGGCTGAAAGAGCGGGGCGTGGTGGCAACCTTCTTCGTCACCGGGGAACATGCCAAGCTCCATCCGGACGTAATCAAGAGAATGCAGGAGGAGGGGCATCTGATCGGGAACCACACTTACAGCCATATCCAGCTGACCAAGCACAACCGCGAGAAGTTTAAGGAGGAGCTGATCGCCACCAACGAGGTGCTGCGGGAGATCACGGGGGAGGAAGTGCAGTATGTGCGTCCGCCTTATGGTTCCTGGGACAAAACCTTTGAGAAGGAATTGAACATGTTCCCGGTACTCTGGACGGTGGATCCGCTGGACTGGAGTTCCAAGAACGTGTCCTCCATCACGGAGAAAATTGTGAGCAAGACCGGGGAGAACGATATTATTTTGATGCATGATTATTATGACACCAGCGTGACGGCGGCGCTGAAGGCGGTGGATGAACTGCTGGAGGAGGGGTATGTGTTTGTGACGGTGGAGGAGATTCTGTTTGACTGACGAGCATCCTTTTGAACAACAGGCAGCCTTCCTGTCAACGGAAATGGTATTTTCCCGGTATTGATCGCAGGGCTGTGCGGGGGACTATTGCAGGAGCTTTATAATTATAGTTAGGAGTTTGCAAATGGAAACGTTTCGCAAACGCTTGTATAATTATAGTTGCAAAATCTGAGGATTAAATCTATAATGATACATAAGCGCGGTTTTAAAACGTGCCGTTTGACCCAACGGATGGAAACGGAATGAAGTTGACGGAAGCTGTTTCTGGAATGCCAACAGGTCGAAGAACTCAAAAAAGAACTGCAAAAAGAGCTGAAAAAGAACTGAAAAAAGAAAACAAAAAACAGGAGCGGCACAATATGAACAAAGACAAGACGATCCCTTACAAAATTTATCTGGAAGAGCATGAGATGCCGGACAGCTGGTACAATATGCGCGCGGACATGAAGAACAAGCCCGCGCCCCTGCTGAATCCCGGCACCCTAAAGCCTTTGACCTTTGAGGAGATGAGCGGCATTTTCTGCGAGGAACTGTGCAGACAGGAGCTGGACGATGCGACGGCGTATTTTGAGATTCCGGAGGAGATTCGGAAGTTTTACAAGATGTACCGTCCCTCTCCTTTGGTGCGAGCCTATTGTCTGGAGGAGAAACTGCAGACGCCCGCCAAGATCTATTATAAGTTCGAGGGCAACAACACAAGCGGCAGCCATAAACTGAATTCGGCCATCGCACAGGCTTATTATGCCAAGAAGCAGGGGCTGAAAGGCGTGACCACGGAGACCGGGGCGGGACAGTGGGGAACGGCGCTCTCCATGGCCTGCGCGTATCTGGGGCTGGACTGTCAGGTATATATGGTAAAATGTTCCTATGAGCAGAAGCCGTTTCGCAGAGAAGTGATGAGAACCTACGGAGCGAATGTGACGCCCTCGCCTTCTGACACCACCGCGGTGGGGCGGAAGATTCTGGAGGAGTTCCCGGGAACTACCGGAAGTCTGGGATGCGCCATCTCGGAGGCAGTGGAGGCGGCCACCTCGCAGGAGGGATACCGGTATGTGCTGGGTTCCGTGCTGACACAGGTGCTGCTCCATCAATCCGTGATCGGTCTGGAGACCAAGACCGCCATGGACAAATACGGCATCAAGCCCGATGTGATCATCGGATGTGCCGGCGGCGGTTCCAATCTGGGCGGCCTGATCGCTCCGTTTATGGGAGAAAAATTGCGGGGTGAGGCGGACTATCGGTTTGTTGCGGTGGAACCGGCTTCCTGCCCCAGCCTGACCAGAGGAAAATATGTCTACGATTTCTGCGACACCGGAAAAGTGTGTCCGCTTGCGAAGATGTACACGCTGGGAAGCGGATTCATTCCTGCGGCCAACCACGCGGGGGGACTGCGCTATCACGGCATGAGTTCGGTGCTGTCCCAGCTGTATGCGGACGGTTATATGGAGGCTGTCAGCGTGGAGCAGACTTCCGTGTTCAAGGCGGCGGAAGAATTTGCCAGAGTGGAGGGGATCCTGCCCGCGCCGGAGAGTTCCCACGCCATTAAAGTGGCGATGGACGAGGCGCTGAAGTGCAAGGAGACGGGGGAGGAGAAGACCATTCTCTTCGGACTCACCGGTACCGGCTACTTTGACATGGTGGCGTATGAGCGCTACAACAACGGGGAGATGAGCGATTATATTCCCACCGACGAGGATCTGGCCAAGGGACTGGCCGGAGTTCCCCAAGTATAATTTGTATTTTTATTCAATCATTTATTCAAAATAGATGCATTTTCTAATAAATGATTGCTTTTAGATGCCGAAAGGAGTATATTGATAATAGGAGTATTTTTTCTTTAGGCTTTTCACGTGAGGTAACGGTATGACGGGGCTGATAAATTTAATGGAAGAGACGGTATTGGAGAAGATCGACCAGCTGTGGCCGAGTACAAACTATTGCAAATGCGATAAATGCCGCATGGATATAGCGACCTATGCGTTGAACCGCCTTCCGGCGCAATATGTACAGTCGATGAAGGGAAAAGTGCTATATCGGTTTGAAGCGAATCAGGTTCAGCGGGATATAGAGGTCACGGTGGCGGTGAGCAAGGGCATTGAGATTGTGGGAAACGCACCGCACAAAAACGCCAATCCGAATCCCAATATGAATGCCATGTAATCCGTTATCCGATCAGCCATCAGACAAGCTTTTATAAAGGACGTATTAGGCCAGAGCATATAGAAATCAATCTATATGCTCTGTTTTAGCAGGGGAAAGAGCGGGCAGATAAAGATGGATTTGTTTGAATATATGAGAAATACCAATATGGAGAAGGAGTCCCCGCTGGCGGCGAGAATGCGGCCCCGCACCTTGGAGGAAGTGGTGGGGCAGGAGCATATCGTCGGCAGGGACAAGCTTTTGTACCGAGCCATCAAAGCGGACAAAATCAGTTCCGTGATTTTCTACGGGCCGCCCGGCACGGGGAAGACCACGCTGGCCAAAGTGATCGCAGGCACCACCAGCGCGGAGTTTACCCAGATCAACGCCACGGTGGCGGGCAAGAAGGATATGGAGGAAGTGGTGGCGAAGGCGAAGGATCTGCAGGGGATGTACGGAAAGCGGACGATTTTGTTCATTGACGAGATCCACCGCTTTAACAAGAGCCAGCAGGACTATCTGCTCCCCTTTGTGGAGGACGGCACCGTGATCCTGATCGGGGCAACCACGGAGAATCCCTATTTTGAGGTGAACGGGGCATTGATCTCCCGCTCCATGATTTTCGAGCTGAAACCCATTCCGCAGGGGGCGGTGAAGGAACTGCTGAAAAGGGCGGTCTATGACGAAGAGCGGGGCATGGGGAGCTATCAGGCGGTGATCGACGAGGAGGCGCTGGATTTCTTGGCGGATCTCTCGGGCGGGGACGCCAGACATGCGCTGAACGCCATTGAATTGGGCGTGATGACCACCGAGCGGAGCGCTGACGGCAAGATTCATATCACGCTGGACGTGGTGCAGGAGTGTATTCAGAAGCGGACGGTGCGTTATGACAAAAACGGCGACAGCCATTATGACACCATCTCCGCTTTTATCAAGAGTATGCGGGGATCCGACCCGGATGCGGCGGTGTATTATCTGGCCCGGATGCTCTACGCGGGGGAGAGCGTGACGTTCGTGGCCAGACGGATTATGATCTGCGCCGCGGAGGATGTGGGAAATGCGGATCCACAGGCATTGACTGTTGCGGTCAGTGCATCGCTTGCGGCGGAGCGCATTGGAATGCCGGAGGCGCAGATCATTCTGGCGCAGGCGGCAGCCTATGTGGCCTCCGCGCCCAAGTCCAATGCCAGCGTGGAAGCCATCTCCCAAGCCATGGCGGAGGTGAGAAGCAGCGGGAGTCTGCCGATTCCGACGCATCTGCAGGATGCCCATTACAAGGGGGCGGCCAAGTTAGGACGCGGCACCGGCTACAAATACGCCCACGACTATCCCAACAATTACGTGGAACAGCAGTATCTGCCCTATGAATTGAGCGGCAGGGAATTCTATAAGCCTTCGGGGAACGGGTATGAAGTGAAAATCAGGGAACATATGAAGCGGATTCGGGAGGAAGCGAAAATGCAGGATGGCTCAGATTAGAGCAGCACGGAATGCACAGGACAGTCTGGTGCAAGGCGGTTTTGTTCAGAATCAAAACAGCTCCTGTATCAAGTATTGATAAATGCTCTCGTTCTTGCCGCGCCAGTTGTCGCAGATGGCGGACGCCACCTCCTGCGAGGGAACGGAGAGCGTGATGTCCACCAGAGAGATGCCTCTGTCTTTGGCTACCAGACGAGCCTCATATTCTCCGGAAGTGGATTTGTAATAATAGCTCTGTACGGAGACTTCGTTGCGCAGCGTCAGCTCATGTTCCTTGAAGTAGGCGTCAATGTCCTCCTTGATGGGATCGCCGATGCGGCTGCCAAAATAGGACAGGGTCTGAGCGCCCTCCTCGGTGATGGCCAGATGGGTGCGGTTGCCGATGGTCTGCGGAGAGATCATTCCCGCGTCCGTCAGTTCTCCGATGGCCTGCTGGAGGGTCAGGAAATTGGTGTATTCCCGCTCCAGAATAAAGTCCGTAACCTGTGCTTTCGTCAGAGGAAAAGTAACTTTGTTCAGCATGTAGAGAACGATTAATTTGTAGAGTGTCAACGGATCCTGTAACATGGCGTTCCTCTTCTTTGAATTATCGATTATGAATCACCTATTTCAGCCGGTTTCGGAAAGCAGATCTCCCTGTGCCGCGCCGAGGGTTTTCATCCGGCGGTGCAGGCTGTTCAGCACATCTTTTTTGTTCAGGCTCCAATTCGGTGCGATCAGGCTCCCGCGGGGGCCGTCTCCGGTCAGGCGGTGGATGACGATCTCGGGGGAGAGATGGCGGATGCAGTCGATCAGAATCAAAAGATATTCTTCTTTCTCCAATGCACGCATGTTTAATGCACGTATTTCCAACGCATCGCTTCCTGACGTTTTGTTCGGAGTTTTCCCGGCCAGATACCATTCGCCCAGATCCGTTCCTTTTAAGTAATGGAGGAGCTGGAGCTTGACGCCGAAGGGCAGCAGGCGGTTTAGGTACTGCACGCTTTCCAGCATCATTTCTCTTGTCTCTCCGGGAAGTCCCAGAATCAGATGGACGATCACAGGAATGGAGACGTCCTGCAATGCAGAAAAAGTCTCCTCAAAACAGGGCAGTTCATAGCCGCGGCGGATCAGCGCTGCCGTCCGCTCATGAATGGTCTGCAGTCCCAGCTCAATCCAGATGAATTTGTCCGGGTGGGCTGTTTTTAGTTCCGAGAGAAGCTGCAGGACTTCATACGGCAGACAGTCCGGTCTGGTGGCGATGGAGAGGCCGCAGACGGCCGGGGCGGACAGAGCCTCCTCATAGAGGCGGCGGAGCGTCTCCACAGGCGCATAGGTGTTGGTATACGACTGAAAATAGGCGATGAGACAGGCGTTTTGCGCGGCGTGGGAATCCGCATCCGGACGGAATTTGTCCCCCAGACGCGCAAGCCCCTCCGCCAGCTGCCGCTCAATGCTTTTGCCCGATGTG
Organism: Muribaculum sp.; assembly: GCA_023663735.1. Lineage (GTDB taxonomy): Bacteria > Bacillota > Clostridia > Lachnospirales > Lachnospiraceae > Acetatifactor. The sequence continues at coordinate 35,762 of JAMPGV010000004.1, read as the reverse complement.
TCCACGGCGAAATCGCCGCTTCCCCCTGCGCTGCAGAAGGCGCATCCCCGGGTGTCCAGCGTCCCGTCCCGGTTGGGGCAGGTCATATGGGCGTCCAGTGCGATCCGGTAACATTTGCGGGACAGGGTGTTTTTGCACCATGCGTCCAGAGAATAATAAGGTTTTTGATGCCAGTTATCCTGCCGCACCATTATCTTGCGATATGGGACTTGACCGCCTCGGCCACAAGTTCGGCCACCCGGGGGTCGAAGGCCTCGGGCATGATGTTGTCCTCGTTCAGTTCCTCATCGGACACAAGTCCCGCGATGGCGTTCGCGGCGGCAAGTTTCATCTCCTCGGTGATCTGCGTGGCGCGGCCCTCCAGCGCGCCTTTGAAGATGCCGGGGAATGCCACCACGTTGTTGACTTGATTGGGAAAGTCGCTGCGTCCGGTTCCCACCACGCGCGCCCCGGCGGCCTTGGCGACGTCCGGCATGATCTCCGGCACGGGATTGGCCATGGCAAAGAGAATGGCGTCCCGGTTCATGGAGGCCACCATCTCAGGGCTTACAATGCCGGGAGCGGATACGCCCACGAAGATATCCGCGCCCCGCATGGCGTCGGCAAGCGTTCCGGTCTCGTTGTCCAAGTTGGTCACTTCCGTCATTTTCTGCTGCATCCAGTTCAGGCCTTCCGTGTCCTTGGAAACGATGCCCACCTTGTCGCACATGATGATATGGGGGAAGCCGTAGGTGAGGAGCAGTTTGGTGATGGCCACGCCCGCGCTGCCTGCGCCGTTTACCACCACGCGGCAGTTTTCTTTCTGTTTGCCCACCACTTTCAGGGCGTTGATGATGCCGGCCAGCACCACGATGGCGGTGCCGTGCTGGTCGTCGTGGAACACCGGGATGTCCAGCGCCGCTTTCAGCCGTTCTTCAATCTCAAAGCAGCGGGGAGCGCTGATGTCCTCCAGATTGATGCCGCCGAATCCCGGGGCCAGCCATGTGACGGCTTTGATGATTTCCTCGGTGTCCTGCGTGTCCAGACAGATGGGGACGGCGTTGACTCCGCCGAACTCTTTGAAGAGTACGGCCTTGCCCTCCATGACGGGCATGGCCGCGTGGGGGCCGATGTTGCCCAGCCCCAGAACTGCGCTGCCGTCGGAGACGACGGCCACGGTATTGGCTTTCATGGTATATTTGTATGCGGCCTCCCGGTCCTTGGCGATGACCTTGCAAGGCTCTGCCACGCCGGGGGTGTAGCAGAGAGCCAGATCCTCTCTGGATTTGACGGGAGTCTTGGAGACCGTCTCCAGTTTGCCGTTCCATTGTTCGTGCAGCATCAGTGCTTTTTCGTTGGTTGTCATGGGAGTACCTCGCTTTTTTGTGATAGTTTAGGCGATTGCAAAACTCCAATTTGCAAAGAGTCATTGTGCTAATTGCACATTCAACGCAGACCCGCTTTCGCTCCCACCTCACCGCAACGGTACATAAGATGCCAAAATACGGCATCTAAGTATCGGCGGTTCGCTAGGGTCTGCTTATGAATATACAATCTGCACAATTCGGATTCCTCAAAATGTCGTTTCGCAAACGTCTATTATGATAGTTTTAGGCGGATTACGCAAATCCGGGTCCCGCAATCGTCTATAACGGCAGTTGAGGGAGAATGTGGAGTCGGTCTTTCACAATCTCCGGATGCATAGCGGTATAGCCTGTGAAATGTGTCGGCTAAGGCCGTATGGTTCTCATTATAGACCAGCCTCTGTTTGATTGCAAATATTTTCTTTGCTTTCGGCGGATTGTATGCTATAATCTATAGCAAAACTTTGTATTCGACAGGAGGAGAAAAAATGTATTCATTGGACGACGTGAAGCTCGTGGATCCCGAGATCGCGCAGGCGATCGTGGACGAGCAGGCCAGACAGAACAGTCATATTGAACTGATCGCTTCCGAGAACTGGGTGAGCAAAGCGGTGATGGCGGCGATGGGAAGCCCGCTCACCAACAAATACGCGGAAGGATATCCCGGGAAGAGATATTACGGCGGCTGCGACTGTGTGGATGTGGTGGAGAATTTGGCCATTGACAGGGCAAAGAAGCTGTTTGGCTGCGACTATGCGAATGTACAGCCCCATTCCGGCGCACAGGCCAATATGGCTGTGCAGTTTGCGGTGTGCAAGCCCGGCGATACGATCATGGGCATGAATCTGGATCACGGCGGCCATCTGACGCACGGAAGCCCTGTGAATATGTCCGGGAAATATTTCCATATCGTGCCTTACGGCGTCAATGACGACGGATTTATCGACTATGACAAGCTGCGAGAGATTGCGCTGGAGGCAAAGCCCAAGATGATTATCGCAGGCGCTTCCGCTTATGCCCGCACCATCGACTTTGGGAAATTCCGCGAGGTGGCCGACGAGGTGGGCGCGGTGCTTATGGTGGATATGGCGCATATCGCGGGTCTGGTGGCCGCAGGGCTGCATCCCAGCCCCATCCCCTATGCGGATGTGGTGACCACCACCACGCACAAGACGCTGCGCGGCCCCCGCGGCGGCCTGATCCTGTGCAATCAGGAGGCGGCAGATCAATTTAACTTCAACAAGGCTATTTTCCCCGGTATTCAGGGCGGCCCGCTGATGCATGTGATCGCGGCCAAGGCAGTCTGCTTCAAGGAGGCTTTGAGCGACGAGTTCAAGACCTATCAGAAAGGCATCGTTGACAATGCGCAGGCGCTCTGCAAGGGATTGACGGACAGAGGCATCAAGATCGTCTCCGGCGGCACGGACAATCATCTGATGCTGGTGGACCTGACCAATTTCGGGCTCACGGGCAAGGCGGTGGAGAAACTGCTTGATGCGGCTCACATCACCTGCAACAAGAATACGATCCCCAACGATCCGCAGTCTCCGTTTGTGACAAGCGGCGTGCGTCTGGGAACGCCCGCGGTGACGTCGAGAGGCATGAACACGGCGGATATGGATCGCATCGCCGAGGCCATCGCCATGGTCATCAAAGAGGGTGAGGCGAAGATTCCCGAGGCTCGCGCAATCGTGCAGACTTTGACCGACAAATATCCGTTGGCGTAAAAAGAGCAATGATGAAGGGCAGCAATAAGAAGAGGCAATAAGAAGAGGCAATAAGAAGAGGCAATAAGAAGCAGCAATAAGGGCAGTATAAGAAGCGGCAATCAAGAGACAAAAGGACAGCGCGGTGTGCGGAAGGGTTCCGGCGGCGCTGTCCTTTCTGGCTTCCGGGATCAGGGACGGTTGACCACTCCGACAAATAGAGGAACGTCCCCACCGCCGGTAATGACGAAGAGGAAGGGACGGTTTACGGTAAAGTCGATGGTCTCCTTGGACAGAGGCAGGGCAGATTTGCCCACCATGACTGTGGTAAAGGCGGCGGCTTCGCAGCCCTCCTCGTCGATCAGGACTCTTGCGGCGTGGCTGATCTGGGAGACATAGGCTTCAGAGGCGTCTGTCAGCGCCGCCGAAAAGTCGGCCGTATCCGGGTCAAACACATCGGTTATGCCCAATTGCTGCAGAGCGTCTATCAGATTGGCGTTTGACGCTGCGTCAAATTTGGGGACGGACAGACAGACGGGAAGACTCTGTAGAGCTTCTTGTTCGGAAGCGTGCATGGCCAGTCCGGCCAAATCGGATCCCCGCTCCAGCAGCGCCTCCACGGAGGAGTCTTCGTCCGGCAGAAACAGCCACATTTTACAACCGTCCCGAAAGGGCAGCGCCGCGGCCGCAAAGCTGTCGCCCTGATAATAATCGGTTGTGAGCGTCTGGTTCATGAAGTCGCAGGTGATTGCTTCCGTATCGGTCCAAAAGAGATCCTCGGCGGTGGCACGCTCGGAGAATTCTTCCGCCCAGCGGTTTTTGAAATAGAGGGTGGCGGCCAGCGCCATCAAGGTATCTTTGGTCAATTCCTGATCGGAGACCTGCTGTTGTAAAAGGCCTCCGGTTTGGTCGTTGAGCCATTTCTGAAATGCTCGGTTAAAGCTGTCGGATCCCATTTTGCCCTGATGGGCGGTGGCGTGGTAGAATTCCGACAGGGTTTCACCGGTATCCGCTCGGAGGGAGAGCGTTTTGTCCGTCCAGAGGGAGGCGGCGGGCAGGATGGTGGAGATCTCATCGTCCCGGCAGTTGCTCTCCCAGAGCGTGGAGACCTCTTTCCGCAGCGTTTCGATATCTGTCGCGCCCAGAAGCGTCAAAAGCTGTTCCCTGCTTCCGCCCTCCGTGATTTCGGCCAGCATGGCCAGAGCGATATAGACATTGGTGGGAGAGTAGACGCGGTTTTCTCCCTCTGTGTTCCCAAGGAAAGCGGGCATGGTGGCGGCGTAAAAATCCTCAGGAGATGCCGTGGAGACAACTTCCCCGGCGGGAACAATCCGACTCGGCGGTTCTGCGGGAGAGGACGCGTCGGACGGCAGGTTGTGTGTCCGGCTGTCCGACGTGGAAGGCTGTCCGCCGGATTGTGTGGCGGGAGGGATTTTCCGGGCATCGCCGCAGCCGGAGAGAAGTGTGGCCGCCATGGCGAGAAGCAGAAGCGCGGAAACGGATTTTAGAGCGGAAAAATTTATCGTATTCATAGGGAACCTCCTTGGGACGGACGATCGTCCGGTTATTTGGCGTTGTCGGCCTATCATTTGATAAGACGACAAAAGGGAAGAGAAGTTTCAAATTGCCTCTTGTGTCCACCGGATTTCTGTGCTAGAATATCTCTCGGTGACAGACAAGTGTCCGCTCTGCGGATACAGAAAGGAACGGGTATGGGAGAGACAGCCAAGTATTTCGTGGTGCGCCGCAAGGCGGTTCCCGAGGTGCTGCTCAAAGTGGTTGAGGCGAAGCGGCTTCTGGAGTCGGAGAAAGTGCTGACGGTTCAGGAAGCGGTGGACGCGGTGGGCATCAGCCGCAGTTCTTTTTATAAGTACAAGGATGATATTTTTCAGTTTCATGACAATTCGCAGGGGACGACCGTGACGCTGACCTTCCAGATGGAGGACGAGCCGGGGCTTCTGTCGGATGTGCTGAAGATTATTGCGGAATATCAGGCCAATATTTTGACGATTCATCAGAGTATTCCCATCAACGGGATCGCTTCTTTAAGCCTGAGCGTGCAGGTGTTGAAGACCACGGGGGATATCTCCAAGATGATAGAGCGGATGGAAGATCAAAAAGGCGTCCGCCATGTGAAGATTCTGGCCAGAGAATGAGAAACCAAAAAGGGAGAAGACAAAGTATGGTCAATGTAGCTGTGTTAGGGTATGGCACCGTGGGAAGCGGTGTGGTGGAGGTTATCGAGAAGAATAAGGACATGGTGAACAAGAAGTCCGGACAGGAACTGCATGTCAAGTATATTCTGGATCTGCGGGATTTCCCGGGAGATCCTTATGCGGACAGGGTAGTGCATGATTTTGAACGGATCGTGTCGGACGACGAGGTTTCGATCATCTGTGAGACCATGGGTGGCGTGGGCGCCGCTTACCAATTTACCAAGGCCGCCTTGGAGCGGGGAAAGAGCGTGTGTACCTCCAACAAGGAGCTGGTGGCCAAACACGGGCCGGAGCTTCTTCGGACCGCTCATGTGCACAACTGCAATTATCTCTTTGAGGCCAGCGTGGGCGGCGGGATTCCCATTATCCGCCCCTTGAATTATTCTTTGACCGCGGAGCGCATCGAGGCGATTACCGGAATCTTAAACGGCACCACCAACTATATCCTCACCAAGATGGAGCGGGAGGGCGCGGATTTTGCCGAAGTGCTGAAAGAGGCGCAGGAGAAAGGCTATGCGGAGCGCAACCCGGAGGCGGACGTGGAGGGACATGACGCCTGCCGCAAGATCGCGATTCTCTCCTCTCTGATGATGGGGAAGAACGTGGACAGCGAGAAGATTCATACGGAGGGGATCACCAAGATCAGCCCGGCCGATTTTGCCTATGCCAAAGCCGCCGGCAAGACGATCAAACTGCTGGCGAAGAGTACGGCCATGGGCGAGGATCAGGTGATGGCCATGGTGGCGCCTTTTATGCTGGACAAGGATCACCCTCTGGGGATGGTCAACGACGTGTTCAACGCCGTGTTCGTCACGGGGAACATGCTGGGGGATTCCATGTATTACGGGCGCGGCGCAGGCAAACTGCCCACGGCCAGCGCGGTGGTGTCCGATGTGGTGGACTGCGCAAGGCATCTGGGCAAGATCATCATGTGCTTCTGGGAGGAAGAGGAGGCGCGGATCGCTGACGTCTCCGAGCTGGAGAGCCGTTATTTTGTGCGGTTGAGCGCATCTGCAAGAGCTGCTGCGGAGGCGGCTTTTGCAGGCGGAGAGCTGCTCGTCCTCCCCGGACGCGAACAGGATTTCGCCATGTTCACCGCTCCCATGAAAGAGAGCGAATTTACCGCAAAATGCGGGACGCTGGGAGCGCATGTGGAGAGCGCCATCCGCCTGTATAAATAATATGATGGAGGTTGTTATGTCTAAAGTGGTAAAGTTTGGCGGGAGTTCCCTCGCCAGTGCGGAACAGTTTAAAAAGGTGGGGGAGATCATCCGCGCGGACAAGGAGCGGAGGTATGTGGTTCCCTCCGCGCCGGGGAAGCGGTTTGCGGATGACACCAAAGTGACGGATATGTTGTATGAGTGCTACGCTCTGGCCGAGGAAGGCAAGGCGTTTGGCAAGGAATTGAAGGCCATCCGGGCGCGCTACGAGGAGATCATCAAGGGGCTGAAGCTGGAGCTGAGTCTGGAGGAGGAATTTAAGACCATCGAGAAGCAGTTTCAGGAGAAGGCGGGGGCGAATTACGCGGCTTCCAGAGGGGAGTATTTAAACGGCATTGTCATGGCCAATTATCTGGGCTATGAATTTGTGGACGCCGCCTCCGTGATTTTCTTTGATGAGAAAGGGGATTTCGACGCGGACCGGACCAATCAGGTTCTCTCCGCCAGACTGGAACAGTGCGGTCAGGCGGTGATTCCCGGCTTTTACGGAGCGATGCCGGACGGCAGGGTGAAAACGTTCTCCAGAGGCGGCTCCGATGTCACGGGTTCCATCGTGGCCAAGGCGGTCAAGGCGGACGTGTACGAGAACTGGACCGATGTGTCGGGATTTTTGACGGCGGATCCCAGAATCATCGAGAATCCGGAGAGAATCGACGTGATTACTTATAAGGAGCTGCGGGAGCTTTCCTACATGGGAGCCAGCGTGCTGCATGAGGACGCCATTTTCCCCGTGCGCCAGCAGGGCATTCCCATCAACATCCGCAACACCAACGCCCCCGAGGACAAGGGAACCTGGATCGTGGGAAGCACCTGTCAGAAGTCCAAGTACGTCATCACCGGAATTGCCGGGAAAAAGGGCTTTTGTTCGATCAATATCGAAAAAGACATGATGAACGCGGAGATCGGATTCGGCCGGAAAGTGCTGCAGGCCTTTGAGGAAAACGGGATTTCCTTCGAGCATGTTCCCTCCGGCATTGACACCATGACCGTGTTCGTCCATCAGGACGAGTTCATGCACAAGGAACAGCAGGTGGTGGCTGGAATTCACAGGCTGACCAATCCCGACGCCATCGAGATTGAGTCCGACATCGCGCTGATCGCCGTGGTGGGACGGGGCATGAAATCCATGCGCGGCACGGCGGGGCGGATTTTCTCCGCGCTGGCGCACAATCATATCAATGTAAAGATGATCGATCAGGGATCTTCCGAGCAGAATATCATTATCGGCGTGTCCGACGATGATTTTGAGACCGCCATCAAGGCGATCTACGATATTTTTGTGGTGACGAAGCTTTAAACTGCGGATCAGAACGAGGGCATCAGAAAGAGGGCTGGGAATCATGGGATGTGACAATCCGAAAGAAGAATCGGAGCATCAAAAACGACGCCGGGTGTTGGAGCGGGCGAGGTTTTGGGCATGGCTGGCAATCTTTTTGGGGATTGCCGCTTTTGCCCTTCTGTTTTTTGAGAAAGACATGGAGGCGCGCGGCGTATCCCCGGACGTTTACTGGGTGGGGGTCATCGTGCTGGCGCTTCTGGCGCTTGTGGTGCTGCTCATCGCGCTTTCGCCCATTGGGGTGGAGGAGTGCAGGAGGAAGGAGCGAAGCTATGACCTGAACGATCTAACGCGGCTGCAGCATATGAGCCGCGGGCAGATGGAGGAGCGGATGCGCGTGCGGAAGTTTAGGCTCACGGAAGATGGGTATTACAAAAAGAAAAAGTTTTCCTTCTTGATTGATTCTGTCAATTATTATGTGCGGCTGGCGGACGGCACGGAGGAAGCTGGCGGAGAAGATTTGGCAGATGACATAGAGAGCGTGATCCTTCGGGAAATTCAGCGCTATAATGAAAGCCGGGAACGGATTCTGGCTCAAAAGGGGAATTCGGTCGTATATTACGGGAAGCGGAAGAAGAACTGTCTGATTCTGCTGGTCTATGACGAGGTGGGCGCCTATGAGCAGGAGGTTATCAAAGCGCTCGACAAACGCAAGATGCTGGAGGAGACTCTGAACGGAAGTTGGATTCTGAGCAGTTCTCAGTGCAATGTGCGGGAGATCTCGGCGGCCGTGATCGCCGCGGTGGACAAGGACACCGGCGAGGGATATTTTCTGGCGGCCAAGCGGGAACTTATGACGATCTATGACCACGGATGCAAGATGCTGAGGCGGCTCTCTCGGCCAATTTGAGTCCGCGTGGGAGTCGGAGACCCATGGACGGTCTATTTGTCCCAAATGGAAAAATTTACTGATAATTTCAGGACGGAAAAAGAAAAAATAAAAAAATGAAACTTTTTTGCAAAAATGTGTTGACAAATGTCGATGCAGCTGTTATAGTAAATTTATCAACAGAGAAGACAAAGCAAAAAACAGAAGAGAGGATCTAAAGAGAACAAAAGAAAGGAGGTACGGTCCACCTAACAAGATGATTTAAACCCAGAACATCTTCCATTGAAGTACCAACGAAGTGAGTTACAAGGGCATTTCACCTTAGAGAAAGATTCATATAGATCATTCGAGTACACAGAAGAAAAAGCAGCGAATCACCAAAGAATTGATAAAATACATTGGGACGCTACGGTATCCGATACAAAAGAGAAGTGGAAAGAATACAAAGGAGAAAGTGGAAGATAAAGAAAAGTGAATATGGCAAACAGTTCGGTCAGACAGCTGTGGCTGAGAACCAGCCGAAATGACAAGATGAGAACAATGATTGAAAGAGAGGTAACGGTCCATTGGATAGCATAGTCTGAGAGAGCGTATTGATTAGAAATAGTCGATACGCTCTCATTCGTTGTACAGGCTTTGATGGACGCGGCGTTTCTGCGCCACAATTTAATTTTTTATAAACAATGGGGAAAGAAAGATTTAACAGTAGAAAAATGTCGAAAAGTAATGTATGATAGAAAGTAAATAAGCGTTTGGTTTCGGAAACAGAGTGAGGAGCGGCAGACAGTATGGAGCAGAATACACAGGAGCAGCAGGAGAAACGGGAGGCCAGAAGAAAGCGCCGGGTGCGCAATCAGGCGCTGGCCTATGTCACGGTGGCTGTCCTGACGATCGCTTTTGCGGCGGGAATTGTGCTGGGAGTGAGATATCTGGCCGGGCAGAGCAGGAGACAGGAGCAGGAGAAACAGAGTCAGGTGGAGGAGCTTCTGGGAGGCGAGGAGAGCATGGAGACGCCGGAGTCCTCGTCCGAAACGGAGGAGAACGTGCCGGAGCTTACGGCAGAGCAGAAGCTGGAACAGATCGTCAATGCGGGGATTGAAGTGATGCCGCTGGAGGATAAGGTAGCGGGGCTGTTTATCGTGACGCCGGAGTCCATTACGGGGGTGACGGCCGCGGTGCGGGCGGGAGACGGAACCAAGGAGGCGCTGACCCGGTATTCCGTAGGCGGAATCATATATCATGCCAAGAATATACAGAATGAATCCCAGTTGAAAGAGATGATAGACAATACGAAATTTTACGCCAACTATCCGCTGTTCATCGCGGTGGAGGAAGAGGGCGGCACCGTCAGCCCGCTGGCGCAGAAAGGGCTTGCGGACAAGCAGGACGGCGCGAAGAAGCTGGCGGAGAGCGGCGGAGCGGACAAGGCCTATGATGCGGGGAGCGCCATCGGCGCCAGCTTGGCCAATTACGGATTCAACCTCAATTTTGCCCCGGTGGCGGATCTGGACAGTGTGGAACATTCCGTCATGGCGGATCGCTCCTACGGATCCGATGCGGCGGCCGTGAGTCCGTATGTGGCCTCCATGGTGCGAGGGCTGAAGGAGCAGAACATCGGAACCTGCCTGAAACATTTCCCCGGTATGGGCAGTACCGCGCAGAATACGGATGAGGGACTTGCTTCCACAGACAGGAGCGCGGAAGCGTTCCGGGCGGGCGAGTTTGCGGTATTTCAGGCAGGGATTGACGCGGGAGCAGACATGGTGATGGTGAGCCATATGGCGGCGCCTTCCCTTGCGGGGGATAACACGCCCTGTTCCATGTCGCAGGCGGTGGTGACGGATCTTCTGCGCGGGGAGCTTGGTTTTGACGGTGTGGTCATCACGGATTCCATGAGCGCCGCGGCGATCTCCGATTATTACGACGCGGGAGAGGCAGCGGTACAGGCGCTGAAGGCAGGTTGTGATATGATTTTGATGCCGGAAGATTTTGAGAAGGCTTATAACGGTGTGCTGGAGGCCGTACAGAGCGGCGTGATCTCGGAGGAGCGCATCAACGATTCCCTGCGGCGGGTGTACCGGATTAAGTATGCAGACCGGGTGGAGGGGTAGAGGCCGCCGGGTAGAAGCGGAAGAATAGAAATAAAGAATAGAAATAAAGAACAGAAATAAAAGGATAAGAGCGGAAGGATAGAAATAGAAGCCAGAAAAGCCGGATGGAAAAAAGAAAAAGATGTCGTTCCGCTAAACATTTAGCCGGATGACATCTTTTTTTGAAGAGCGCGAGACGGGAATCGAACCCGCGACCCCCTCCTTGGCAAGGAGGTGCTCCACCGCTGAGCCACTCGCGCATGTTGTATGAAATCGGATCATGTATCAAAAGGAAAATGATCTACGAACAAATATTACTATACTATAGGAACAGGCAAATGTCAACCGGATTTTTTACATTGCGCAACGCTTATTTTCGCAATTACCTTAGATGGAGAGCCTTCGGAAGGAATCGCAGACCGTGGCCGGGCGAATCTTGACATTGCCAAATGATCGGTATATGATCTGCTTAGAGAAACGCTGATGAAAGCGTTTCCCGCGCCGGATTTGCGCTGCGAAGCATATTCTGTTGCAAATCCGTGCGCATCCGACGGAGGCTCTGAGGAAGCGGTGATTGAATCAGCGCTTTCTTAGAAACTGTATTGAGGAGGATGGTTATGAAACTCAAAAGTAGGAAACTCGGAAAGATGGTATCAGGATTGCTAGCGGCAGTGATGCTAGTCACCTCTCTGCCGCAGCCGGCGTCCGCTGCAGACGAGGCAGGGATAGACGGGGCAGGAGCCTTGGAAAGCCGGGCGGCGATGGAATCAACTTCGGAATCGGATTTGGACTCGGACTCAGAATCGGATTTTGCGGAGGCTTTGCAGGAAACAGGTACGACGGACGGATCGGGTTCCGAGGAAGCTCCGGAAACCTATACCGTCACCTTCCGCCTGATGGGTCATGGGGAGGATTTTGTCCGGACGGACATCAAGGCGGGCAGCCTGTTGGAACAGACGGAGGATCTGCGCCCTGCGGACGGGGGATTCTATTTTGAAAATTGGTATGTGGACGACACCTTTTCGGTGGCGTGGAATCTGGCCAGAGACACGGTGGAAAACGATCTCACGCTGTATGCCAAATGGGTAGAGCTGGAGCCGGGGACGATTGTGATCACCTTTGATCTGGGCGGCCATGGCGTGAATTGGTACCAATATCTGGCGCCGGACGATTCTCCGTATGTGCCGGCGGATCCCCATGATCCGGGGTATCGGTTCCTCGGCTGGTATACGGATGCGGATTGTACGCAGAAATGGAATTTTGGCCGGGACGGGATGATGGAGGATACCACGCTGTATTCCAAGTGGGAAGAGACGACTTATACGGTTCGCTTCTATTTTTGGGAAGTGGTGCCTGAGATTGTCAGAACCGGCTTGAAGGTGGGCAGTTTATTGGAAGAGACGCCGGATCTGTGGCCTGAGATTCCCGGTTATGTTTTGGAGGGCTGGTATGCAAGCGACAGTTTCGGAGAATTCTGGGATTTTGAAAAAGATACGATACAGGGCGATTTGCTGCTGTATGCGAAACTGACGAAGCTTTATACCGTGACTTTTGATTTGTCGGGACATGGGGAGGAAATTGTCAAGGCGGATATCAGAGAGGGCGGTCTGCTGGAGCTGACGCCGGATCTGTATCCGACGGCTCCCGGCTATGAGTTTGACGGCTGGTATCAGGATCCGGCCTGCGAGGAACCGTGGGACTTTGCAAATGATACGGTGAGGCGGAATATCACGCTCTATGCCAAGTGGACGCCGACCTATACGGTGACGTTTGATTTGTCGGGACACGGAGCCGATATCGTGAAAACGGACGTCAGAAAGGGCAGCCTGTTGGAGCGGACGGCGGATCTGTGGCCCGTGGACGAGGGATTTTATTTTGAGAACTGGTATCAAGACGCCGAGTTCATCCAAATGTGGGATTTCAGGCGGGATACGGTGGAGGGAGATACCACGCTGTACGCCAAATGGGAAGCGGTTGTGGCAGGAGAAGCGGCCGTTGCCTTTGATCTGTGCGGACATGGGGAAGCTTTCTACCGGTATGTTCCCAAGGGCAGCGTGATCGGAGAAGTGGCGGAGCCGGAGGATACGGGATATTATTTTGCGGGCTGGTATCGGGATCGGGAGTATACCGATGCATGGGATACGGACAAGGATCAGGTGGCGGAGAATCTTACGCTGTATGCAAAGTGGCGGGATGCGTCGGTTCTGCGCGTGGAGCGGATACAGCCTCAGCGCTATACGGGGAAGGCGCTCAAACCGGAAGTCTATGTCTATAGCGGCAGCGAGGATGCGCCGATCTTGTTAAAAGCGGGAAAGGATTATACGATCCGCTACAAAAATAATGTCAATACCAACGCGTTTCTGCTGGAGCAGGAGAAAGCCGATGCGGACGGAACCTGGCAGAAGGGCGATACGGAGGAAGGCGGCAGCAACGGGACGGGGCGGAAAGTCAGGGGCGGTTTTAATCCGGTTCTGCCCCATGTGGTGATTGAGGGCAAGGGCGATTATAGCGGCAAGATCTATATGAATTTTATGATTGAACGGATTGCGATCGGGGACGAAAATCATAACGCCGCCGCGGGCGTCACGCTGAACTGTATCGACCAATTCGAGACAGGAACCTACAAGAAAGATCAGGAGACCTTAAAATCCGTCAAATATCTGAAGACCTTAAAAGCGGGGCAGGACTATACGGTGTCGATTACCGATGGGCAGGGAGTTAGAGAAGGCTCTCTGCTGTCCAAAGAGGATCCCATATTCCGGGAGGAGTCGGGCGGCGGAGAACGAACCCTGACGATTACGGGAATCGGCAATTATACGGGGACGATCATCCGGACAATCTATGTCCGGAATAAGGGCATTTTGTTGAAGTCCGCCAAGATTTCTCTCGGAAGTCAGTGCAAGTCCAAGGAATTTATCAGGGATGAGGAAATAACGCTGGTTCCCGCATGGTACGAGACGATGGAAGTAGAGGTAGAGGATGCCAAAGGCAATGTCAAGACCAAAAAGGTGACGACGTATTATCAATATCTTGGCGGAGAATGGATAACAGACTGGGAAGAATACGATGGCGATTATGATGCGGTGATCCTGTATAAACTGAACCGCAAGAATGCATTTACCGTCAAATACGGATCGAAATGGCTCAAATACGGGGAGGATTACGAAATCGAGTACCGGAACAATGCCGCGGTGGGTACCGCCACCATGACGATCAAGGGCATTGGCAGTTACTGCGGCTCCAAGAGCGTCAACTTTAAGATCGCCGGCAAAGCCTTCAATGCCAAGACCGTCTCTGCCCAAAACAGTTACGGGGAGCGCTGGCAGTCCAAACTGCCCTACAACGGATATCCCCAGACGCAGAATGTGACGCTGGTCAGCAAAAAGAGCCACCGCATTTCGCCGTGGGATTCGGAGCGGGCGCCGGATTACGTCTTTGAAGAGGGAACGGATTACACGGTGCGCTACCTGAACAATGTGAATAAGGGTACGGCCACGGCGGTCTATACCGCCCTGCCGGAGTCCGGTTATGTCGGCAGTTTCCGGCAGACTTATCAGATCACGGCAGCCAATCTGGCGGAGCGTGTGGTCTTCTCCGCGGGGGAGGAGACGCTTAAGCCCATCGTCACAGAGGACAATGTCTATCTGGGGGAGGATGCAAACGGCAATCCGAAATTCAAATACGTGAAAAAAGTGGAGTCCACCAGATTTCTGGACGGTACCATTCCCTATGCTAAGTCAGGGGCGGAACTGGATTTTGCTCTATATGTGGAGGAGACGAACACGCCGCTGGTTGCGGGCCGGGATTATACGGTGAAATATCAGAACAACAAGAGCATCACGCCCATGAAAAAGCAGCAGGATAAATGGAAAGAGCAGGGCGAAGACGGGAAGTGGCACTGGGTATACGGAGAGGAGGAGATTGTGCCTGACGAGGGGAAGATGGGAACATTGACCATCACCGGAAAGGGCAATTACACGGGGAAGATCGTGATAAAATACCAGATCGTGCAGGGTTCTCTGGATATGGAGAGTGTCAAAATTGAGGATGCGCGGGCGGAGTATGACAGCAGAACCGCAGAATATAAGCCCAAGGTGGTGGTGAGAAGTGATCGGGACGGCATTTTTGGCGAAGGGAAAGACTATGCGGTTACTTATCACAACAATAAGCGTGAGGACGTGGAGAAGTATCTGGCGGGCGTCGGAGCGGCTCCCACGGTGACGGTTACGTTCCACAGATCGGACAATTACGGAAACTTGAGCGGCAGCAATTTTGACGAGGCGGCGGTGACAAAGACGGTTCCCATAGAATTTTACACCAAGCGGCTGACCGCAAAGAATCTCTATGTGGTCATCGACAATGAGAACCCCAAAGAACTGGTCTATAACGGCGCTCCCGTGACCAATGTGAAGCTGCGTGTGTATTATGGGGACGAGGATCAGATCAAGGCGGCGAAGAAGGACAAAGCCACCGAGGACGCCAGACTTGTGGATGCGGCGGCTTACGGGCTTGTGCGCCTGAGAGAGGACTCGGAGGACCACGCGGGGGACTACCGCCTCACTTATGGCGGCAATGATACGGTGGGAAAGAACAAGGGGAGCGTCACGGTGAACGGGACGGGCGGTTATGGCGGAAGCGTCACGCAGAAGTTCACAATTTACAGAAATCCCGTGTCCTACCAAATCGTATCGCCCTAAAGAATCAGACCGGCATACCGGAAAGAAATTCATTTTTAGTATTTTCAATTTCTGTCTTTTGGTATATCATAGAAATAGCACCGATTCCGTATTGGCTCATGAGATTATAGGAATCTCATGACGCCAAAGGTGAGGTGCTATTCTTTTGAAGATCGCTACGCTGGAGGAATGAAAATGAGAGAACAAGTATTGGAAGTCTTGCAATCCGTCCGCTCCGATGTGGATTTCGAGAAGGAGAAACTATTGATTGATGAGGGCGTTCTGGACTCCTTTGATATTATCGGAATCGTATCGGAACTAAACGAGCGGTTTGATATTGATATCACCGTGGACGAGCTGGAGCCGGAGAACTTTAATACGCTGGAGGCGATTGTCGCATTGGTGGAGTCGCTGCAGTAAGTTTTATTGCTGAGGCGGCGGTGTGGCGGCAGGCGGCGTTTTGTTTGGACCGGGCGGCAGTATATGCGTGAAGTCAGGGAGAGAGAATGAAGAATAAGAATTTACTTAAGATGGTCTCCTTTATGCTGATCTTTTGCGTTCTTTTATCCGGCTTGAACGTGATCTTCCAGCCGGTGTGGGAGCCGTGGAACAATTATAATACCGTCTACGGATTTTATGAACAGCCCGAAGATACGATAGAGACGTTGTTCTTGGGAACCAGCACAACGATCGCGGGCATTACGCCCATGGAAATCTATAAGAACTACGGAATCTGTGCTTATAATCTGGGAACGGAGCAGCAGCCGTTTCTCGCCTCTTATTATTGGCTTCAGGAGACGTATCGGCTGCATCCGCAGTCTCTCAAAACGGTTGTTCTCGACGCTTCCAGAATCAGCGGGGATGTGCCGGCGTCCTTTTATCACAAGTCTTTGGACGGTATGAGATTTTCACCTGTCAAATACCATGCCGTGATGGATCATGTGGGGGATTTCTGGGACGGGATAGAGTATTTGGTGCCGCTCATGTCATACCATGAGCGTTGGACGACCATGTCAGGGGAGGAATTCGACAAGCTTAAGCTCAGGCCGGACGCCTCCGTGCGGGGCTATCTGTTTTCCAATAAGCGTTATCTGGATCGGGTGAGTTATGATAAGATTCCCGTGCCTGAGTACATTTATGATGAAACAGCCGAGGCGTCGGAAATCAGTGAGGAAAGCGCCTGTTATTTTGGCAAAATCGCAGAATTTTGCGCGGACAAAGGCATCAAGCTTGTGTTGATCAAGAATCCGGCTTCCCTCTGGGAGGCGAAGAATCACCGCAGCGCTCAGGAGTTGGCTGACCGTTACGGTCTGGATTTTATTGATTTTAACTTTGCGCCTTATATTGATGAGATTGATTATAACGTTTCTCTGGATACCATGGACGGATTACATCTGAATTACAACGGCGCGTGTAAGGTCAGCGATTGGCTGGGTGATTATCTGGTGCGCGAATGCAATGGGACGGACGTTCGGGACAATCCGAAATACGCTTTTCTGGACGAGGAGCTTGCGCAGTATGAGAGAAGGATCATTGCCGCCCGCATGGAAGAGCTGAGTGATCCCTGCGAATATGTGGAGGCCTATGCGGATGCGGGGGACTTTACGATTTTGATAGCCGTCAGAGGGGATGCTGCCAATGCACTGACGGACACCCAGCGAGATGCTTTCAGGGACATGGGTTTTACCGCATTGGCGGATTTGGAGGATGCGGACTCCTATATCGGCATTCTGGCAGACGAGGGAATCCTTTATGAGGAGGCAGGGAAGTCTGCTTTGACGAAGGCGGGCAGGCTTTTAGGGGGAAAGCGCTATGACGTTGCGAGCGGCGGATTTGATACGGGAGATACAGCCTCCTGTGTGATTGACGATACGGAATATGCGCTCAACAAACGCGGATTGAATCTTGTGGTTTATGACAATGTCGGGCGTAATGTGGCGGATGCGGTAGTCTTTGACACGCATGAATCTCCGGTGCGTGAGAGGCGGCCGGAGGAGCTGTTGGACGAGTACCTCTGCGGAGCCATACCCTATGAGGACTTGACGCCAAGCGCTCAGAAACTGTATTTATATCAGATGCAATGTGAGGAAAAACGGTTCGGGAAAGGCGCTGCGGATGCGGTCCTAATTTGCACAGGAGAGCAGTAATGGCGATTATATCATTATCCTTTATTTTGTTTGCGGCATTGCTGCTGCTTTTCTATTACACGGTGGGGAAAAGACATCAGTGGATCGTTCTGCTCTTGGCGAATGCGGTTTTCTACCTCTCGGGGGGGGTGGCGAGGAGCGTTGTTTCTGCTGATGACGATGCTCTCGGTCTATCTGATAGCGCTCAGGCTGGAACGCTATAATGAGGAGATGGCGTCTGTCATTGAGCAGCAGGGTAATTCAGCCAAAGCAAAAAAAGAAATTAAGAAAAAATATGGTCACAAAAAGAAGATATGGATTATCCTCGCCGCGCTGATCAATATCGGTGTGCTGTGTGCGGTCAAGTATACCTCCTTTGTGACAGTACATATCTATCAGATTTTTGGCACGGAAGATATCGGCGTTTCACACGGCATTTCTTTGATTGTTCCGCTGGGAATCAGTTTTTATACGTTTCAGGCGGTTGGGTATGCGATAGACGTCTATCGAGGGAAAGTCCGCGCGGAGAAGAATTTTGGGAAGCTGGCATTGTTCGTCTCTTTCTTTCCGATGATTACGCAGGGACCGATTCTTCGCTTTGAATCAGTCAAAGATCAGCTATATGCCAGACATGAGTTTCATTATCAGACCTTTACGTTCGGACTGCAGCGCATGGTCTGGGGTTTCTTTAAGAAGCTTGTGATTGCCGGGCGGCTGGCGGAGCTGTATGAGAATATCTTGCAGAATTATGCGGATCAAGAGTATTGCGGCGTCATTATATTCATAGGGGTGTTCTTGGCAGGGTTCCACACCTATGTTGATTTTTCGGGCGGGATGGATATTGTCATAGGATTGTCCGAATCTCTCGGGATCGTCCTTCCGGAAAACTTTAGGAGGCCGTATTTGGCGCGTACTTATTCCGAATTCTGGCGGAGATGGCATATCTCCCTCGGGGAGTGGTTTAAGAACTATGTGTTTTATCCCCTTTCGCTTTCCAAGGCGTTCAATACGCTTTCCAAAAAGTGCAAGAAGCGGTTCGGGGATCACTTGGGCAAGGTTCTGGCTCCCAGTCTGGCCTCGTTTGTCACTTTTTTTCTCATTGGAATCTGGCACGGAGCGAACTTGAAGTATGTGGCATACGGCATATGGCAGGCTTTTTTTGTGGCGCAGCAGACGCTGTTCGAGGGTGTATATGAGAGAATGCGGAAGGTTTTCAGAGTCAATTCCGAGAAGTTTTCATTCAAACTGTTTCAGATCCTGCGCACGATGCTGCTGGTGACGATTGGGCGCTATTTTTCCTTTGCGGAGAATCTTGCGGATGCTTTGCGGATGTTGGCGGCGACGTTTACAAGACTGGGGACGGGGTTGTTTGGCAATCAGTACTATGGCTTTGGGCTTAGACAGAAGGGGAGCATGGTCATGTTTGGCGGAATCCTTCTGATTGTCATTGTGGATATTCTACAGGAGAGGGGAATCCGTCTGCGGGAGACGATTGCCAAGCAGAATATTGTGGTGCGGTGGGCGATCTATTTTGCGGCCGTGTTCGCCGTGCTGATTCTGGGGCAGTACGGTCCGGGATATGACGCGGCAAGCTTTGTATATCAGGGCTTCTAGCGGCGAGAGACTTTTGGCAGATTGGCTTGAAATGTTGACTTTAAATGATAGGAATGATACGAATGACAAGGATTGCTGTGGAGGACAACGGAATGCGTCATAAAAGTTTTCTGACAATGTTTGCCGAGTCGGTCAGGGAGGTTCCCGATAAAACGGCGGTGCTTGATGAAAAGCAGCAGATGACCTACAGGGAGCTGTACGAGAGCGCGCGGATCGTCGGCTATGGCCTGAACCGTATGATGCAGGGGAGGACACAGAGACCGATTGTACTCTTTATGGACAAGAGCTGCATATGCCTCACCGCAATGCTGGGCGTCTTGAACAGCGGCAATATCTATGTCCCGATGGATGTGAAGACGCCGCTTGACCGCCTGACGTCCATTCTGGAGACCTTGGAGAGCGCTGTGGTGATCTCCTCCGAGGAGGACAGAAAATATTTGGATAAGATGGGATATCAGGGCGAAATCGTTCTCTATGAAGAGCTGATGGAGCAGTATTCCGCAGTATCATCGGAGGAGATTGACAGCGTATTGGCGGGGATTGAGGAGAAGGGACTGGATACCGATTTGATGTATATTCTCTTCACGTCAGGTTCCACCGGGGTGCCGAAGGGGGTCGCGGTGATGCACCGCTCCCTGATGGATTATGTTTATGCATATAAAAAGGCTGTTGTCACCAAGAGAGAGGATATCGTGGGGAACCAGACGCCGTTTTATGCGGATATGTCGTTGAAGGATATCTATATGTCGCTGGAGGTGGGGGCGACGATCTGCATTATTCCGCAGAAGTATTTTATGGCGCCTAAGAAGCTGTTACAGTATTTGGACGACAATCGGGTGTCGTTTATCTCATGGGTACCAACTGCATATAGGATCGTGGCGCAGTTTGATGCACTGGAGAAGGTCTGTCCAAAGTTTCTGAACCGTTTTCTCTTTTCCGGCGAGTCGATGCCGATAGCGGTGTATGAGTATTGGCGCAGGCATTATCCTGATGCCATATATATACAGCAGTATGGACCTACCGAGATCACCGGAGCGTGTACCAGCTTTCAAGTGTCGGGTGTCTATGCAGAGGACGAAACGATTCCGATCGGAAAACCGTTTGACAATACGGGCATCATACTCTTGGACGAGGATGATCGGGAGGTGCCATGCGGCGACACGGAGCATATGGGAGAGATCTGTGTCTTTGGAACCTGTCTTGCGGCAGGCTACTACAATAATCCTGAGAAGACGGCGGAGGTGTTTGTCAGGAATCCGTTAAAGCCTCAAATCCCTTCCCTGATGTATCGGACGGGAGATCTGGCCAAATGGGACGCAGACGGTAATCTGGTGTTTGTCACGAGGAAGGATTATCAGGTGAAACATGGCGGCAAGAGAATCGAGCTGGGGGAGATTGAAGCGGCGGTTTTGCGGATACCGGACGTCAAGGCATGCTGTTGTGTCCACAGGGCGGACAAGGACGCGCTGGTACTATATTATATAGGGGAGCTGGAGGGGCGCGATATCACGGAGCAGTTACAGACAAAGCTTCCCAAGTACATGATTCCTACGACATATAACAGGGTTGCCGAGCTGCCGGTCCTGCCCAATGGGAAATTGGATCGCAAACGGATGGCACAGTGGGCGTTAGATGAAGAAAACAAATTGTCTTGAGCGCAGACGAGAGAATCACAGAGCTGTAAACAGCACGCGAATTTCTTGTTGCGTGTCATCGCGGTAGACTGCTCTGACATGGAGGATTAATATGGAGGTTCAGATACAAAGGATTGGCAGTTATGAGGCGTATCAGGAGGCGGTTGACAGGTATCGGCGAAACGCTGTTTTCTCAAACGTCTATTTTCTCAAATCCGCCGTTCTGGAGATGATAGACCGCGGGAGCTTATATGATATGGAGTGGGAGGGCAATCTCTATCTGTTCCGGAAGGAGGAGGGATTTTTTCGGCTCTTTTATTATATCGGGAATGTGGAAATTCGGGAGAGGATTCCTCTGTCGGCTCCAATGATCGTGGAATTTGTCTATCAGGAGGAAATGCAGCCTAAGAAGCAGGAGGAGGCAGCGTTTCTAAAGAAGCTGGGGTTTCGATTGGGGAGGCATAGCTGTCGTCTGGAATTAAAGAGGGAAGCGCTTGTCTGTGCGGATACGGACTGTGATATGGAGGCTTCCGACGTTGCCTATGCGGAGGAGACGGAGACGAACCGTATCAATACCTTGCTGCGGGAAACATTCGATCCTATGTATGCTTATCTCCCGTCTCTCGAAGAGCTGCGGAAGATGATTATGGACAGGGAGGTTCTGGTTGTGCGGCAGGAAGGCGCTGTCGCCGGAGTATTGCATTTCGAGATGCAAAGGGGTAATATGATGTTGTGGCAGATTGCCGTCGATCCGAGAGTTCGGGGAAAGGGGATCGGGAGGTGTCTGCTTGACGGGTGGCATAGCATTTATAAGGATTCCGTGAAGGCTTTCGTTCTGTGGACGGACGCGGAAAATGACAGGGCGATTCGGATGTATACGGCGGCGGGATATCAGCCGGACGGAAGATATGCAGATGAGTATGTGGCGACGAAAGATGACAGCGGAGGATGACGGGGCGTGGATGCAAAACATTATACGACAGCGGAGCTGATGAAACGGTTTGCTCCGTATTACGGGAAATATAAGGGGACGCTTGGCATGGATTTGTTCTGTGCGGCGCTGACGACGTTATGCGAGCTGGTGCTGCCTTTGATTATGCGCTATATCACCAACGAGGGGATGCGGGATCTGGCGGCGCTGTCCGTGCAGACGATCGCCGTCCTCGGGCTGCTCTATCTGGCGCTTCGCATTGTGGACGCTTTTGCGGCTTATTATATGGCGGATATGGGGCATGTGATGGGAGCGAAGATCGAGACGGATATGCGGCGGGACGCCTACAGACATCTGCAGAAACTGTCCGATACTTATTACAACAATACCAAAGTGGGGCAGATCATGGGGCGGATCACCAACGATCTGTTTGACGTGACGGAGTTTGCCCACCATTGTCCCGAAGAATTTTTTATCGCATTCATTAAGATCGTGATCTCGTTTTTGGTTCTGGGCGGCATCAATCTGCCGCTGACGCTGATTATCTTTCTGTGCGTGCCGCTGATGATCGCGGTGTGTATGCCCTTGAATTTCCGGATGCGGGGCGTGTTCCGCTCCCAGCGGGGACAGATCGGCGAGCTGAACGCCCGCATTGAGGACAGTCTGCTGGGGCATAAGGTGGTGAAGGCGTTCGCCAATGAAGCCATTGAGAACGAAAAGTTTGAGCGGGATAACGATACCTTTTTTGACATCAAGAAGCTTTCTTACCGCTATATGGGGCTGTTCCAGACCACGGTGCGGCTCTTCGACGGGCTGATGTATCTGACGGTGGTGGTGGCGGGCGGCATTTTCATGGTAAAGGGAATGGTCGCACCGGGCGATCTGGTGGCGTATATGCTGTATGTGACGACCATGATCGCCACGATCCGGCGCATCATAGAGTTTGCGGAGCAGTTCCAGCGGGGCATGACGGGCATTGAGCGGTTTCTGCAGATTTTGGATGCGGACATTGAAATTTTTGACGAGCCGGATGCGGTGCAGCTGGAGCATCCCAAGGGCGATATCGTCTTTGAGCAGGTGAGCTTTGCCTATCCGGACGACCACAACCGGGTGTTCAAGGAATTGAACCTGCGGATCCGTGCGGGGGAGAAAGTGGCGATTGTGGGGCCTTCCGGCGGCGGCAAGACCACTCTGTGCAATCTGATTCCCAGATTTTACGACGTGTCCGCGGGGCGCATTACGTTAGACGGGGAGGATATCAAACATTTTACGCTGAAGAGTCTCAGGAGAAACATCGGTATCGTACAGCAGGACGTCTATCTGTTCTCCGGCACGATCTATGAAAATATAGTCTACGGGAGGCCGGATGCGTCCCGGGAGGAGGTCGTCGAGGCTGCCAAACGAGCCGGGGCGCATGAGTTTATTCTGGGGCTGAAGGACGGATATGACACCTATGTGGGGGAGCGGGGCGTGAAGCTCTCGGGCGGCCAGAAGCAGCGCATCAGCATCGCGCGGGTTTTCCTGAAGAATCCGCCGATCATCATTCTGGACGAGGCTACGTCGGCGCTGGACAACGAGAGCGAGTTTGCGGTGGCGCAGTCTCTGGCGGAACTCTCAAAGGGGCGGACGACGCTGACCATCGCCCACAGGCTCTCCAGCATTCGCAATTCGGATCGGATTCTGGTGTTGACGGAGGAGGGCATCGTGGAGGAGGGAACGCATCTGGAACTGCTGGAGGCCAAGGGAATTTATTATCATTTTTATGAGACGGCCAACGCTTTGAAGTGAGGGAAGTATGAGAAGGTAAATGATAACAAAGGAGGGTTTGCGCATGAAATTAATGTTTATCGGGGCGGCGCATGAGGTGACCGGAAGCTGTCATTATCTGGAGGCGGGCGGCAAGCACATTCTGGTGGATTACGGGATGGAGCAGGGTGTGAATGTGTTCGAGAACGCGCCCCTGCCGGTGGATGACGCCATGATTGACTATGTATTCCTCACCCATGCCCATGTGGATCATTCCGGACTGCTGCCGCTGCTCTATGCCAGAGGCTTCCGGGGGCAGGTGTTCATGACGGATGCGTCGGCGGATTTGTGCAGCATTATGCTGCGTGACTGCGCCCACATCCAGATGATGGAGGCGGAGTGGCGCAACCGCAAGGCCAAGCGGAGCGAGAGCGTACCCGCACAGGATCCGCTGTACACCATGGAGGACGCGGAAGGGGTGATCAAGCGGATCGTACCCTGCCGCTACAACCGGGAGATACAGGTCTGCGACGAGGTCAAGATCCGCTTTACGGATATCGGGCATCTGCTGGGAAGCTCCAGCATCGAGGTGTGGCTGACGGAGGACGGGCGGACGAAGAAAATTGTGTTCTCGGGGGACATTGGCAACAAAAACCAGCCGATCCTGCGCAGCCCGATTCCCACGGCGCAGGCGGATTATGTGGTGATGGAATCCACCTATGGGGACAGGCTGCACTCCGCGGAAAAAGTGGATTATGTGAAAGAGCTTGCGGCCATCCTGCAGGAGACTTTTGACAGAGGCGGCAATGTGGTGATTCCCTCCTTTGCGGTGGGCAGAACGCAGGAGATCCTGTATTTCCTGCGGCAGGTGAAAGTGGGCCGCATGGTGAAGGGGCATGAGAATTTCCCAGTGTATGTGGACAGCCCTATGGCGGTGGAGGCCACGGAGATCTTCCACGAAAACCGGATGGACTGTTTCGACGGGGAGGCGCTGGATTTGGTGCGGGAAGGGATCAATCCCATCTCTTTTGCGGGGCTGAAGCTCTCCATCACCAGCGAGGAATCCAAAGAGATCAATTTCAACGACACGCCCAAGGTGATTATCTCCGCTTCCGGCATGTGTGAGGCGGGGCGGATCCGGCATCATTTAAAGCATAATCTGTGGCGGGAGGAATGCACGATTCTCTTCGTGGGCTATCAGTCCGTGGGGACATTGGGCAGGAGCATCGTGGAGGGGGCGAAGGAAGTCAAGCTCTTCGGCGAGTCCATTCAGGTGCGGGCGCAGATTAAGAAACTGGTGGGGATGAGCGGCCATGCGGACAAGAACGGTCTGCTGGAGTGGATTAACGCCTTTGAGGAGAAGCCCAAGAAGGTGTTTGTGGTACATGGCGAGGACAGCGTGTGCATGTCCTTTGTGGAGTGCCTAAAAATCGAGCATGGGCAGAGGGCTTACGCGCCTTACAGCGGCACGGAGTTCGATCTTCTGGGGAACCGTTTCCTGTACGAGGCGGAGCCTGTACCCGTCAAGAAGAAAGCCAGAATCGCGAGCGGCGTCTATGCGAGACTGCTGGCTGCCGGACAGCGCCTGATGGCTTTGATCACGAAGAACGACGGTATGCCGAATAAGGATATGGCGAAGTTTGCCGATCAGATCAATTCGCTCTGCGACAAATGGGAATAATAGGCGTTTGCGAAACACTACATTTCGTAGAGGTCATTGTGCAAATTGCACATTCAACGCAGACGTCCAACCTTCACCGTAAGCTGTCAAGGTGAGAAGCGCTTCTAAGGCTTGCACCATAGGGTGCTTCGCCAAGAAGTGCTAAATCTCACCTCAAGGCGCTAAAATACAGCGCCTAAGTGCCAACGGTTCGCTAGGGTCTGCTTATGAATATACAATCTGCACAATTTGAATTCCGAAAAATATCGTTTCGCTAAATGGGAATAAGGATGTGAGGAAAAATGAGTTACGCGGACACTTTATTTATCAATATGTGCAGGGATATCTTGGAGAACGGGACGAGTACGGAGGGGGAGAAGGTCAGACCTCATTGGCCGGACGGGACGCCCGCTTATACGATCAAGCGGTTTGGCGTGGTGAACCGCTATGACCTGCGGGCGGAATTCCCCATCCTGACGCTTCGGCGCACGGCGTTAAAGTCCGCAACAGACGAGATTTTGTGGATCTGGCAGCGTAAATCCAACAATATTCATGATCTGCACAGCCATATCTGGGACGAGTGGGCGGATGAGGACGGCAGTATCGGCAAGGCCTACGGATATCAGCTGGGCGTGAAACACGTTTATAAAGAAGGCATGATGGATCAGGTGGATCGGGTGATTTACGACCTGAAAAACAATCCTTTCAGCCGCCGGATTCTCACGAATCTCTATGTGCATCAAGATCTGCATGAGATGAATCTCTATCCCTGCGCCTACAGTATGACGTTTAACGTGACGCAGCGGCCGGGGGAGGAGAAACTGACTTTGAACGCGATTTTGAACCAGCGCTCGCAGGATGTGCTGGCGGCGAATAACTGGAATGTGGTGCAGTATGCGGTGCTGATCCATATGCTTGCGCAGGTCTGCGACATGTATGTGGGAGAGTTCGTCCACGTGATCGCGGACGCCCACATCTATGACCGGCATGTGCCGATTATCAAAGAATTGATTGGCAGGGAGCCGAAACCCGCGCCCACATTCTGGCTGAATCCGGAGATTCATGATTTTTATGAATTTACCCGGGACGACGTGCGGGTGGAGCATTATGAGACCGGGGAGCAGATTACGGAGATCCCCATTGCCATCTGAGAGGAGAATCGACATGAATATTATCGCAGCGGTGGACAACAACTGGGCGATCGGCAGCAAGAATGAGCTGCTCATCCGCATCCCGAACGACCATAAGCATTTCCGGGAGGAGACCACGGGCAAGGTGGTGGTGCTGGGCAGGAAGACGCTGGAGACGTTTCCGCAGGGACTTCCCTTGAAGAACCGGACGAATCT
This sequence comes from Muribaculum sp., assembly GCA_023663735.1. Classification (GTDB taxonomy): domain Bacteria; phylum Bacillota; class Clostridia; order Lachnospirales; family Lachnospiraceae; genus Acetatifactor. The sequence continues at coordinate 9,289 of JAMPGV010000004.1, read as the reverse complement.
TATTTTGTCCTCCAATCCCGAGTATCGTGTGAAGGACGCCGTCGTGGTGCATTCTCTGGAGGAGCTTTTGGAGGAACTGAAGCAATACCGGGATGAGGACGTGTATATCATAGGTGGCGAGAGCGTTTACCGCCAGATGCTTCCCTATTGCGACGTGGCGCATATTACCAAGATCGACCATGCGTATGAGGCGGACGCCTATTTTCCCGATCTGGATCAGGATGATGCGTGGGAGATCACCGCAGACAGCGAAGAGCAGACGTATTTTGACATTGCCTATCGGTTTGTCAAATATGAGCGGAAGAGGGCGGCGGAAGGCTGATTGCCTCGGAAAAATTTGAGAGTATTTTGGAGAATTTAGCGGAAAGAGTCTTGACATTGCGGGAAGATCTTTTATAATAAAATAGGAATGATTACTGATTCAAGAAGGAGACAGCGATGGCCCGTAAGCACAGCAGACAGCGTGATATGATTATGGCATTTTTGATGGGCCGCAAAGACCATCCCACCGCGGATACAGTCTATGTGAATGTGCGCAGGGAACTGCCCAACATCAGTCTCGGCACCGTATACCGCAACCTGACGTTTCTGGCCGATGCGGGTGAGATCCGGCGGCTCCGGGTGGGGGACGGCGTGGATCACTTTGATGCGGACACTTCCCCCCATTATCATTTTGTCTGTACGGAATGCGGGAGCGTCATCGACTTGGAGATGGGCAATATCGACACGATTCAGGATATCGCCGGGGCGGGGTTTGACGGCAGGATCGCCGGGCATGTGACCTATTTTTACGGAATCTGCGGGAACTGCACCCGCGCAGAGGCTGCGGCGGAGACGGAAGCAGATTGTAAACGATCGGGAAGCTGTCATTCGTAAGGAAGCTGTCATAGCGAAAAGATAAGCGGCTGTGAGATCTCCTGTCTTGCAGCTGCCTAAAATATCAAATCAAAAATCTTAAAAGAAAAGGAGATGCAGTTATGAAATTTGTATGTCAGGTATGCGGTTATGTACATGAGGGGGACAATCCTCCCGAGAAATGTCCTGTCTGCGGCGTAGGCCCCGAGAAGTTCTCCGCCCAGAGCGGGGAGAAGACTTGGGCGGCCGAGCATGTGGTAGGCGTTGCGCAGGGCGTCCGTGAGGACATCCTCAAAGATCTGCGCGCCAACTTCGAGGGAGAGTGTTCCGAGGTCGGCATGTATCTGGCGATGGCAAGGGTTGCCTACAGAGAAGGTTATCCCGAGGTCGGCATGTATTATGAGAAGGCCGCATACGAAGAGGCGGAACATGCTGCGAAGTTCGCAGAGCTTTTGGGCGAGGTGGTTACGGATTCCACCAAGAAGAATCTGGAGATGCGGGTGGACGCCGAGAACGGCGCTACCGCCGGTAAGACGGATCTTGCGAAGAGGGCCAAAGAGCTGGGGCTGGATGCGATCCATGATACCGTACATGAGATGGCGAGGGATGAGGCCCGCCACGGCAAAGCTTTCGAGGGACTGTTGAAGCGCTATTTTGGTTAATGTAGAAGGACTCAAGACAATGGGGTATGCCGGAGCGGTTCGGCATACCCTTTTTGCAGGAGACTGCCGCGCGGAAAGGGGTGGCGGATTGTCAGAAAAGCGTTACCGTGTCCATGACTTTGTTGTCATGCTGCCGATTTTCTTATGCATAGGACTGTTATTAGGGCTGATTTTAGCAGGACGGATGTTCATGGAATCTTCTTTTGCGAGGGACGGTGCGGAAATTCCGAAACCGGCGCAATATGAACTGTCGGAACAGGCTGTCTGCCGAACCATCACGGATTACCTCTATGACGAGGGCGGCAGGCTTGCGCAGACAACGGAATATTGCTATGTGGGACAGGGCGAGTCGGTGGGCGAGTCGGGGAAGATGGTGGTTTGGAATTACGACAACCCGCAGAGATACTCTCAGAAAAAGGACACACTATTTTTTTATGACAGTCAGGACAGACTTGTCAAAACGCAGCAGCAGGTCTCGGGGACTTTTGGACGGGACTTCTGCTATGTGGTCGAATACCAATACCGGTCGGACGGCGGTTATGCCGAGACGTGCAGCTATCAAGGAATCGTGGCGAAGGACGCGGAATTGGGCGAAGTGGTAAAAGTGGAATACAAAAAGACCTACGATGCGCAGGGGAAACTGCTCTCGGACGTCACGCCCGCGCAAGAGCAGAATTCGTTTTATTATGATTATGATGAGGAGGGGCGTCTGCAGAGGGTGACATACAGATTCCGCTCGGGCGGGGAAGCGACGACGGCGGCGCTGCGCTATGATGAGACCGGTTCCGTGAGTGCGCAGAGCCACCGCTCCGGCAGTTATTATGCCACATGGATCGATCATGACAACGAAGACGACAATCGTGTGGCCTCCTACTGGTATCTCTCGGCCTTCCGCGATCTTCTCGAGGAGTATTCTCCGGAGGAGATCGAGGGTATAAGCGTTCCGAGCTATCTGGCGCATTATGACGGTGAGCGGCAGATCGATGCAGTGACGGCCAACGAATGGGAGAGGACATTAAAGGTCAACGAGACGAATACCGTAAAGCGGTATGAGTTCTGGGATTATGACGCGGACGGGCGGATGCTGTGGCAGTATGCTATGGGGACGTCGGACACCCGGCTCTACGCGTCGCAGTTTCTATATGAGGGAGATCAGCTGCGGCGGAAGGTGTACTATGGGATCGAGGGAGACTGGAAACACGAGTTGTATGACGGCTCTACCATAGAAATTCGCCGGGACGACGACGGCAAAGTGACGGATATTACGAGAACCGGGGCTTCGGGGGACATTTTGTACCGCTACTTTTTTGAGAAGGATCTCTGGGGCGCGACGGAGCTTGCTTCCATGCAGGAGGCCGACGGGACGGCGGTGGACTGGAGAACACCGGCGAAAACGCTTGCACAGCTGGATGAACAGAGGGAGAGCGGCACGGAGGAAGAACTCCCCGGAGGAAACGGCGGGGATGCGTTCGAGGAGGACCGGATGGTCTATTGGGTGAGGAAGGGCGACTGTCTGTGGAAGATCGCAGAGAAGCTGCTGCACGACGGAAGCCGCTGGCCCGAAATCTATGAGGCCAACCGCGCGGCGGTCGGAGAGAATCCGGCGCTGATCTTTGAGGGAATGGAGCTGGAGATTCCGTGGAACTAAAGATTCTGTGGAATTGGGAATCCCGTGGGACGGAGTCGAGCCTTCCGGTGCAGTCTGGCGGCTTGACTTTTCCACAGGAAACGCTAAAATGGATTTGTATCATTGTATTTTATGGCGCACAAGTGGAGAAAGGTTCGATTCGGTCAATGCTGCAGGATTGGCCGGAAGGACAGAGAACAATGTCTCCCGACGGAAATGTTTGGAAATGAACGGGTACAGGAGAGAGTACAAGATGAAAAAGGCGGTTCGTGTGATCATGATGGCGGCGCTTCTCACGGCGCTGTGCGGCTGCGGCGGAAAGAGCGGTCCGACAGGGGAATCCGGGCGGGAGCAGGTTACGGTTGCATTGTGGAGCGACCAGCTCACCGAGCGTTATGCTCCTTATTTACAGGAGCGTTTTCCGGAAGTGGACTTCACATTTTATGTGGCGACCAACTCCGCCGACTTTTACCGTTTTAAGCAGGAGCGTGGGGATCTTCCGGACATTCTCACCATCCGGCGTTTTGCCCTGCGGGATGTGGCCGGGTGGAAGGACGCCCTGCTGGATTTGAGCGACACGGAATTGGTCAATACGTTCCACCAGTCTTATCTGCGCAGTTATACCTACAACGATGGCACGCTAAACTGGCTTCCCGCCTGTGCGGAAGTGGACGGAATCCTTGTGAACAAGGTGTTGTTGGAACAAAACGGCCTGTCCATGCCCCGGACGTATCAGGAGTTCGTGGAGTTGTGCGGGTCGCTGCGGGAGCTGGGGATTCGGCCGTTCTGCGCAAATTTCGAGGCGGACTACACTTGCATGGAGATGCTGCAGGGACTGTCCGTGGAGCAGCTCACTTCTCAAGCGGGACGGGAGTGGCGCAAGCAGTATGAGAGCGGACAGACGGATCAGCTCAGTGAGGAAGTCTGGCTCCCTGTCTTTGAGCGGATGGAAGAATTTATCGGGTATGCCGGAATCGACGCCTCCGATTTGGACAGGGATGCGGGCGACTGTTTTCAGGCGCTTGAGAGCGGTGAGACGGCCATGATCCGCACGACGCCGAATGAATCCGATGTGTACGGCGTGTCGGACTATTGTCTGCTGCTACCCTATTTCGGAGAGACGGCGGAGGACAGCTGGTATCTCACCTACCCTGCGTTCCAAGTGGCGGCCAATGTGGAGGGGACGGAAGATGCGGCGCGCAAGGAACTGATTTTGGATATTTTGTCGGCGATGTTGGACGAGGAGGGGATGAAGCGGATTACCAGCGACGAGACCCTCATCGCCTACAACAAGGATGTGGATCAGACCTTGTCTTCGCTGCTTGCCCCCATGGAGGCGCAGATTGACGACAACCGCCTGTATATCAGACTTGCCTCGGCGGATATGTTCTCCGTCTCCCAGAAGGTGGTACAGGGGATGATTACGGGGGAGTATCCCGACGCCCGCTCCGCTTTTGAGGCATTCAACGCAGCCATGGGCGCGCCGTCCGAAGAGGAGGAGGCTGTGGTTCACATCGAAACCGGATATCCGTATGCTTTTGAAGCCGGACAGGGCAGCAGGGCCGCTTCGGCGGTGTTCAACTCCCTGCGGGAGGAAGTGGGAACCCGGATGCTCATCGGACCTGCCTCCGCCGTGGCCGGGAACATTGTGGCCGGGGACTATACCCGGACAGAGCTGAATTTCCTGACGATGGGCGAGACGCCGGTGATTGTCCTGTGTGAGATGACAGGGGAGCAGCTGTATCAATATGTGGAGCGTTTGTTCGCCGCGCAGGGCAAGCGGGGGTTTGCGGTCAACGACTCGAATTTATATGTATCCAGCGGTTTTGAGATGGCGGTTCAAAAGACGGATACGGGTTATGTCTTGGAGGAGCTGACGGTGGATGGAAAGGCCTTGGATCGTGAGGAGGTATACACCGTGGCGGCGCTGGGTAATCTGGAGAATATGATAGGCGGGATTTTGGAGGAAATCGGTGTGACGGCCTATGAGCGGACAGAGATCCCCTATAAACAAATCGTGGCGCAGAGGCTCTCGGAAGGCCGCCAGCTGGCTTCGCCCACAGACTATATCACGCTGCAATAAAAGCGTGCAATTCGAGATCGGCTAAAGACAAAGTGAAGACAAGATAAAGAGAAGATAAAATCAAGAAGCACTAAAATTAAGTTAAGAAGGAAAGCACTATGAGTTTCAAAAGAATTAAACGGAAAATGTTACTTCCGACAGCGCTGGTTCTGGTACTGCTGGCCGCTTTGACCGCGGGAGCCTCTTTTTTCACAAACTATCTGGAGAATCAAATTTTTGTGGAGCGCACTACACAGCTGGTGGAACTTACCGCACAGGTGCGGGTCAATCTGGGAAACGCGCTGGACACGCACTGGAATTATCTGACTTCTGCAGTGAACGCTCTGAAGGAGGGGACTTTTGCCGACGGGAAGGATGTGGCGGACTATGTGGCAGGTCTGGAGGAACTGTTGGAGATGGACAGCTACAGTTCCGATCTCATGCTGCTGGACAGTCAGGGAAACTGCTGGGATGCGGAGGGCAAACATAGCGTCTGGGCCGATCTGGATTATGTGGCAGGAGGGGAGGAGCGCCGCACGTTCATCTCAGAAAGCTATATCTCGCAGAGCAGTTGCTGGATTTTCGTACAGAAGCTGGAGACGCCTTTGAGAGCGGAGGACGGCACCAGCTTTACCCACGCCGTACTCTTTAAGGATATTCAGACGCTGACACAGTATTATGACAGCGACGCTTACGGGAGCCGCAATGAGACTTATATTTTAAAGAGCAACGGAACCCGGATGCATGACGACGTCACGCATGAGAAAAGCATTCAGGCGTATAATGTCCTCAAAGTGCTGGAGGAGATGGAGGGAAACAGGTATCCCGATATCCGCGCGGCGCTTGTGGAGGAAGAGACGATCAGCACCAATTTCCGGATGGACGGGCGGGAGTATTATTACTGTATCACGTCTCTGGAGGAATACGATACGCTTCTGTTGTTCCTGATTCCGGCGGATTATGTGGCTGCGGGGACGGTAGGGATGGTGAATACGGTGGTGCGCACGCTGCTGACGCTGGCGGTGGCGCTTCTGGTTTTGATGGTACTGGCTTCGGCGGCCATTCTCCGGCAGCGGAACAGCACAAAGCTGTATCTGCAGGAGCAGGCCAATCTGCGCAAGCAGGAAGAGCTGAACCAAAAGCTGGAGGAGTATAATACCATGCTCACCCGCTCCAAAGAGTCGGCGGAGCAGGCCTTTCAGATTGCCGAGGAGGCCAACCGTGCCAAGAGTTCTTTCCTGTCCAACATGAGCCATGACATCCGCACGCCCATGAACGCCATTGTAGGATTTGCGGCTCTGCTTGGCAGAGATGCGGAAAATCCGGACAAGGTGCGGGAATACACACATAAAATCACTTCTTCCAGCCAGCATTTGTTAGGGCTGATTAACGATATTCTGGACATCAGCAAGATCGAGGCGGGCAAGACGACGCTGAACCTGTCGGACGAGAGCGTGGTGGAATTAATCGAGGGCATCGACAGCATTATTCGTCCGCAGATGAAGGCCAAGGGACACAACTTTGAAGTATACAGCAAGGACATCAAGCACGAGCATGTGGTTATGGATAAACTCCGGCTGAACCAGATTCTGCTCAATCTGCTTTCCAACGCGGTGAAATACACGCCGGACGGCGGACATATCGCGCTGACGGTACAGGAACTGGCGCAGCGCACAGGGCAGCTTGCCAGCTACCGTTTTATCGTGTCGGACGACGGTTACGGTATGAGCGAGGAGTATCAGCAGAGCATCTTTCAGGCGTTTACCCGCGAGGAAGACAGCGTGACCAATAAAATTCAGGGAACCGGGCTGGGGATGGCCATCACGAAAAATCTCTTGGATTTGATGGGCGGAACCATCGCGCTCAAGAGCAAGAAAGGAGAGGGTTCCACTTTTACCGTGGAGCTGAATCTGCCCATCAGCAGTCAGGACATTGACCAAAACTTCTGGAAAAACCACGGCATCACCAGACTGCTGGCGGTGGACGATGAGGAGGTTATCTGCCAGAATATTCAGATGACCATGGAAGGCACCGGAGTCGATGTGGACTATACTTTGGACGGTCAAAGCGCGGTGGAACTGGTGAAACGTTCCGACGGGGAGGGGCGGCCCTACGATATTATCCTGCTGGATTGGAAGATGCCCGGTATAGACGGCGTGGAGACCGCCCGCCGCATCCGGCAGACTGTGTCCGAACATGTGCCGATTTTGATTCTGACCAGCTATGACTGGCCGGAAGTGGAGGATGAGGCAAAAGGCGCGGGCGTGGACGCCTTCCTGCCGAAGCCTTTCTTCCTCACCAGTTTCCGCAGGAAGGTGGACGATGTTCTGAACCGGAATGCGCCGGCCGTCGTGGAGGAGGAGCCGGACGCACAGCAGAGTGTTCTGGAGGGGATGCATATACTGGCGGCGGAAGACAACGAGATCAATGCGGAGATTCTGAGAGAGATGCTGAGTATTGTGGGGGCTGACTGTGAAATCTGTGAGAATGGGCAGATTGCGGTGGAAGCATTTGAGCGCTCGTCGCCCGGGCAGTATCATATGATTCTGATGGATGTGCAGATGCCGGTGATGAACGGCTACGAGGCGACGAAAGCCATCCGGGCGTCGGCGCATCCGCTGGCAAAGACCATTCCCATTATCGCAATGACCGCGAATGCGTTCGCCGAGGACGTGCGGGACGCATTGGAGGCCGGGATGAACGCCCATGTGGCCAAGCCGGTGGATATGGCGGTGCTGGAGAGGACGGTGCGGGCGGTGCTTCATGCACAGCCGGACGCACAGGAATCATGAGAAATGATGTCGGAAGAGATGCGATATCACGAGCGGAGGCGGGAGGACGGAATATGAGTCGATTTGGGTATGGTTCGGTTCACGGGAAACCCTGCGGGGGCTGCGATCCCTGTCAGAATACCATAGAGAAGGGGATGTGGGAGCGTCTGCAGGGATTGGGAAAGTGTGTCGGCCTGTTGGCGGCTTGTCTTCTGGGGGGATTTCTGCTGGCCGGGTGCGCTTCGGAGCAGAGACAGCCGGACAAAACGGGAGAATCGGTTTCTGAATCAGCTTCCGGATCGGATTCTATCGAGACAGCCTCCGGCCAAACCGCATCGGCAGGCGCCTCCGCGGAGGATCGTTCGGACTGGTCGTCCGAGGAGTGGGAGCGCTATGCGGAGGAATTGGCGGAGCAGAGAAGGCAGGAAGAGCTTGTCTGGTATCATGCGCTCACGGAGGAAGAGTTTGCGAACGCCAAGACGCCGGATCAGATCAATGCCGATGTGGATTGGCATCAGCGGACGTTGATTCTCTTGGGAGAACTGCCGGAGGTGTCCGTGCGGGTGTACGGGGAGATTTACGACGGGGAGATGATGATCTTGGAGCATCAAGGGCAGCGCCGTACCTTTTTTAAGGGGTTCCTGACGCCGCGGGTGGTGATGCCGAAGTTTGCCGCGTATGATTACGACGGGGACGGGACGCAGGAGATTGGCATGATCTGCTATGTGGGTTCCGGCACGGGCGTGGCGATTATGGATTTTTCTGTTTTTGACTCGGAGGAAGAACCTTTTGACACCCTTTATACGATGTCTGATGACGTCGTGGAGCAGGCCTGCGGGGAAGTGGCTTTCGCCTATGAGGAAGGCGTGCTTCGGATCGGGGCGGGGGAGGACGGCGAGGAACACGACCTCACCGGCACGGCCTTTGACGGTATGAAGATTCGGGGTGTTGCGTTGGGGGATATCGTCAGCTTTGCGTTCGGAGACTCCGGCGAGGTGTATTGCAGCATTGAGCTGGCGCTTGCGCTGGAAGATCGAGTCACGCCGTTTTTTGTGGCGGAATTTGCCTCTCTGTATGAAGAAAACGGAGTGCCGTGGGAAAACAACGTTTTTGGTTTTCAAGTGCATTACGACGGCGGGGGAGCTTTTTGGTATGATGAGCCGGGGTTGGAACATTCCGAATGATAGACTCGTTGTTTGCGGGAATCAAAAATGGTGCGGGAGCGATTGACAGGGCATGAGAATACGGTATAATCTTTACAGACAGACAGACAGACAGACAGACAGACAGACAGACAGACAGACAGACAGAC
>JAMPGV010000049.1 GCA_023663735.1 Muribaculum sp. | reverse complement strand
CGTAACGCTCAGTTAGAGGAGGAAAACCTCATCTTAAAAAAAGCGATTGCCATCTTCACGCCACACTCAAACAACGATTAGATGCCGTACATAAACTGCGTCTTCAGCATGACATCAAAACGCTCTGCCGTGTCTTAAATGTCAACAGAAGCACTTATTACAAGCACTTCCGGAAAGAGCCGGCTCCCCGCGTTTCCGAAAACCAGCATATCAAAAGCATGATCCTGCATATTTACGCCGATCATGACAAGCGGCTGGGGGCTTACAAAGTCCAATACATCCTCAGGCGTGACTATGGCATAAACATCAGCGTCGGGAGAGTGTACCGCCTGATGGGCAGCATGGACCTGCCTAAAATGTCAACCGCAAAGCCCAGATCCGTCTGCCGCCGTACAGACAATGGTGAGTGTACCAACCACCTGCAGCAGCAGTTTTCTCAGGATGCCCCGAACCTGGTCTGGGTCAGCGACATCACTTACCTGAAAGCCGGCGGGAAGTGGTATTATCTGTGCGTTGTGATTGATCTGTTCTCAAGGAAAGTGGTCTCCTGGCATCTATCCGGCAAGGCAGACGTCAGCCTTGTCATAACGGCCTTCCAAAAGGCTTATGAGGCTAGGAACTCCCCCTATGGCCTTATGTTCCACTCTGACCGCGGGACACAATATACCGCCTTTGCATTCCGCCAGCTACTGGACTCGATGAACGTGGTGCAGTCCTTCTCCAAGAAGGGATATCCCTTCGACAATGCCGTATGTGAATGCTTTTTCAAATACCTGAAGAAAGAAGAGACCAGCCGCAGGACATACCACACATTTAATGAACTGTACCTGTCTGTTTTTGAATACATTGAAGGATACTACAACTCCCGGCGGCCTCATGGTTCCCTTGGTTATCTGACACCAAATGAAGCTGAATCTGCTTATCGGGGGCAGCGGTAAAACTGTCCCCCCTCCTAAAAAATTTCATAAAAATGTGTCTACTCTATTGACTATAGTTCAATCTCTATCTTCTGCGTGGCGTCTGCACTCCCCTTGCGGTCACGCTCATGCACGATTATCTTCTCCACAAATTCATTCAGCATGAGCGTTGTCATCTCCTCTGCGCTGCTGTACCTCTCAACCAGCTTTATGAAACGTGCCGTGGAGCGGCGGTCATATTCATACTGTGCCTGTTCCGCCTTGTAACCATTTACCTCGCCCTGGAGCTGTTCCTGCTCGCCCTCATATTGGTTGTAGAGCATGGTGTAACGCTTGTCTGACAGTTTCCCCAAAGCATTGTCCTCGTATATTTTGGCGATCAGCATTTCCAGTTCCCCGATGCGCTTTTCACATACCGCCATGCGTTTCCTCTGTTCCGTCAAGTCCACGGTCTGCCTGTCCTCGATGTGCGCCTGTATCTCCCCCGCAAAGCGTTCCTTGTCAAGATTGGCATATTTTATGACTTTCTGGATGGTCTTTGCCACTATCTCCATGACGTGATCCGCCTTGATGCGGTGCGCCGACTGGCACAGTGTCCCGACTGGCTGTTTGGCATAATTCCCACACACATACATGGGAATATACCCAGCGAAAAATCTTCCACCAGATTCAAGCTTACCGTTCCCCCAAGCTCGGCATCCAAAGTTACCTTAAATCTTCCGACTCCTGCAATGGGAACTTCCGCCAGCTTCTTATCAAATTCCAGCGCGTCCAATACATCCATGCCTACATTGCATGTAAAAGTTACCCTGCCGTTTACTCCCAGATAAGCACCCTTGCCCGGCTCATATTTGGGTGTTGCCCCCACGTTGCTTATAACGGCTTTTACCTCAGCCTTTGTCCCTTCCGGCAGCGCATAGGTCTGGCGAACGGATTCCGGAATGTCCATTTCCCGACTTACGACCGCAGCGCTTACTTTTCTGTTATTCACTTCATCCAATGCGTAGCACTCTATGCCATCCTCGTAGCCGTTCAGTTCTGTTCCGCCTACTATGTATGAGATCTGAGCGTCCTCATTCATTGCCTCTATTTTCGTCATGTCCGCTTCGATTACGCCCTGCACATCTATACTGCCAAAGACTTCCTCAAGCTCTACCGACTCTATGTCAACAACTGTCGCATCCTCGGACACAGTTACATCCACAGCTTTGTAACCAATCGGAAATCCTGCTGAAAGCGCAACAAAAATGTCGCCTTTCTTTAATTCCACAGTACAGTGATACAGTGTAAGTTCCTTGTCTCCCGTCATCAAAGGCTGCACGGACTCCGGCAATACGATGACACCATCCCGTACTGTATATTCATTATCATAATTTTCATTGACTTCTGAGTCGGACAAAGAGGCGACCGCTATCGCAATCAACGCATCCTTTTCGGAAACCGTAATGCCTATTTCCGGCAGAAAAGCCCCGTTCGTCAGCGCAAACCACTTTTTATTAATGGCGATCTGTATGTCATCCGCATATGTAACAGAATCCGCCTCGGAGAATGTATAGTTTACTTCTCCACCCAACGCATACCCCATGCATATGTTAAAGCTGTGCGCAACAAATTCCCTCGTGGCCGCATCATCCGGACGCAGGGCGTCTCCCGCCTCCACGTCCACCAAGCCGAACTCCGTAGCTACCATGACTGTCCTGTAGATTGCAGAATCCGACGACAAATCCGAATAATAGTTGTCGGGATAGTTGTCCTCCTCTACAGCCATGCCAAATGCACCTACCAAAGCCGCAAGCCACTCAACCCTCGTTACCTGTATGCTACCCGAACTGCGCACGGTAAAAGTTTGCAAAGCAGTCCCCGGTATCAGCACATCCTCGCCCGTTCCTGTCCCATTTGCATCTCCCGGATGTCCCGGCTGAGGAATATACCTACCGCATTGACCAGCCGGAAGCGAAAAGTGTAGATATTCAAATTGTAGATAAGCTGAAATACTGTAGTGCGGATAAAAAAGAGAAGATCTTGAAAATAATAGATTTGCTCTAAGCCAGAATGACTTTTATCATTGTTTTGACTATCTTGGCAGAGTAATAACAAAAAACAGCAGGTATCAACCTACTGCTTTTTATCATTCCCTTCATCCGGTGGTGTGAGATTATCAATTATGTATTTGATCTGTGATGGTTCCATGTTGTTAATATAATTAATCAATTTTAAATACAGTTCATGCTGAATATTACCGATGATAGAATACTCCGTATTTTTTCTATCAAACAAAAAATAAACACCCGCTTTGATAAAACCTTCTTTCCCATGCCCATTCATAATATTTTCTTCCGAGGGTTCAAAAGGCATATTTTCCGGATAACTTAACTTTTTGTTTCTATATTCTTCCCCTTTCCCCTCTAAGGAAGACATGATATTACATACCAAATCAAAGGGCATACCTGCGATCCCGCCTTGATTTGTATCCAATACGACAAACGAATGCCTTCCAATGTCCTTGTTACCTACTTTGCACTTTTGGATAACAATAATATCGCCGATTTTAATTCGTCCTCTTCACCTTTAGATTTGATAATGGTTTTTCCTTTGTCTTTCCCACTTAACACATCTTCACTCCAATCAACGGGAGTAATATCGGATAAGATTTCTTGAGATGAAACAGCTTGTCCATGGGCTAAAATGAAGCCAACATCTAATGGTGTATAGCCACTTTTTACCATTTCCATATTTTCATCCCCTTTTTCGTTTAGAATATGTTCGTTATTGCCCATAATTGCTTTCCTCCACCAATTTCCCCGACATAATAACACATTCCAGCGTATTTGTCACCTTCTATCGGTCAAGAGGAGATTACAATTTTCCCTTTTTCTTGACTATATTTTACAGTATTTGATAACAGATAGGTATGTTCATAGCGCACAAAGTTTTTGCAATCCATTTGTCTAAATTTGCCAAGAATCATTCCCCTTCACCCCACCGGCAGTTCCATCGTCCCGCAGAACCCGCCGTCATTCTCCCCGGTGAACCGTCCCCCGTGGACAGCGGCGATCCTGTACACCAGAGGCAGCCCGATCCCGTGGGTGGTCTGGGGCATCCGATCCATCCGCGCCAGCACCTCGTCCGGCACGCCCGCGCCGTTGTCCCGCACACGGATCAGCGCCTTGTCCCCGCGCCGATACACGCCGACGTCGATCCTGCAGCCTTTCGGATTGTGCGTGACCGCATTGTGGATCAGATTAAAAACCGCCCGCTCCAGCAAAGACGCATCCCCCAGAACCACCGCATCCTCAAAAGGCAGATCCGGACAGATCTCAAATTCCCCGGACAGCCCTCCATTCAAGAGATCCGCCACGACCCCGCGGATCAGCGGACAAATCTTCACGGGTTCCCTCCGCCTGTCAGCCTCGTCGTATTCCAGCGAAGAAATCAGATTCAAATCCTCCACCAGTCGCTTGACCTTCATGCTCTGGGTGACAATGGCCGCAGCTTTCTGCCTGCCCCCCGCCGAGAGCGTCTCCTCCTTTTCCAAGGCCTCCGCATTCCCCAGAACCACTGCAAGCGGCGTGCGTATATCATGGGAAATACCCGCCGTCCAATTCTGCCTCGCCCGATCCCGGAGCGCCAGCTGTCGGTTCTTTCTATAAATAATCTGTGATGTATCGTTCAGATTCTGCGCCAGCTCCCTGAAAATTCCTTTTTCCGGAATCTTCACCGGCTTCTCATCCCGCAGATCTTTTAAGCCCTTTGTCATCCGCTTCAACTGTTGATACAGTCCCGCCCCGAACAACAGCGCCAGAATCATAGCCAGCGCCAGATTAAAGGCCAGAATGGCGGCAGCTCTCGATCCCAGCGTCGCAAACCAGTCCATGCTGTACTGTAGATCATACTTCGCTATGGAATCCTTGGGAAGCCCCAAAACCAACAGGCCATAGTCTGTCGTCCACACATACACCGGATAATCGTTCAGATACCATCTGGTCATGACGGCGATATCCCGGATCGTATAGTGCGTGGGAACATCCTCCGGCAGTCCGTCGGTCTCCCACAGGATCCCGCCGTCATCCCCCACCAGAATACACCAGCAGCCCTCCGGCGGCGCGCATTCCTCCGGCAGCATAAAGCGTTCCCCGTCCCATTGAAGCCTGCTGCCGATCTCCCGAACCACCTTTTTCGGATGCCGCCCGTCAATCGCCGTCGCATAATCCGATAAGATACGGGCAAATCCAAACGCATTGACCACCAATAAAATCACTGCGATGACAGCCGCCGTCAGCGTAAAGCAGAAAAAGATTTTCCATACCGTCTTATTCATTGGCCGTCACCAGCTTGTATCCAAGCCCTTTCACCGTAATCAGATGCTTCGGCGCCGAGGGTTCCGCCTCCACTTTCTTTCTCAGCCGCCGAATATGAACCATCAGCGTGTTTTCATGTCCGTAATACGCCTCGCCCCACGCGGCCATGCACAGCCCGTCGTTGGTCACAATGCGGTTCCTGTTCTCCCACAACTTTTTCATCAAGATAAATTCCTTGGCCGTGAGCGGCTCTTCCGCCCCCCCGCAGACCACCGCCGCCCTCTCGAAATCAATGTATCTGTTCCCCAGCCAGAAGCCGGGTTCCTTCGTCTCGACACCGTATGTCCGGCGCAGCAGAGCCTTGACCCGAAGCACCAGCTCTCTCATCAGGAAAGGTTTGACGATATAATCGTCCGCACCCAGATCAAAACCGCGGACGCGGTCCTCCTCGTCGCCGCGCGCCGTCAGAAACATCACGGGCGCTTTGGACTGCCTTCTGATTTCCTGATACAGCATAAACCCGTTGCCGTCCGGCAGGTTAATATCAAGCAGGAACAGCGCGACAGGACAGTTCCGGACAGTCTCCTGCGCCTCCCTGCAGTTTTTGGCGGTATGGATATTATAAAATCCCTCGTCAAAAAGCGCGTTTTCTATCATCTGCAGAATCTCCGGCTCGTCGTCCACAATCAATATCTTTTTATTATACAGATCCGCAGTCGTGCCGCTCATTTTCCCCGCACCTCCCTATGATACCAAAATTAGTTGATTGCGAAACGATATTTTGGGGAATCCGAATTGTGCAGATTGTATATTCATAAGCAGACCCTAGCGAACCGCCGGCACTTAGATGCTGTATTTTGGCATCTTATGTGCCGTTGCGGTGAGGTTGGAGTGAAAGCGTGTCTGCGTTGAATGTGCAATTTGCACAATGACCCTCTACGAAATGTAGTGTTTCGCAAACGCCTAATACCAAAATACCACGCCGCGCCCGATTTTAAAAGCGGCTTTCCGAGATTTGCCGAAATTTAAGTTTCCTGTAAGGTACAGTTCAGTTTTCTGCAAAACCGACGTGTTATCCTTTGGACATGATCATCCGGAAATAGGCATTTGCGAAACGCTTTAATTTGCAAAGAGTTATTGTGTAGATTGCACATTCAACGCAGACACGCTTTCGCTCCAACCTCACCGTAGTGGCACATAAGGCGCTAAAATACAGCGCCTAAGTGCCAACGGTTCGCTAGGGTCTGCTTATGAATATACAATCTGCACAATTTGAATTCCTGAAAATAGCGTTTCGCAAACGCCTATCACCCGGAAAATTAGAAAGGAGTGCCAACATGTCAAACTGTAAAGAAATTGTCAGTACCAACAGTCTCTCCAAGAAATACGGCAGCGCCTTTTCCGTATGCAGCCTCGATATGAGCGTATCGGAGGGAACCGTCTACGGCTTCTTAGGTCCCAACGGAGCCGGTAAGTCCACCACCCTGAAAATGCTTCTGGGGCTGGTTCATCCCACCGCCGGGGAAATTGATCTTTTCGGCAAACGATTCACTCCCCGAAACCGCATGGAACTCTTAAAAGACGTCGGATCGCTGATCGAGTCCCCCTCCTATTACGGCAATCTCACCGCCCGTGAGAATTTGAAGATCTGCTCCACCATACTGGATCTTCCCGACAGCAACATCGACGAAGTGTTGAAAATCGTCCGTCTGAACCGTCAGGAACACAAGCGCACCAGCGCCTACTCCCTCGGCATGAAGCAGCGTCTGGGGCTGGCCTGCGCCCTGCTGTCCTTCCCCAAACTGCTGATTCTGGACGAACCCACCAACGGCTTGGATCCCGCGGGCATTCAGGAGATGCGGGAATTGATCCGCTCCCTGCCCGCCAAGTACGGCATGACCGTCATCGTCTCCAGCCATCTGCTCTCGGAGATCGACCAGCTTGTGGACGATCTCGGCATCATTGCCAACGGCAGAATGATGTATCAGGGTTCTCTGGCGGCTCTGCACGATCTGGACACGGAGAAAAATCTGGAAGAGATCTTTCTGGATCTCACGGGAAAGGACTTGAGCTTATGAGAAAACTGCTAAAATGTGAACTGTTAAAGACCAGGCACCGCCATCTTTTCCTCACCGCGCTGGCTGTGACCGCCATTGCCTGTGTGTGGGCTTTCTACGGGGATTATTCCACAGAGAAAGATTCCGGCGCCTTTATGATCGCCAACGGCTGGGCTATGTTCCTCTACCAGCTTCCCTTGGTCAACAGCATCTTCTTCCCGCTTTTGTCCACTGTAACCGCATCCCGCATCTGCGATCCGGAACACAAGGGGAACAATTTGAAGCTGCTGTGTACTCTCACCGGCAAGGGCCGGCTCTATGACGCCAAACTCCTCTTCGGTCTGGCCGTCACGCTCTCGTGTGTGACACTGTTCTGGATCGCCACGCTGTGCGTCGGCTGTCTGGCCGGATTTGCCGGGACGCCGCCCCTAATACCCTATCTGCTCTACCTGCTCTTTACCCTCGTCCCCACGGCCTCGGTCTATTGCTTCCAACATGCGCTGTCCATGTGCTTCCGAAATCAGGCCGTACCGTTCTTTGTAGGTATTCTCGGGCAGTTTGTGGGACTCTTCTCCCTGTTTCTGTCCCAGTTCCCGCTCCTGCGCAAGGGGCTGATCTGGGGACATTACGGGGCGCTGCAGTTCACGGGATTCTTTGGATGGACGCGGGAAACCCGGTACCGATACGCCTACGTCGAGCATATGGGCTATGACTGGGGCGCATTCGGCCTCTGCAGCGTTTTCCTGATCGTCCTATATCTTGCGGGCAGAACCATTTTTTGCAAAAAGGAGGTATAAATTGAAAATGCACACCATGTTATTCAAATTACTGAAAGCGGAACGCCTCAAATTAAAAAGAAGCCCCGTATGGCTGGCCTTCCTATTGATGCCCGTCATCCCGGCGCTGTTGGGAAGCCTGAATTATCTGGGGAACCTTGAACTCCTCCAAAGCGAGTGGTACAGCTTATGGACACAGCACACCCTGTTTACGGATTACTTTTTCCTGCCCATCATGATCGGCATCTACTGCTCCTACATCATGCATCAGGAGGAAACCCACCGCTGCTGGAACAAAATGCTGACCTTCCCCGTCTCCAGAAATTTGATCTTTATCGCCAAACTGCTGTGCGCCGCCTTCATGATCTTCCTCAGCGAGGTCTGGATCTGCGTCCTCTATGTCCTGTCGGGCAGGATCATCGGCATGACCTCCGCCCCGCCCATGGACAAAATCATTGTCTGGTGCCTGCTTGGCACCTTGGGCGGCATTGTCATGGCCTCCATACAGCTCATGCTCTCCCTGTTTATCAAGAGCTTCGCCCTCCCCGTGGCCATCGCGCTGCTCGGCGGATTGTCCGGCCTGCTGTTCCTCGCCAAACATCTGGGACATGTCTGGCCCTATTCCCTGATGGCCTACGGCATGAATTCCAACTCTCCACAGGAGCTTCAGGAATCCGGCTATCTGGCCTTTGTGGCGATCTGTATCGCCTATATTGCGGTCTTCATGCTCATCAGCAGCCTGATTTTGAGCAGGAGGGACATATGACATTTCTGTCATATGTCCCTCCTGCCGCCTTCATAAGCAATCTTAAGCGTCATCCTCTCCGTATTCCTGCCGCCTCGCTGCGTCCGGGCTTCCCTACACCGCCGCTTCCCCGGACAGCACCCGCCTGTAATCTTCCAGATTCTTGCGCAGAAGCTCCGGCGTGTTCAATTCATAGGGACATTTCGTCCGGCACCGGCCGCAGTTTAAACACTGTTCGATCTTCTCCATCTCCGCCTGCATATTCTCGGACAGCCAGTTGGCCGAGGGCGCGCGGCGCAGCATCAAGGACATCCGGGCGCACTGATTGATCATGATGCCGGCGGGGCAGGGCATACAGTAACCGCAGCCCCTGCAGAAATCCCCCGCCAGCTCCTCCCGCTCTTTCTCGATATAATCCCGGATTCTCCCGTCGTAAACCGGCTGCCTCTGCATGAACGCCAGCCACTCCTCCAGCTCGCTCATCCGCTGTATCCCCCAGATCGGCAGCACATGATCGAACTGTCCCATAAACGCCATAGCGGCCTCCGCATTGCGGATCAGCCCGCCGGCCAGACCCTTCATGGCGATAAAACCCATATTGGCGGCTTTGCAGGCCTCTGCCAGCTCCACTTCCCGCTCCGACGAGAGATAACTGAACGGGAACTGCAGCGTCTCATACAGCCCCGAGGCCACGCAGTCGAAAGCCACCTGAAGCTTATGCGCCGTCACGCCGATATGGCGGATCTTTCCCTGCGCTTTCGCCTCCTCCATGCACTCGTACATCCCCGTGCCGTCACCGGGTGCATAACACCGGTTGACACAGTGGAACTGATAAATGTCGATATAATCCGTGCGGAGCAGACGCAGCGACTCCTCCAGCTGCAGCCGGAATTCCTCCGGCGTTTTCGCCATGGTCTTCGTGGCGATGAAAATCTTGTCCCGCATCCCTTCAAAAGCCACACCCAGCTTTTCCTCACTGTCGCTGTAGGCTCTCGCGGTGTCAAAAAACCGCATCCCGCCCGCATAGGCTCTGCGCAGGATCTCCACCGCGGTTTTCATCTCCACGCGCTGGATCGGCAGCGCCCCGAAGGCATTCTGCACAGTGGTGATCCCGGTACTCCCCAAAGTAATCTCTCTCATTTCCCTACCCCTTTCTCTTTGACATCCCATTCGGTCATTACGACACTTCCCGAAGTAAGCGTTTCGCCATTACCTATGATACCTCATAAACGTTTGTGAAACAGCTGGAAACCATATTGTAGTTTTCTTTTTTGTCTATTTTGTCAAGGAAAAAACTGGTCATCCTCTTGATTCAATGGTATAATAGATCGATTTAAATTACAAGTTTATTTTAGATCACCCACATTTACTTTTGACATAAAACGCATTCACACAAAGGAGGCCGTATTTCATGAATACGTCGAAAAAAACTTGGCAAAACATCCTGTATATATCGCTTCTGCTGATCGCGGTAATCCTGCTGTTTAGATGGTATTCCGTCTCAAACAAACAACAGATCGAAACCCGCAACCTGAACTATGCGATAGACTCCGCGCGCCAGACCACACAAGGCATCAGCAATGAGTTTACCAACGCGGGACGACGGGTACGCAATTACGCCTACTTTTTGAGCGTAGGGCAGAATGCGTCATCCATCGATGCGAATATGCTGAAAGAACTGGAAAGCAATGTCGATTTCGACTCCGTGCGTTTTATCAACGCGCAGGGTACGAACCTGACCTCCGACGGAACGACCGCAGACAGCGCGGATCGGGATTACTTTGCCGCCGGAATGCGGGGCGAGAGCGGCTGCACGATGGTCCTAAACTCCCGGGTCACCGGCAGAACCACCATGGTTTTTTACGCTCCCGTGACGGAAAATAACAACGTGGTGGGCGTGCTGCTGGGACTGTATCTTGCGGAAGATTACCTTCAGGAAATTTTGGAGACCAGCTACTTCGGGGAGGACGCCGACGTCTATCTGTGTACCCGCAGGGGCGAAGTGATCGCCTCCTCCAACGGGATAAAGTATGACAAGTTCCTGCCGGACGTATTGCGGGACACCCGGGTCATTGATGCGGACACCGCCCAAAAAGTCTGGGCAATCTTTCGCGGAGAAGCGTCTGAAGCTGGCTTCATCTGCGGCGACGGCAGCTTGACGGATAATCTGTGCGTCCTGAATGTACCGGATACGGACTACGTTCTGGTGCAGGCTTTCCCCAAAAACGTAACCCAGAGCATGATCCGGGAGGCCAACCACACCGGAATGATTTTACAGGTGATTCTGATCGCCCTGTTTGTCGTCTATATTCTGCTTCTGGTCATCCGGAGCCGCGCCCTGCGCAGGAGGCTGGAGCAGGAAAACCGGGAGATGGGGTATATCATCGACGGCGTAAGCACCCTGTTTACCCGCTTCATGATGGCAGATCTGGAGGAAAACTCCTACCAATATCTGGCGGGAACCATGCCGGAGCGGAGCAAACTGGCTCCCAGCGGCCCTTACGAAGACTTTGTGTCTTACCTGTGTTCTTTCCCGGTGGATGAGGAAGAACGCCAGAAATTCTCGAAACAGCTGGAGCGGGATGTGCTGGTGCAGGAATTGGGGCATGGCGGTACGGCTCAGTATGAATTCCAGTCCCAAAAAGACGGCAAAGACGTCTGGGAACATACCAATATCATCTGTCTGGAACAAAAGGACGGCCGAGCCAGCAAGGTTCTCTTCCTCCGGCAGGACGTCACGGCTCTCAAGGAAAAAGAGCTGCATACACAGGCCGTCATCAACAAGGCAAACCGGAAAGAGCGGCAGTACCGTATCGCCATTACTTCCGCAGCCTTCAGCACTTTTGAGTTTAATCTCACGCAGGATCTGATTGAGCAGGATATCGTCCGCACCGCAGACGGCGTCACGGTTTCCCTGCTGGAGAAGGCCGGGCTGACCGCTCCCTGTGCCGCTTCCGCCTGCTTTGAAAAATGGAAATCGTTTGTTTTGGAAGAATCCATGGAAGAATATGAGGCTGTGGTGAATCTGGAGAACTTGAAACAGCGCTTTGAACAAGGCGAGACGGAAGTGGCGGTTGATTACTGGGGCGGCGTCCCCAGCGGACGGCAGATGTGTGTCCGGCAGTCCTTTATTATGACCAAAGACCAGCAGACCGGGGATATCATAGTGATGGTCGTGTCCAAAGACATCACCGCACAGGTGCAGAAACAGCGTGAACAGACCCGGGCGCTTCAGGACGCCTTGATGCAGGCCCAGCACGCCAACAGCGCCAAGACCACGTTCCTCTCCAATATGTCCCACGACATCCGCACTCCCATGAATGCCATTATCGGTTTTACCACCATCGCAGTCAGCCACATTGACAACAAATCCCAAGTGCTGGACTGCCTGCAGAAAGTGCTTTCGTCCAGCAACCATCTGCTCAGCTTGATTAACGATATTCTGGACATGAGCCGCATTGAGAGCGGAAAGCTCCAGATTAAGGAACAAGAATGCAATATCTCCGAATTGACCCACAATCTGGTCAACATCATCCAGCCGCAGGTCAAGGCCAAGCAGCTGGAGCTGTTTATCGACACCTTCGACGTGGCTAACGAGGACGTGATCGCCGATTCGCTGAAGCTGAGTCAGGTTTTCGTGAATCTGATGAGCAATGCAGTAAAATATACCCCCGCGGGCGGAACCGTAAGTTTCCGCATCCAGCAGCAGACCACGTTCCACAGGGGCTACGGGGACTATGTGTTCCTCATCAAAGATAACGGCATCGGGATGACGCCTGAATTTGTGGAACATATTTTTGAACCCTTCGAGCGGGAAGAAAGCACGACGAGAACGGGCATCGAGGGAACCGGTCTGGGCATGGCCATCACCAAGAATATCGTGGAAATGATGGGCGGCACCATTTCCGTCCAAAGCGAAAAAGGCAAGGGCAGCGAATTCCGGGTGGAACTGAGCCTGAAGCTCCAAGACGTGGAGACAAATGCAGCCGCCATCAAAGAACTGGAAGGCCTGCGGGCGCTTGTGGTGGACGACGACTGCGACAGCTGTGAGAGCGTGACACGGATGCTCAACCAGATCGGAATGCGCTCCGAATGGACGATCTCCGGCAGGGAAGCCGTCTATCGGGCCAAGAGCGCCCACAACGCCGGCGATTCCTACCACACCTACATCATTGACTGGCAGATGCCTGAGATGAGCGGTATAGAGACTACCCGGCGCATCCGCGCCGCCGTAGGCCCGGAAAGCCCTATCATTATCCTCACCGCCTACGATTGGACGGATATTGAGGAAGAGGCCATGGCGGCGGGCGTCACCGCTTTCTGTGCAAAGCCATTGTTCATGTCAGATTTAAAGACCGTCCTGCTGTCCGCCAATCATCTGGCCGAAAAGGAGGAAATGATTCCGTGGACAAAAGTGGATTTCGGCGGCAAGCGGATTCTGCTGGTGGAAGACATTGAACTGAACCGCGAAATTGCGCAGGTGATTCTGGAAGAGAGCGGTTTCGTCGTGGAGACCGCACCGGACGGCACCGACGCGGTGGAGATGGTCAGCCGATCGCAAGAGGGGTACTATGACGCGGTTCTGATGGATGTGCAGATGCCCATTATGGACGGCTACGAGGCCACCCGCACCATACGTGCCATGCACCGGAAAGATGTGGAAACCCTGCCGATCATTGCCATGACGGCCAACGCCATGGAAGAAGACAAGGAAAATGCCTTGAAAAGCGGCATGAACGCCCATATCGCCAAACCCCTTGATATGGATTTGTTCTTGAGCATTCTGGGCAGATATCTGTCCTAAAAACTCGATTTAAGGAAATGCCGATTAAAGCGCTTCCCTAAGAAAACATTTGCCGCACCTCCTCATAGCTTTGGGCTGTCATAAGGGCCGTTTCCTGTCTCCCGCGGAATTTGACCAGATATGTCCAGCGGCCATATGGCTCCATCCGGGTAATCTTGGACAGATTGACCAGATAGGATTTATGGCAGCGCATAAACCCTTCCGGCAGCTTTTTCTCCAAATCGGACAATGAAATGGAGGTGCGGCAGCATTCCGTATCGGTGACAATATTCGTCGCTCCGTCCGAACGCTCCGCAAAGATAATCTCTGCGACATCCACCAGACAGGAGCGTTCTTTCCCCCTGATGAGCAGTTTCTCACGGTGCAGCTCCGGCTGCACGATCCGATTCTGCGGCACGGTTTTCCCCTCCTGACAAAGTTCGCCGTGGAGTTCCCCGCGGATGCGGTCCAGCGTCCGCTTCAACCGCTCCATATTGAACGGTTTCACCAGATAGTCAAAGGCGTAGATTTCAAACGCGTTGGCCATGTATTCGCTGTGTGCGGTCGCAAAAATAATTTTGACCCTCGGGTTCAGCTCCGTGAGTACCTTGGCACAGGACAGGCCGTCCGCACCGCCCAGATCGATATCCACAAAGGCTACGTCGGGCCGCTGATCCGCAAATGCCGATACCGCCTCCGCAAAGTCCCCGCATTGCGCCACAACCCGGTATCCTTCCTGCCGCTCCACCATCCTGCCCAGCAGTTCGCGGATCTGCGGCTCATCGTCGATAATCATCACTTTGATCATTTACACGCCCGTCTTTCTCTCCACATAGGTACCCACACCGTTCCCGATACTCTGTTTCATCTGGGTGTCCGCCAGCACATTCTGCAGCCGGTAATAATCCAACACACCGATATTGCCGTTCTTGAGTGCTTCCGCCATGGCTCTCGGCACCGCCGCCTCAGCCTCCACCACCGTGGCACGCATCTCCTGTTCCAGCGCCACCGCCATGGCACGGCGCTCCTCCGCCCTCGCCTGCGCAATTTTATTGTCGGCCTCTGCCTGCATACTCTGCAGATTCGCACCGATGTTCCTGCCTACGTCGATATCCGCAATATCAATCGAAATGATCTCAAACGCCGTCCCCACATCCAGTCCCGCATCCAGCACCATCTTGGAGATCTCGTCGGGATTTTCCAGCACATTGCTGTGGGTGGCAGAAGACCCCACCGTGGTGACGATTCCCTCCCCCACTCTTGCCAGCACCGTGGCCTCGCCCGCTCCGCCAATCAGTCTCTCCAGATTGGTCCGCACAGTAACCCTCGCCTTCACCAAAAGCTCAATGCCGTCCTTGGCCACGGCAGAGATCATCCCGGTCTCGATCACCTTGGGCGTGACGCTCATGGTCACCGCCTCAAACACGTTCCGCCCCGCCAAATCGATAGCTGACGCCTTCTCAAAGGACAAAT
Source organism: Muribaculum sp. (assembly GCA_023663735.1). Taxonomy (GTDB): domain Bacteria; phylum Bacillota; class Clostridia; order Lachnospirales; family Lachnospiraceae; genus Acetatifactor. The sequence goes on along the minus strand of JAMPGV010000049.1, from coordinate 9,512 downwards.
CCATCCCGGCCCTCTCCGCCGCAATCAACGAATTGACCACGCTGTCCACATTTCCCCCTGCCAGATAATGCGCCTCCAGCTGGTTCACCGTCACCTTAATTCCGGCTTTGGCCGCCTTAATCAGCGGGAAAATGATTTTCGCCGGCTTCACCCTGCGCAGCTTCATGCCCACCAGATTAAAGATCCCCACCTTCACATTGGAAGCAATGGCCGATATCCAGATCCCCACGGGAACAAATACGAAAAACAATACCACCAACAGCAATACCACACACAACAACACAACTTTTGCAATCATTCTTCTCCCCTCCGTCTTTACGATATGCTTCCCTGATTCCTACGCTTTCCCGTTCTATTCCTTCCCGCTCTGTGCCTTCCTTAAGAAGATTCCGCACCCCCGGCCTTTCCACGCTTCACGAGCAGCCTCCGCCCGTCTATTCTGGCAATCGTCACCGGCGTCCCTTTCTCAATATAGCTTCCGTCAGAATAAATATCCAGCACGATACCGTCAAACACTCCTCTGCCCATGGGGTGCAGATCCGTGGCGGCAACACCCTCCCGGTTCAACAGATATTCCAGATCGGAGGCGTTCAGATATCCGTCCGTCCCTCTCACTTCACTGTCCAAAACCACGGGCGGCTTCAGCTTCCCGCTCGATAAAAGTCCCAGCATGACGCTCATGAGAATCCCCAGCAGCACGATCACCGCAATCGTTATAAAGACCGCTTCCTCCACGGAATCCGCAGTCAAAAATACACCCGCCAGAAGGCACAGGATGCCCGAGACGCCGGGCAGTCCGAATCCCGGCACGACAAGTTCCACTCCCACCAGCACAAATCCTGCGATCAGGCAGACAATTCCTATGATTGTGAGCGTCTCCATTCCGTCCTCCTCTTCGTCCTCCTCTTCCCCGACGGGACACGCGCGCTATGCGCCCGCCCTTTCCTTCCCGATTCTCACGGTAAATACCGTCTCCGCCTCATCCGAGTCCAGCCGGATGCTCCCACCGTTCTCTCGTAGCACGCCGGAGACGATAAACAAGCCCATGCCATGTCCTTCCTCCTGCTTGGCGGTGACGCCCGGCAGAAAAATGGACTTCTGGCGATCTTTCGGTATGGGCGCTCCGTTATCAGCCACCGCAAACAGATAGGCTTCCCTGTCCTCGCTGATCTCCAGCGTGAGTCTGCGCTCTCCCTCCCTGCCGGACAGTGCCGTAATCGCATTATCAATCAAGTTGGACAGAACCTTGCACAGTTCCCACGGGGCGATTTTCAGCTCCTTTAGATCCGATTTCACCTCGATATAAAAATCGATCCCCTGCCCCTCCGCCTCCTCCAGTTTCGCCATCAGCAGGGCGTTTACCGCCGGAATCGAAGTGCGGATCGCTTTTCCCGTCTTCATCAGGTTCCTGTATACCGCCGACAGATAAGTGTGGATCTCCTCATATTCCTCCAGTTCGAGCATCCCGTAGACCACCTGCATGTGATTTAGATAGTCATGCCGCTGGCTGCGCAGCGTCTCGTTCAGATTCTGCATCTGCCGGTAACTGAGGAGCAAATCCTCGTACCGTCTGCGCATTCTCTCATACAAGAGCAGCATATAGATCAGGCAGATTAGCAGAATGACTGCTGCCGCCAGTCCGAAGAACAACACACCCGTCAAGCCCATCCGAACAATCCTCTCTGCAAGCCATACCGCTCAGCGCACTCTCCCAATCCGCCACAGGCAGAATCCCAGAATCCCGCCGAAAAAGCAATAGCAGAACAGCTTGGCAGCCAGAGCATTGCGCGGTCTCGCCGTCCCCGCATCCCTCTCGTAATACAGCCGTATCCTGCTGCCCTCATGCGCCGGATAATATCCGCTTAGATTCACGATATGGTATCTTCCCGTATCATCCCGAAACCGTGCGGTCCGGCTCTGAGAATCATACTCCGCTTCTATGACGGCGCCTTGCCGCATCAGTCGGTTTTCCTCCGCCTGATCCCGGATCTGATACAAAATCATCAATCCCATCAGACAGGCCAAGACCCGCCAGACACTTTTCTGCCATCTCTTTTCTTTCCGCTCATTGTATAGATGCGGACTGCCGTCAAACCCGTCCCACGCTTCCCCCACGTCGTCCCGCATAGACCATCCCCCTGTCTTTTATTCCACTGCAAATCCGTGCGCATCCGCCGTAGACTCTGAGGAAGCGACGATTCATCAGCGCTTCCTTATGAATCGGATTTAGGATATCATACATAGATCATACAAAGACTGGGGGACTGTGAAAATAGGTATTCCCTCAAATGTCGTTTTGCGCCGCCAAACTGTCAGCGGGGCAGATCTTGATAGAATGCTCCTTCTTCCCGGTTCCGGTACTCATGTTTCTCATAATAGCCGATCAAAGCTCCGTCCTCATCCCGAAGCGCCACCATATAGACGTCCTTATTCTCCTTCTCGTTATAAGACGTGTAAACCCGATTGTGTTCCACGCTCTCCGCAAACCACGCCGCCACCTGCTTGATCCGCTCTCCCGACTCCCCGTTATGGCAGTCTAAAAGGTTCTGGCCCACCAGCTTCGCACCGCCCCGCTTGTGATACCGCTCCACGGCCGCAGGATTCATATAAATGATCTCATGCTCCAGATTGCAGATGACAACCGCACAGTTGTCCTGCTCAACAATACTGCGAAAATATTTTGTAAGTTCCATGTTCTCCTCCTTGTGTTTCTGTTCTTTGTTGTTCCCGGTTGTCACTCCGCCGCCCGGATCTCCTCTCCAAGCGCCTTCTCATAGCAATACCAGTCCTGCCCGTACAGCCTTGCCTCCCCGGCTCTCTCAAAGGCAAACTTCGCATAACTCCTCAGCGCTCGTTCATTCTGCGTTCCCACCAGAAAATGAATTCCGCGAAATCCCCGCCGTTTCAACTCCTCCATCCCAAACGCAAGCATCTGCCTTGCAATCCCTTGATTGCGGCAGTCCTGCCTGACCACCAGTCTGGAGATCTCCCCCGACGGGACAAGCGCCGGAGACCAGCAGGACAGATTGTCCACCTCCTCATCCTGATCGACGGCAAATGCCGCAATGATTTCCCCGTTCTCATCACGGGCGCAGTAAAGGGAATCCCTGTCCAGATCCCCCCGGATATCCTCCTCGCTCGGATACCCTTCGTCCCATGTACAGCCCTCCTCCCCCACGGCAGCGCGGTACAGCGCCATGAGAGTCTCAAAATCCTCCCGCCTTGCCGGTGCGATTGTTACAATCATCGGCTGCTTCCTCCTTGTTCCATTTTTCCCGTTCCGGCTTCCTCAGAGCCTCCGCAAGATGCGCACAAATCCGCCATGCATCACTCCACCGGCTGAATCCAAGCCTCCACATAGTCGATTTCTTCCCGTGTGAAATCGTATTTTGCATATAACTGCCCCTCGATCTCCTCCACGGATCCGCTCCAGTCAATGTCGGATGCGTCGGTAAAATCCTGCATAGGCACAAACCGGTAGACGATCTGCGTCACATTTTGGGAAGATTTCAAGATCTGCACCAAGAATCTCACAAACCGGGTCTTCAAATATTTGGCCAAATGTTCCGCCTCCTCCCGCGTGCCAAACCTCCCGATCGGGATGAGAGAATCCGTACACGCCGAAAACGGTTCCCCCACATAAGGATAACCGATCACTTTAGCGTCATTGCTGGGATTGCCCGCAGATTTGGATACAAACACTTTATAGCTCTCAAAAATATCTCTATTTTTCTTCACCGTATCCGGCTTCATCCAGCGGATGACATTGGACTTGCACCGAAGCGGCACGCTGCCTCGAAACCGTTTCTTGCGGGACACCGCCTCCACATTGACGGGCTTTCCGATAATTCCGAAAGCGTTCCGCCCCGTGGTGATCTCCGTCAGAGGAACAAAACCGTCCGCGCGCACTTTGCGCAGAATGGGAACGGTATCGGCGTCCTCTATGATCAGATCCGTCTCTTCCGTAAACAGGCTGCGCCGGTCCAGCTTCCGTTCTCCCTGCGCGCACACATAGAAATCCACATCGCCCTCATAGGATTTCTCGGACAGGAAATACTGTACGCCGCCCTTGATCTCCACATTGGCAAACAACTCTTTCGCATCCCGATAATAATACATGCTCCGGATATGATTGTTCTCCCGAATGTAACTCCGCAGTTTGACAAAAGATTTGTCCTGCGCATCGCCCGCAAACCATCTGGCGGGCGTGATCAACGACACATACTCCGCCCCTGCCTCCAATGCGGCCATCACATAATACGGAAACAACTGCCACCCAAGTGATCGGTTATCCGTATCTGTATGAATTATTTCTTGATATGGAGGATTCCCTACAATCGCCTCGAATTTCATCTCTGCTCCTGTCTGCGCATCTTTTTCCGCCGTCTCCCTGTATTCCGCCGTTCTTTTGGTGCGCCAATCCTTAAGGATACAGTATAATCCGTCATTCATCGGCACCCTGCAGGTTGCGCCGTCCATCTGCCAGATATTCCATGACAGAATCAACGCAATCCTATTCACCTCCGACCCGGAAGGCCTTCCGCCCAAGCGCCGCTCCCTGTATTCAAGGTAGGTATAGAGCAGATTGCATCTCGCCAGAAACAGGCTGTCGCCCTGATACTCAAATCCGTAGACACTCTCAAAGGCACGTCTGCTCCAGAAGAGCCACTCCTCCTCCGAATCCGTATTTTCATCCACAATGCGAAGTTTCCTGTCCAATATGCCGACTCTCTCCTCCACCGGCAGGAACGTCCCGGTCACCATGTCATAGCGGCTCGCAAGATAAGGCGCTTCCCCACAAGTGATCTCCAGCCTCTTGGCATCCACATACTTGTTCCAAGTCCGATCCGGCGCATCCGGAAAGACGATTCTCTCCCGATTCACATGCCATCCCCGCCCATCGCCCCGATTAAAGACATCAGGACGGCCGAACCACGCCTCGTCCACCAGATTATTCTGTAAATTGCAAATCCACGCCGGTGTAAAAACCTCCGCCCGATCTCTTGTCCGGCTGCTCTGACAGTCGGACAGCTTCCTGACCCGGGGCCGGATCACGCTTCCCGCCTCCGTGAGAATCCGATCCGCGGAAAGCTCGCCGTCTTTTGGGCACTCCGCCCCCAGCTCCGCATAATCGTCCGCTACCCACAAAATCTTTTTACGGGTAGTCCTGTCCGTCAGCAGAATATTGATCGTCCTGATTCCGTAATGGTCAGCAATTTCCTTGACAATATCTTCCCGCCCTGTCAACCCGGTTCCTCCCCCGCACAAAATCCCGCCTGTTTCATCCCTCTCATATCCCCTGTTCCTTGTCTTTTTTCTGCCAATGTTCCTCGCCGCAATAGGACTTCTGCAAATTTTTCTTCATCCCTCTCAAATATGGCGTCTCATGCATTTTATTATATTCTCATATTGAATTGAAGGCAAGAAGATTGTATTCATACGCCAGCTGACGTTTGTATACATACGGCAACAGGCGACAAAAAGCGGCAGAGGTTTGATGCTCTGCCGCCTGCTTTGACAAGCGCTCTTCCATACCGCAGTCTCTCGATCTTGCGGTCGTACATGTTCCATTCTGCCCGCCGTTCTCACGCGCGGACTGCCGCAAATCCACGCTCCAAGTCGGCGATGATGTCGTCGATGTGTTCCGTCCCCACGGAAAGCCGGATGGTGTTGGGGCGGATGCCCTGATCAAGCAGCTCCTCCTCGGTCAGCTGAGAGTGGGTGGTGGTCGCCGGGTGAATGACCAGACTCTTCACATCCGCCACATTGGCCAGCAGGGAGAAAATCTCCAGATGATCGATAAATTTGTGGGCTTCCTCCTGTCCTCCCTTGATCTCAAACGTAAAGATGGAGGCTCCGCCATTCGGGAAATATCTCTCGTACAGCTCGTGATCCGGATGCTCCGGCAGAGACGGGTGATTGACCTGTTCCACCTGTGGATGCTTTGCCAGATATTCCACCACCTTCTTCGTATTCTCGGCATGTCTCTCCAATCGGAGGGATAGAGTCTCCACCCCCTGCAGGAGCAGGAATGCGTTGAACGGGGAGATGGCCGCTCCGGTGTCCCTAAGCAGGATGGCTCTGATGTAGGTCACAAAAGCCGCCGGTCCCGCCGCCTCCACAAAAGATACGCCGTGATAGCTGGGATTGGCATCTGCGATCGCCGGATATTTACCGCCGGCCTTCCAGTCAAATCTGCCGGAATCCACAATGACGCCTCCCAGCGTGGTGCCATGACCGCCGATGAACTTTGTCGCAGAATGTACCACGATATCCGCTCCGTGTTCGATAGGGCGAATCAGATAGGGTGTGCCAAACGTATTGTCGATGACCAAGGGCAGACCGTGCCTGTGGGCAATTTCCGCAATGGCGTCGATATCCGGAATATCGCTGTTGGGGTTTCCCAATGTCTCCAGATAAATGGCTCTGGTGTGATCTTGAATGGCATTTTCAATCTCCTCCAGATGATGCGCGTCCACAAAAGTGGTCGTGATGCCGTACTGAGGCAGCGTATGTTCCAACAGATTATAGCTGCCGCCATAGATCGTCTTCTGCGCCACAATATGTCCTCCGCCTGCGGCCAGAGCCTCGATGGTATAGGTAATAGCGGCAGCCCCCGAAGCCAGCGCCAACGCCGCCACGCCGCCCTCCAGCGCGGCAAGACGTTTCTCAAGCACATCCTGTGTGGAATTGGTGAGCCGCCCGTAAATATTGCCGGCGTCGGTCAGGTTAAAACGAGCTGCCGCATGGGCGGAATCTCTAAACACATAGGAAGTAGTCTGGTAGATTGGCACGGCTCTTGCGTCCGTAGCCGGATCGGGCTGTTCCTGCCCTACATGCAGTTGAAGCGTCTCAAATCTGTATTCGCTCATATCGATACCTCTTTTCTTTTTATAGTTGATAATTCTTTCGCATCTTCCCACAAGATGACTCGCAGATGCGTTATAGGTATCATAACTTATATTTCATAGTTTGTCAATAGGAAATGTATGATTTTGATTTTTGGCAAAATTTTGCGATGCTGAGCCTTTCAGAGGACAGAAACTGATTTTGCCGAAGAAGCAGAGCAAACATTTTTGCTATCGAATAAGAAATACCGATAGAATATCCGGAGTTGATGTGATAAAATAAGAGAAGAATTTGGAGTCTTGAAAGATCCGGAAGCGAGGTCAATGTATCATGGAAAAAACAAAAATAAGCAGAAAGCAATTTGCGATGTATATGATCGCAGCATTTGGTCTGGCCTGGATTTTGGAAATAACAGCAAGTATTTTGAGCAACAACGGAAATCAAACGGTATTTACCATTCTTTTGGTGATTACGATGTTTATGCCGTTTCTGGGCGTCCTCATCGCAAGGATCCCGCTAAAAGGCATGGGATGGGTGCCGCATCTTAAAAATAAAATCCGATATGTATTCTTTGCACTTTGGACGCCGGCTTTACTAAGCATCCTTGGCGGCGTTCTGTTTTTTGCATTTTTTCCGGATGCATTTGACTCTGAGTTTTTGACCCTGTACGGCATGTTAGAAGAGGCCGGCGCCTTGGAACAGTTTGAGGCACAGGGTTTAACGATGCCGATGTATCTTCTGATTACTACCATTCAGGCGGTTACCGTTGCACCGTTTCTGAATATGTTCGCTGCTTTGGGCGAAGAGGTCGGTTGGAGAGGCGCTATGTATCCATATTTGAAGGAGGCGCTTGGCGTCACCAAGGGACGCGTCGCGGGCGGTGCAATCTGGGGTGTCTGGCACTGGCCGGTTATGATTTTGGCGGGCTATGAGTATGGCAAAGATTATATCGGCGCACCCGTACTCGGACCGATCGTATTCTGCATCTGTACCGTTATGATGGGGATTCTATTGGATTATGTATACGAAAAGACAGAGACCATCTGGCTGCCGTCTCTTATGCACGGCGCTATAAATGCATTTACGACCTTTGCCTATTTGACCAAACCGGAGTATGCAAATAGAGCCATCCTTGGTCCGGCATATATCGGTATCATCGGTATGATTCCAATGACGATTATGGCAGTCATCCTATGCGGAAAGAAGAATGGGGCTTTCCGACACATCGGCTCTCCATGAAATTTACGCCCCAACCCGTTGCACGTCCTGCCACCACTGTGCAAATTTGACATGCGGTCAATCACTTTTGCACCCCAGCCTTCTTGTTCTTGTTTTGCCAATATTCCGGTAAAGACAATCATACTTGCATTGGCGTTCATTATAACAGAAATGTGTTGCTTTTGAATTTTATTTTTGATTTCTTCTATAAACTCCAAATAACCGCCACTCATTTCATAAAGATTTGGAGCAATCGAAAAATCACTCCCTCTTTATCTTTTCCCATATGCTTCCTATTATCCATATGCTCTCTCCTTTGCAGACTACTTCATCACTTTCTCCATCAGCGATGTATAACTATCCACCACATCATAGACAACATTGCCATTGGAGATAGCCTTAAAGTGTTCCCTCGCACAATGGATCTTGGATTCCTCGATTAATCTCAGCTGCATGGAATCCATGCTTCCTTTTGTTTCCGCCACAAAGTAAATATGTTTCACATTGCCCTCATAGAATGCAATAGCCCAGTCCGGATTATAGTGTCCAACCGGCGTAGAAATGTAAAAACCGTCCGGCAGCTTCACATATACCGCCACATTTGTATTGATATCCAAATCGGCAGCAAACTCGCGCTCGTTAGAAGAATCATAAACGATACACTCATTTCTATTCCTCCAACATTTTAATCAAACTTTCCTCATCTCTTTACAAAGTTCGTCAAACAGCTTTCCATTTTTCTTTGCCCGTAGATAAATTTGTTTCCATGTCAAGTCGTCAATATAGTTCTGATCCGGAATGTATCCTCCCGGAAAAGACTTCCCTCGTGGTGGAAAAATAATGTGATTTAACAATACATTTTCCGGATGTTCCTCATTGACCTGTTCTACTTTATCTCTGACTTGATACATATTGATAGGTCGCTGATTCAATATATTACCAATCTCCCGAATATCTGTTTCCATCTTTAATTGTTCCTGTAACGTATGCACCCTTTCGAAAAGGTTAATTGCTTCTTTCTCTGTCATTTTTCCTCCAACTCGCAATTTTGTATCCAATTGCATCTGTTTATTCAACTGTCTTTCCCGACACACTTTCACTTGCAATGCCGCAAGTTGCTTTTACAGCTCCACCCTGCGCTCTTCTCATTTTGTCTTTCGTAATACATTGCAACTTAATTGCAATTGATTGCAACTTAATTGCAATCAAAGCTCAATTAGGTTACATTTATCACTCTATAAACCATTTAGCACCATTTGTCTTCCCAGTACAAAAGACTTTTCCCTCTCTGCGCAATTCCCGGAGCAATACCTGAATTTGTCCGCGATTATGTCCCGGCAATACCTGTTGCAATTCCCTGAATGGTGTACCTGCTTTCCCATTCTGTCGGATATGTTTCAGCAGAAGTTCTTTATTTGTTTCGCGATCTAATCCGACTGCTCTTG
>JAMPGV010000048.1 GCA_023663735.1 Muribaculum sp. | reverse complement strand
CTACATTTTATTATCTTATTTCGGTTAATGCAACAAAACTTTTTATGAATTTTTTTCCAAGATACTCCGCTCATAAGCTGCAGCCGAAACTGCCTTGCGCTGGTAATACCTTCTGTCTGTTTCCTGTTCCGTCAGTCTGCGTTTCAGAGCCGCTTCTTCATTCAGACGGGCATATTCCTCATGCCTTTTTCTCTTTGCCTCCTGCTCTGCTTTAAATTGTCGCTGTTGTGCTTCTGTTGGTCCAACAAACCCATTACCACCTCTTGAAATTCTACTATGTGCAATTTCCCCATTTTCATCAAGTACAATCAAATAAGAACATATTGTATTTGGTGTCTTTGCCTCATCAGTTACAATGAAATTTTCTATTTTTGCCATTATACTTTGTGCCAGCTTCGGATTATTCTTCATCTTTTCTTCCAACGCAGGCGGCACAACAATTGATTTTTTCCCAAGAGTTGAATTTAATCTTGACTGCACCTCCGATGAATCCATAGCAGGATTTACCCCGCTTGCGTTCCAATTCACAACAGACACATCTGTATTATTCTGAAAAAAATTCTCAAATGGGAAATCATTTCTTTCCCATTCCCCTTGCGGAATTTTAAATGCATCCATTGTATGATAATATGCACCCGGAAACCTCGTCTGCCACATATCCTTTAAACTCATTTCTGATATATTGTCCTGCTTCGTTACCTTCCCTGCCGCCTTGGTCGCCGCAAGAGAGGCAAAACTCACGCTTTCGCCTGTTTTCTGTGCTTTGCCCGCATACTGATATACACCCGCCAAAGCCCCGTTTACTCCTAAAATACTCATAATGATTCTTCTCCTTCCGGTTAATTTTTTACTGTTTTTCTCCCGTTTGCTGTAACATAACTGTCACTTTGAATCTATTGTCCGCGGTTTTTATATCCATAGTTCCAAAGTAACGCTCTACAATCTCTTTCACGTTTCTAAGCCCTACACCATGCTCGCATAGTTCTTCCGGCAGCTTCACGCCTTTCGTAGTCTGCGGCAGACCATCTCCTGCATTTTGAAATTTTCCGTCATAACTGTTTTCCACAATAAGTAAAAGAAATTTCTTTTTGCGCCGGAGGGACAGTCTGATATAACGCTTTTCTTCTTCTATTTTTTCGCAGGCAGTAATTGCATTATCCAAAAGATTATTCAGTATGATTCCAAGATCGAATATGTCAACCCCACCCACTTCCTCACAGGAAAACTGCACCTCAAAACGGATAGACGCCTTGTCTGCACTTTTGGCCTTGTCATTAATAATCACATCTGTAACTGCATTCCCCGTTGCATATTTGTAATCCAGTGTCCCTATCGTCCCGTCCAGTTTTGCAATATAGCTTTCCACTTCCGCGTAATGCTCTCCGACAACCAGACTTTTAATATTAACCATATGGTTTTTCAGTTCATGCCGCACCTTGCGTATGCTGCCATAAAAATTTTCCGCCTCCTCAAGCCGCTGCTTCATTGCTTTTACCTGTTGCTGCTCCGTAAAGTACACTTCCCGTTCTCTCTGCAATTCCCTGTATTTCTGATAAATCGTAATTGCGGACAATTCCCCCAAAAAGAGCAGTACAGCCATCAGCGCAAGCTTCCAGAGCATCTCTCCCCTGACAGTAAACAAATCAAAGACTTCATTTTCCAATTTCACTACACTGATATTGATTACAAAATTTGTCAACATTCCCCCTATTATGTTTAGCACTGACAAAAAACAAACGTCATGCCAGCTCATCTCATCCATAGGCTGAATGATTCTTCTTAATAGGAAGATCATCAGCGAAAATAATCCAATGTAAGAAACAAAGAAAAGGCTCAGGATACATACCCCATATGAATATATATCATTGATAATCCCTTCGCTGCCGCCAAAACGCTCCCGAAAAAAAGCATAACTATATTGCATTATTGTATAGCTGACTAACCAACTCAGACTGCGAATGCCATAAAACAAAGAAAGCACAAGGACTGCTTTTTCACAGCGCTTTTGATATCTTATAAAACTATAAACCAGCAGGAAAACAGCGGAAATAATCAGACGGCCATATACCCGCATATCCAGCGCCAATTCCAATATCATATTGACAATAAGCAAAGCGCCTCCTGCCAACATGGTAACTTTCTCTTTTGCTGAGCGATAGAAAATGTTCCATATTGCATAAAGAGCAATTACATCGAATATGGCACTTCCAATCTCTGCCGCATCAGAAAACAATTCATATCCCGTCTGACTCATTCTACCCTCCCCCGGAGGGTATTTCCCCCTATGGCGGCATTATCCTCCGTCATGTGCTGAAAGTGCGCTTTCACAAATTCCTGATACTTATAGCGGGAGATGGAAAGCCTGTCGCCATTATCCATATACACATCTGCATGGTCATAATGGTCGATATGGTTTATATTGATTAAGTATCCCCTGTGTATTCTGAAAAAGTCCGGCGCCAGTTCCTGCTCCAGATCGCTGATTCTGCCATAATATTCTATGCGTTTGTTTTGCAGGCAGATAATATTCTTATGGCGGCTGCTCTCAATGTACAAAATATTTCCCGCCTTAACGGACTGCCTGCTGCCGCCGTTCACCACAGCTATTTCCTTTTCCGATCTTTCACTTTTCTTTTGTATGCTGTCATATTCACGCATCACCTGCCTGAAAACATCCCTGAAATTTACTTCATCAATCGGCTTCACAATAAACTGGAACGCATTGACGGAGAAAGCGGTGGGCATATACTCCGGAAAGCCTGTCACAAAAACAATAAGCGGCAGACTCCCCCAGACCGCCTGTCCCTTCCTTGCCTGCATACGCCGCAAATCCTTGGCAACGCTCATCCCGTCTGTACCACCCATAGCAATATCAAGGAAAAGTAAATCTATATTCTGCACGTTTCCGTCTCTCACCGCCGCAAGCAATTCTTCTCCTGAAGTATATTCTGATATGCAGCTTTCCGTTTTGATATCCTGTTTCTCGATAAGCTCCCGGATATAGGAACGGACATTTATTTCGTCATCGCAAATAGCTATATGCAAAAATACTACCTCCATTTTTCACTTCACTACTTGTATCGACAAGAACGAATAAAACCTTTCTACCCATTGCACGAATGGCAGGTTTTGTCCCCAATGGTAGTTTTGAGTATATCAGACTGGCACGAGGCAGGTGAGACAGGCAAAGGTATAAAAAAACAGCAGACCACATTTCTATGATCTGCCGCCCTTTCATCATCCCTAATTTCTTGACTTAAATTGCACATAACGCTAAAATCCCACCTGTACTGCTCTCTACCGGAATATCATACTCTTTCCCGATAATCGATAACTTTTCATCCGCCGAAAGCTACTTTGACAAAAGCGCCCCCAACAAACAGTGCAGTTCATACTGTCCATCGGCATGAAATCTCGGATTACAATTCACGATCCAATCTCTATACCTTATATCTTAATATAACCGATTCTCCCAATATTAATCCTCCATCTTCTGACCATTCCATGCGTTCTATACATCATGCAGACATTATAGAGATAATCAGCCACCATAAGCGCTAACAGTAAAACGGTTACGATGCAAAAAATAATGGAGTTTTGTTTCTGAAAAAAACTGCATAACGGTACAAAAAGCGTGTCCATAAAAAATGTAATTAAAATCGAATATACGGCACTTGTCGGTATTGACGTATAGCGTGTAAGATGCAAGGGAACACAGGAATAATCCCACCAGTAGAAATGACAGACCTTTTCTACAAAAGTTCCAAGCAGGATTTCCCCTATACAAACGCATAACATTACCTCTGTAAAATAAACAAGTAATCTTATCATTCTGTTTTGCACCCGAATAACCTTTTTAAAAAAGCATAGCTTTTGGGGCGTTCCAAATATCCCATAAATCATCAAAGCCGCCACTCCGTATCCAATCAAAAACGGAAAGCACATGCCCCTGTTATCGACATATCCCTTTGTTGCCGCAAGCCATATGTTTTCCACAACAAACCCTAAAAACGAAATAATTGAAACAATCATGCCAAGTGCTATCACATCAGCCATAACCGTCCCCTTCTTTCCTGAATTATGCTTTCTAAAAGACATACCCCATTTAATACCGAAACGTTTATTTTACAGATTTCTCTGCAAACAACACTATCTATACGGCTTCATTAGCAGACATTTATTTGCTTTCCGTCTCACGGATCTGTAACGCAATATCGGAAATACCGCTCTCGGCTGAAAGAAAATTTCTTATTACCTGTTCTTCGTAGTCATCCAATGCTTCAGAAGTTTCACCGGTCAAAAGAATATAACCGCCATTTCCCCCATACATAAGACCGCAGCTTACATTTGACAGCTTTGTAAAAATCGTACCGGCTTTTTCTGCAAGTTCTTCATAGTCAATCATTCCGTCTAGCTTTTTTTCAAGTTCATCGACATGGGCTGTCTCTATGTCAAGCTGCTCCTGCAGTCCTCGGATCAGGTTTTCCTGTACGGCAATCGTTACCTTATCACTGTCCGCACCTTCTATGGATCTATTCTGTGTAACATGGAGCGTAAAACCTGAAAGACTATATTCCGCCAGCTTTTCTTCCAATTCCTCTATTCTGGCATCAGAGAGTTGCTCTCCTACAAGAGAAACTGCTATTTCCCTGTTGATCATATCCGCATTGCTCTGAACAAGCTGCGTATCGGCAAACACAAATTCAGAGGCAAGGTAGCTGGAAATATTCCCATCCAGCACAGATTTGTAAACCGTATAAGCAGCAGACAAAATGCTTGGCACCACTGTCACGATCACCAATGTAGTCATGATCCGTTTGACCCGCTTTTGCCTTTTTTCATCAAGTTCCTGCCTGACAGGCACTCCCAAAAGCTTTGTCACGGTAAAGGCAGACAACGCAATGAAAAGCGTATTGATCGCAAACAGATAAAACGCTCCTATAATAAAAGCAAACTGTTTGGTCGCAATCCCATAACCAACCGTACATAACGGCGGCATTAAGGCCGTTGCGATTGCCACACCGGGAATAACATTACTGATTTTCCGGCGCGTATTACCTATACTTCCGGCAATCCCGCCAAATATAGCAATCAGCACATCCCACAATGTCGGGCTTGTCCTTGCAATCATTTCACTGGTTGCCCCTTTCAGCGGAGACAGTGCAAAATAAATTGTCGATGCAGCCAGACTGATGGCAACCTGCGTGATAAAACACACCGTTGCTTGCTTTAACAGCGAAAGATCCCTGATAGCGAGAGAATACCCTGTTGCGAGAATGGCACTCATAAGTGGTGAAATCAACATAGCTCCGATAATGACTGCCGTGGAGTTGACATTGAGGCCAATTGAAGCAATCAATATCGCAAGCATCAGAATCCACATATTAGCTCCGTGAATGACTGTATTCTCTTCCATCATGTCATGCAGTTCACCATATTCCAGCATACCGCTGCGCATATCAAATATCCTGCTGAGATATTCTTTTATATTCTGTTTCGTTGTTTTTGTTTGGCCTTCCATATTTACTCCCCGTCCACGCAGCAGATTATAGTAAACTTGTGTGTTTCCTTATGACCAACATCACTCCCGTAAATCTAGTCTCCCGACAGATCAGTGGTTCATAATCACGGTAAGAAAATCAAATATAGCTTCCACAATCAGTGAAATCCCCGTGAACCACCACATAAGCATTGTAGAGGAAAACGGATTGCTGATGATGACAACGGCACAGAGAACGGATACAACCGCACTGATAGCAGCCCACCACCATTTGCGGTTTTTCAACCGCAACAGATCCACCGTTAGCTGCACCTTTCCTAATCCGGCGATTAGGACAGCAATGCCATATAAAACCGCAATCACAGGGAAAGTGGCAATAAACCACTGTGGATTCATTGTACAAAAGCCACCTGCTCCTACAGAAACCAACCCTCGAATCAGAAGGCCGCTTACCGCAGCATCCTCCGGGCTGCTTTTGAAATAGCGGATAATACTGATAATACCGTTTGCAATCAAAGCAATACCCGCTACCATAATGATTGCAGCAGTAAAACGTACCGGACGGATAAGCAGGAGCATACCCACCGCTGCCTCAGTGATACATAAAAGAATGGTACTCCAGATTTGTCTGCGTATGTTCATAATCATAACCATGCCTTTCCGCAGCCTGCGGATTTAAGCCGCAAGCGCAATATTTGCAAGACGAATAAATTTGCGTGTGTACCTATACCTCCAAGAATTATAGAGTAAAGTTTTTGTCAGTTGACTAAAAAAATGGAGAGAGTAGCGGGTTTCCTGTTATAATGGATCTGAGCAAAACATCAAACGGGAAATCGGAGGTACTCTCATGACATAAGTACCCAGATGCTGAATACACGCCAAATGTTATTACCGTTAGTCAGAATATGACTTCAGTAGTTTTCTACGCTCCTCCTATCCCCTCGCTTCCAGCGCGCGGGCAATGTCCTCTTTCATGTCCAGAACCGCCGCCCGGGACGCCTCCGCATATCCTTCTTCGCCGTAAGCGGCATACCGTTCCTGCTGATAGGCCGCGATGATGCCGCGGGAAGAATTGATGATCGCCCCCAGACCGTCCTCGTTAAAGAAATGCACCAGATCGGCACCCTTGCCGCCCTGTGCGCCGTACCCCGGCACCAGAATAAAAGATCTGGGCATGATTTTGCGCAGAATTCTGCCCTGTTCGGGATATGTGGCTCCCACCACGGCTCCGATGTAACTGTAACTGCCCTCCTCCGGCATACACTCGGCTCCCCACCGGGATACCTGTTCGCCCACGATCTCATAGAGATGTTTTTCACCGATCATCTGATCCTGCAATTCGCCGCTGGAGGGATTAGAAGTCTTCACCAGCACAAAAATCCCCTTGTTTTCCTCCCTGCACACTTTCGCAAAAGGCTTGATACCGTCGCTGCCCAGATAGGGATTCACCGTGATAAAATCTTCGTCAAACCCGGCGCAGGTCTGACCTCCCACAGCCGTCCGACCCAGATGCCCCACGGCATAAGCCTCCGCCGTGGAACCGATATCGCCCCGCTTGACGTCGCCGATGACGATCAATCCCTGTTCTTTGCAATAGTCCACCGTCCTCTTATACACAATCATTCCCGGAATCCCGAACTGTTCATACATGGCCACCTGCGGCTTCACCGCCGGCACCAGATCCCGTATGGCGTCCACAATCCCTTTATTGTACTGCCAGACGGCTTCCGCCGCCCCTTCCAGCGTCTCGCCCAATTCCGCAAAGGCGCTCTTCCGAATATGTTCCGGCACAAATTTCATCATCGGATCCAGCCCCACCACAATCGGCGCGCCCGTTCTCCGGATTCCGGCTGTCAACTCATTAATCATATCCTACCATGCCCTTCCGCACTTTTTATGATACCAGCACTTCCTGTGCCTGATCCACATACTTCTTGATATTGGAAGCATTGACATATTTTTTGTAATGATCCCCGTTTACCACCACCAGCGTCGGAGCCTGCATCACGCCGTACCGATTGGCCAGCTCAATGTTTTCCTCCGCGTCGATGGGGACATAATTCATATCTTCCAGATAGGCTTTCGCCAGCTGGCAGTTGGGACAAG
Organism: Muribaculum sp.; assembly: GCA_023663735.1. Classification (GTDB taxonomy): domain Bacteria; phylum Bacillota; class Clostridia; order Lachnospirales; family Lachnospiraceae; genus Acetatifactor. Next base: position 17,222 of record JAMPGV010000048.1, on the reverse strand, counting down.
TCTTCGTGGTGAACAGATATCTCACGTCCTTCGGCTCCTCCACCTGCACCTGCACATCCTCCGCAAAATGAGAGAGCGTGACCACGCTGGCCACCGGCCGTTTCATCACGGAATTGGCCACATCATACTCCGTGCGGTTCGCATATTCCTGCAGCTTCCCGTCATTCCAGTTCTGCACAGGCCTGTAATAGCCGGTGATGCGGCTGTAAACCTCGGTCTTAGCGCCACAGTGGGGACAAATCTTCACCTCGCCCGCCAGATAGCCGTGTTCCTTACAGATTGAGTAGGTGGGCGACAAGGTATAATAGGGCAGACGATAATTCTCGGCAATCTTTCTCACCAGAGCAGCGGCCGCCTTCCAATCGGGAAGTTTCTCTCCCAGAAACGCATGGAACACGGTTCCGGAAGTATACAAAGTCTGCAGCTCGTCCTGCACGTCCAGCGCGTCGAAAATGTCCGTCGTGTAATCCACGGGCAGATGGGAAGAGTTGGTGTAATACGGCGTATCCCCCTGTTTTCCCGCCGTCTTGATGGCCGGAAAACGCTTTTTGTCATGCTTTGCCAGACGGTAGGTGGTACTCTCCGCAGGAGTCGCCTCCAGATTATAGAGATCTCCGTACTGCTCCTGATAGTCGGAGAGGCGGTTTCTCATGTGATTCAGCACTTCCTTGGTAAATTCCTGCGTTTTTTCGCTGCTCATGTCCGCCCTCAGCCAGTTGGCGTTCAATCCCACCTCGTTCATGCCGATCAGCCCGATGGTGGAGAAATGATTGTCAAAAGTGCCGAGATACCGCTTGGTATACGGGTAAAGCCCCTCGTCCAGCAGTCTGGTGATCACGCCCCGCTTCACTTTTAGGCTGCGAGCCGCAAGATCCATCATATGATTCAGTTTGGCATAAAATTCGTCCTTGTTGGCAGACAGATAGGCGATGCGGGGCATATTGATCGTCACCACGCCCACGCTGCCGGTACTCTCGCCGGAACCGAAGAAACCGCCAGTCTTCTTGCGCAGCTCCCGCAGATCCAGCCGGAGCCTGCAGCACATGCTGCGCACGTCCGAAGGCTGCATATCGGAATTGATATAATTGGAAAAATACGGTGTGCCGTATTTTGCGGTCATCTCAAACAAAAGACGGTTGTTCTCCGTATCAGACCAGTCAAACTCCTTCGTAATGGAATAGGTGGGAATGGGATACTGGAATCCGCGGCCGTTGGAGTCACCTTCGATCATGGTCTCGATGAAGGCTTTGTTCACCATATCCATCTCTTTTTTGCAATCTTTGTACTTGAAGTCCATCTCTTTCCCGCCCACGATGGCCGGAAGTTCCGCCAGATCGTCAGGTACGGTCCAGTCCAGCGTAATATTGGAAAAAGGAGCCTGCGTCCCCCAGCGGCTGGGTGTGTTGACGCCGTAGATAAACGCCTCAATACACTTCTTCACTTCCGGATAGCTCAAATTGTCCGCTTTCACAAAGGGCGCCAGATAGGTGTCAAAGGAAGAAAATGCCTGCGCTCCGGCCCACTCGTTCTGCATAATTCCCAGAAAGTTCACCATCTGATTGCAGAGAACCCCGAGATGCTTGGCGGGAGCCGAAGTGATCTTGCCGGTGATTCCGCCCAGACCTTCCTGAATCAGCTGTTTCAGGGACCATCCCGCACAGTATCCGGTGAGCATGGACAGGTCGTGGATGTGGATGTCGGCATTGCGGTGCGCCTCGGCAATCTCCTCGTCATAGATTTCCGAGAGCCAGTAATTGGCTGTCACCGCGCCGGAGTTGGACAGAATCAGCCCGCCCACGGAGTAGGTCACGGTGGAATTCTCTTTCACGCGCCAATCCTCCACTTTCACATAGCTGTTCACCACATCCTTATAATCCAGAATTGTGGACTTCATGGTGCGCATCTTCTCGCGCTGTTTGCGGTAGAGGATATACGCCTTGGCCACTTCCTCATAGCCCGCCTGTCCCAGCACGCGCTCCACACTGTCCTGAATCTCCTCCACATGGATGGAATCGTTCTTCACTTTATTCTGAAAATCCGCCGTCACCCTCAGTGCAAGCAGATCGATAATATCGTTATTATAACTCATCTGCGTAGCCGTGAACGCCTTCATGACGGCGTCATTGATTTTCGTCAGAGTAAAATCTGTTTTGCCGCCGTCCCGCTTGATTACCTGTAACATCCCTGTCCCTCCTGCCCTTTCTCTAAAAGTACGATATATTTACTATAACATTTCCCGACACCAAAGTCAATGGCCACAAAGCAAAGATCTACAATATCTTGTGGTTTTTCTGCGACACGCCTGTCATATATAGTACATATTGTGTTGACTGACTTAGTCAGTTGTCTAGGGCAAAAAACCCGGAACACGGCTTTGCGCCGCATCCCGGGTCGCATTATCTGGTGGAAAGAAATCCCTGCTCCCGCTTTGCCTGCTCGTCGTCCGGATAACTTTTCAGATAGTTGTCCAACAAGACCTGCGCCTGCTGATACTGCTCCAGATATTCATAAGCCACGATCTCATTAAAGGACAAGGTTTGCATCAATTCGTTCCCCTGCACCTGCATACCGCCCTGAAAAGCCTGCAGGGCGCGTTCATAATTGCCCATAGCCATCTCGCACAGCCCCAGCTGGTTGTAGATGGCCGCGCTGTTTGTGTCCTTGGCGATCCACGCATTGTAGACGCTGGCCGCGTAATTGTAATCTCCCGTGGCCTCATAGGCCTTGCCCAGATAGAGATAGCTCTCCGCATCCCCCTTCTCTCTGGCCTGTTCCAGCGCCACGCAGGCGCTCTGATACTCGCCCAGATAATAGTACATGCGCCCGCTGTCATAACTGTTCATCTTGTCGCCCGCACGCTGCATGGCCTGCGTCAGATATTCCCGTCCTGCATCCTTATAGCCGTAATGCTCCAATGCCTGATAGATCTGGATGATCCGGTCGTAATTGCCGGGATCCATGGCGATGACCTTGTCGAAATCCGCCTGCGCCCCCTCGTGGTTCCCGCGCTCCAGCCGCACGCTGCCCCGCAGGAAATAAGCGTCCTTTTCCTCGCCGCGCAGAGCCAGAATGGCGTCGTAAACCTCCTCCGCCTCCGCGGGCTGCCCGTTCTTGACATAGGCCGCCGCCAGATAATAATTCAAATCATAATCCACGGGCTGCACAAAGCCGTCGCTGGCGCGCAACGCCTCCTCAAAACAGGCGATGGCATTCTCATAATCCGTCATCCCCATATAGGCAATGCCGCGCCCTCTGGCAATCAGCCGCTCGTTCTCCCCGGCTTCCGCCGCCGCGTCAAAGCCCGCCATCGCCTCCTGATACTGCAGCTCCTGCACCAACTGCATGGCCTCCGCCGTCTTCGCGTCCGAGCTGCCGCACCCGGCGAGCATTCCAACCGCCCCCAGTGTAATGACCAGACCGGTCAACACCAGTCTTCCCGGCCTGTCCACAAGCTGTTTTCCCCATTTTAAGTTGTTCCGGCAGATTTTACCCCTCATGAGTCCTTCTCCAGCTCGGAGGTACAATGAGGACATCTGGTGGCGTCAATGGCAATCTCACTCTTGCAGAACGGACACTTTTTGGTTGTAGGAGCCGCGGGAGCCGGTTTCTTGCCAATCTTGTCGTTGACCGTATTAATCAATTTCACCAGACAGAAGATCACAAACGCCGTAATCAGGAAATTGATCACCGCAGTGATAAAATTTCCATAATACAGAATCGGCGCGTTCTCCCCGCTGCCCAGCGTCACCGTGAGACTGCTGAAATCCGTCCCGCCGAAAATCCCCAGAATCGGCGTCAGGATATCCTGATTCAAAGATGTCACAATGGCGGTAAAAGCGCCGCCCACAATCACGCCTACCGCCATATCCATCACGTTGCCGCGGAGAATGAATTTTTTAAATTCCTGAATAAATCCGTTTTTTCCAGCCATTTTTATCCTTCCCTTCAATTTACGCAATGACATTTTGCCAACTCAAAGTTTCGCAAATATCTATGATAATAGTATCATAAGCATTCTGTGAACTCAATAGTGCAAAAAAACTTTTTCCGGAGTATAATGAATAATAACGAAAGTTTCCGCCCCCGCCACTGGCCAAAAGGAGATTGGGATGCATCAGATTCAAAACGATATCAAACAGAATACCTTCCGGCACGCTTATCTGCTCTACGGAGAAGAACGTTACCTGAAAAGACAGTATACCGAGCGCCTCCGCAAGGCCATGTGCGCGGAGGACGACCGCATGAACACGCACTTTTACACAGGCAGGGACATCTCCGTGGGAGAATTGATTGATCTGGCGGAGACCATGCCTTTCTGCGCGGAGCGCCGGGTTCTTTTCCTCTCCGACAGCGGCCTGTTCAAATCCGGCGGAGAGAAACTGGCCGAGTATCTGGCCTCCCCCAGCGAAAGCGCCTTCTTTGTGTTCACCGAGAGCGAAGTGGACAAGCGCAGCAAACTCTTTAAGGCAGTACAGTCCGCCGGTTATGCGGCGGAATTTACCGCACAGGACGAGCAGACGCTGAAGCGCTGGATCGCCTCCTCCCTCGGCCGGGAGGGGAAGAAAATAACGGAGAAGACCGCCCAGCTCTTCCTGCAGAAAACCGGGACGGATATGGAAAATATCGAGATGGAGCTGGAGAAGCTGATCTGTTACTGCATGGATCGGGAAGTCGTAAACGCGGAAGACGTGGAGGCCGTCTGCACCAACCGCATCGGCAGCCACATTTTCGATATGATCAACGCCGTCGCCGCCGGGCGGACAAGGGAAGCCCTGCAGCTGTATTATGACCTGCTGGCGCTCAAAGAGCCGCCCATGCGCATTCTCTTCCTCATCGCCAGACAGTGCAATCTGCTGCTTCAGGTAAAGGAGCTTCGCACCCGCGGATATGACGCCAAGGCCATCGCCCCCAAAATCGGCGTGGCGCCTTTTATCGCCGGAAAATATGTGACGCAGGCCGGACGCTTTAAGTCTTCCGTTCTGCGAAGCGCCGTGGAACAGTGCGTGGCGGCCGAAGAAGCGGTCAAAAGCGGCCGCATGAACGACAAGATGAGCGTGGAAATCCTAATTCTCTCCGCCCTAGGCCGGGAGGAAGCGCCGATCTGAATCCGGCATACAGTCAATAACCCCGCCGCAAGCAGCGGAGCATGGAACTTGAAGCGCCCCAATGGGCGGGGTATTGACCCTCGCGGCATTCGCCAACTGTCCGTGCAAGCACGGCCGCTTGGCTCATTGCTCGCAGGAATAAACCACCGGCTGTCGAGAGTTCTACGGGATAATCAAGTGGTTGAACCTAGACTCCGACAATATCCTTGCGGACACCCCTCCCGGGACCGGTGGTTTAAAACTGATTCTATGCAATTAAAAACGATTTATCCGAAATTTACCAGCCGGATGCTGCAGCCGACCCTCTCCATGTCCCCGCTGCCACCCTTCATCGGCTCCACCCGCGTGGCCTCCACGGTAATGACAATGCGCTGTCCCTTGGTGACGGCGGAAAAGCGGATCGTATCTCCCATCTGCACTTTTCCTTTTGGTGAGAGCAGCAACAGTCCGATGGAACTCATATTGAGTACCGTGACCTCAAACCCGCCGGGAAGTTTCCCTTCCTCCGGCCTGACGATCTGATCCACCTCGCCCACGATGTGTACCTGATAGCGCACCGCCTGTCTGTCATTGCGCCCCGCTCCTTCATAGAGAAAGATCTCCGTCTTCCCCTCTGCCTGCACCCCCACCGTTCCATGGCTCTCAAACAATCCCGCCGCGCTGAAAATCAGCGCGCTGATCACCGTCTGTTCCGGCAGACCGGCGCCGTCAAACTCAATCTCCACTCTGCCTGTCTCGGCATCGTAGGTAAGAATCGTGGTATCCGCAATCGTCTGCTCCGTATCCGTGTCCCGAATCACAATTCTGCAATTTCTCAAATCCTCATTCAGGCTCATCCACATTCCTCGCTAGATATCGCAGCTTTTTACCCCCCCAGATCATACTCCGACAAAAGTTTGGCCAGAAGCCGGTAATAAGGAAGGTGCGTGCGATTCCATGTCATGACGCTTTTTACAAATTCAAGGCTCAGTGTGGCCTCCATCCCGTTTTGATCCCGAAACCGAATGTGGACAAACGAGAGAATGCCCTGTTTGGTCAGTTTCTCATACAATGTGGGACTGGAAGTCTCAAACCTCCTGATATTGTCTACAACCAGCACTCCCGTCTCGTCAAAGAGCTTAGTCAAGGCGGGTACCGACAGATAATCCGCAGTAAGTTCAATCGTTTCTTTGGAAAGGCGGTTTGCTCCGGCCATGCCCACAAGCTTGGCGGGATGCCCCGCATACAGCATCACTCTCTGAATATTCAGGTTCAATGCCACATCGTCCAACAGCTGATCCAGCGGATATTCCTGTCCGGTGTAAACCTTATCCTGCATGGCGCAGACCAGCTCCGCCGGGGACATGTTGCCGCGGCTGTTCAAAGTGTTCATGGACATCTTGGTATTCTTCAGATCCTCCAAAGCGCCATGTTTGTCCCGATTGTAAATGATATAGCGGTTGCGGCCCTTTTCTTTCGCTCTGTAGAGGGCGAAATCCGCCAAAAAGAACAGATCCTCGTAATTGTCCGCATCCTTGGGGTAAGCGGCGCATCCGATAGAGAGCGTGATGGAGATATCCTCCCCGGCTTTCGTCTTCACAAAGCTGGAAGCCACGCTGTTCTTGATGCTTCGGAGCCGTTCACGCATGGTCTCCATATCATAGGCATTGTAGAAAATCACCAGAAACTCGTCTCCGCCGAACCGTCCTACCAGCCCGTCGTCGCGCACTTCATTCTGTATGATGGAAGCCACCCGCTTCAAGACCTCGTCTCCCATCATATGGCCGTACACATCGTTGACCTTCTTAAAATAATCCACATCGATGATGGCGATGGTCACATTGCTGACCTTCTTCACATCCACAATATTGATGGCCAGATTGGAAATCTCCGCCTTGGTAAGCACCCCGGTGAGGTAATCTCGCTCCAGCGCGCGTTTCGTATCGGCCTCCTCCATGGAGCGTTCGTTCCAAAAATGGATATAGCCCGTAGAGTACACATATTCGCCCTGCTCGTAATAGGACAGCCCCTTCAACAGCGTATACGCCGTCTCCTTGAGTTCCAGAATATCTCCGGCTATATTGATAATATAGCGCTCCGTTCCTCCCCGCAGCGTATCGAGCAGCGTCTTGACTTCCTTCTCGTTGTCTGTGTCCGCGCGTTCCAGAAGCTTCTGCTCAAACTCCGCAAAACTCACGGACAGCACATTTTGTTCAAAACGATCCGCGGCATAAATCCGGAACACATCTGCAGCCACTTCATACTCGAAAAAATAGTCTCCGTACAGACTCAGAATCCCGTTTTTCTTATCGACCAAATATCGGTTCTGCCGTTCCCACTCCTGCAGCTCGTCCAGCAGGAGCAGCCGGATATCCACCAGCACATCGTCCTGAGCCGAAAAAACCGCCAGAAAATTTCTGGGTTCGCCCTCCTCCGTGAGCATGGTCAACAATACGTCTTTCCCCGCCTTTAAATACTCTGCCAGATGTTCCACGTCCTCGGAAGCCAGCAATTTGTCGAACGTTCCGTAAAGCCTGTTCCCGATAAAGGCATAGAATGCCGTATTGGCGGAGACAACGTCATATGTATTTTTGTTTATTTTCACCTCGTAAATATTCTGACTTTCCATCAAACAAACTCCGTTCGTTTCAATTTGGGCATCGTATTGAGTATTGTTCCCGCAAGACCGCCCATTCGGTCTGTTCCACCTGTACCCGATTGCCTAAAGTCATATATATTTTACTATATTGCCGGAACTTTTGCAATGAAAACATTCTCATGTTCCATATTTCCAAATTTCGCCAATTTTCCTTTTAATATTCCTCCGCAATATCCAGCTCCCGCTGCTCGTCCTGAATCGGCAGCGCATACCCGGGCGTATGGCGCAGGAACATCAGCCAGTAGCCGCATCCTACCACCCCGGCGCCTCCCACAATATTGCCGAGAGTCACGGGGAGAAGGTTGCGCACCAGAAAACTGCCCCAGGTCAGTCCCGCCGCCTCGATGCCGTACTCCGCCGCCGCGCAGAGACCTGCGACGCCAAAATAAATATCCGCGATACTGTGTTCAAAACCGCAGAGTACAAACAGCATCACCGGCCAGAAGCTCATGAGCAGTTTCCCCGACACCTTCTTGGCCGCAAAGGCCGCCCAGACCGCAATACAGACCAAAATATTGCAGAGAATCCCGCGGATGAAAGCCTCCGGAAAAGTCTGTGTCACGCGGGACACCGCCGCGGCCACCACCTTCTCGGCCAGCAGCCCCTCGAACAGATCCGGCGTATGACCGTACACCACCAGCACCGCCACGAACGCCGCGCCGATGAAATTCCCTGCAAACACACAGATCCAGTTTTTCAACATTTCACGGCATCGGATTTTTTTCTCCAGCAGGGCGATCACGATCAGATTGTTGCCCGTGAAGAGTTCGCTACCCGCCACCAGCACCATGGCCATTCCCGCCGGGAACACGCACGCTCCCACCAGCTTCGCCACGGACGGATTGGCGACGGTGGCAGAAGCGGTGGTGGAACCGATGCCCGCAAACCCGATAAAGATACCCGCAAAAATGCCCAGCACCACCATCTTAAACGCCGACAGCCTCACCTTATGGATTCCGATCTCCACAAAATTTCTTGCAATCTCAAGGGGTGAATGCATGAAACTCCTCCTTCCGCTTTCCAAACTGTTCATAAAAATCCCGCGCCCCGTCATAGGGCGCCAGATAAAAGGTCTTCAATAACAGCATATTCAATTCTCTCCGAAACATGTCGTCTTCCGTCCGCTTGAGGCGCTCTTCCACCCCGTTCAGCAGATAGTGCCAGTCCGTGACAAAGCTTCTGTAGCGGCCCTGGTCAGGCGTGTCCACCCATTTGCTCACTTTGACCTTGGAACGGGACGCCCTGCATACGCCGGACTGCACAAAATACCGGAAAACGCCGTTCTCGTAATAACGCCCCATGGGAAACAGGCGGCACACGCCGGGACGCAGGGCATGTACGCCGCATCTGCCCGCCGAATCCAGAAACGCACACGCGCCTCCTTCCCCCGCCATCCGAAGATGCGGCAGAATATAGCCGTCCACCACGCCAAGCCCGATTTCCTTTTCCAGAAAATCCGCAAAAGGCCTGCCCAGCCCCACCGTCAGCCGGTACGCGTCATAGGGGTCAAGCAGGACGGACTCTCCCATATCCCGGCAACAGTCGCTGCAGCCTTTACAGCCATGGCAGTCCGCCTTCACCATGTCGTTGTCGTCATATAATTTCCCGTCTGAAAAATCCTCCAGCGCCCCCGCACGTCTCATGGAACGTCTCCTTTACAAGTATCCGCGCCCTCTTTTGAAGGCGCGGATTGTTGTGAATACTCTTATTTAGCCGCCATCTCGGCTTTTAACTTCTCGGTCAGGGCGGGCAGAATCTTGTTCAAGTCGCCCACGACGCCGTAGTCTGCCACATCGAAGATCGGCGCGGTCTCGTCCTTGTTGATTGCGATGATGATATCGGATTCCTCCATACCTGCCAGATGCTGTATTGCGCCGGAGATGCCGATCGCGAAATACACATTGGGGCGGACGGTCTTGCCGGTCTGTCCCACCTGTAGATCCTTGGGCTTCCAGCCTGCGTCCACCACCGCGCGGGAACAGCTCACCGTGCCGCCGATTGCCTCCGCCAGATCATCCAGCAGCTTGAAGTTCTCGGGGCTTCCCACGCCTCTTCCGCCGGATACCAGAATCTTGGCGTCCATGATGTCCACGGTATCGCTTACCGCTTTCACGATCTCCAGAATCTCCACATATTTATTGTCCGGCGTAAATCCGGGATTGAACTCCTCGATATTGGCCTTTGCGCCGGCCTGTTTCGCCCGCTTCTGCATCACGCCGGGACGAACCGTGGCCATCTGCGGCCGGAAGTCGGGACAGGCAATGGTCGCGATGGTATTGCCGCCAAACGCGGGACGGGTCATGAGCAGCTGATTGTGCTTCTGCTCTTTGCCCGGAATGGGATTCATCGGGAAATCACCGATCTCCAGCTGGGTGCAGTCCGCCGTGAGGCCCGTGTGGATTCTGGCGGAGACGCGGGGTCCCAGATCGCGCCCGATGGCCGTTGCGCCCACCAGAAAAATCTCCGGCTTGTACTTCTCGATCACGGAAGCGAGCGCATGTGCATACGGCTCCGTCCTGTATTCCTTCAATTCCGGATCATCCACCACGATCACTCTGTCCGCGCCGTACTCGGCCAGTTCGTCTGCCAGCCCCTTCACGCCGCTGCCCACCAATACAGCAGTCACATCCGTCCCCAGCGTCTCAGCCAGATCTTTGCCCTTGCCGATCAGCTCGAAGGCGATGCTGTTGATACAATTGTCCACCTGCTGTGCGAAGACATATACGCCCTTATATTCTTCTAAATTCATTGTATTTCCTCTCATTCTGCCGCTTGGACGGCGCTTCTTAGATAACGTGTCTGTCTTTGAGTTTGCCCACAATGTAGTCAACTGCCTCCGTGGGATCCAAGGCCACCTTCTCACCGGCGCCCTTTCTCACTTTGTCGGAAGCCTTTGCGATCTGGGTAGGAGAACCTTTCAGACCCAGATTGGAATCTTCCACATCTTTCAGATCCGCTCTTCCCCACACGGTAATCTCCGCCTCGCAGGCGTCAAAAATCCCGCCGGGCGTCATGTAACGCGGCTCGTTCAACTCTGCCAGCGCGGTCACCAGACAAGGCATCTTGGCTTTCAACACATGATATCTGTCGTCAAACTGACGCTCCACGATCACGCTGTCTCCCTCCACCTTGATATCCTGCGCATAAGAAATCACGGGGATGTTCAAATGCTCGGAAATCTGAGGGCCAACCTGTGCGGTGTCGCCGTCGATGGCCTGACGTCCGGTAATGATCAGATCATATTCCATATTGCGCAGCGCTCCGGCCAAGGTCTGCGAGGTCGCCCATGTATCGGCGCCGCCCAGCACTCTGTCCGTCACCAGCACACCCTTGTCAGCGCCCATGGCCAGCGCCTCCCTGAGTACGTCCTCCGCCTTGGGAAGTCCCATGGTGAGTACGGTGACCTCCGCGCCGTACTGGTCTTTTAATCTCAAAGCCGCCTCAAGTCCGGCCTTGTCGTCAGGGTTCATAATAGTCATCATGGCAGCTCTGTCCAACGTACCGTCGGGATTGAATTTTACGCCGCCCTTGGTATCGGGAACCTGCTTGATACAAACAACGATTTTCATTGTATTTTCACTCCTTTATATTTGTCGGTTTTCCGGTTTATTTCAGCAGAGCCGCGGAGATCACCATTCTCTGCACCTCGGAAGTGCCCTCGTAAATCTCGGTGATCTTGGCGTCGCGCATCATGCGTTCCACGTCATACTCTCTGGTATATCCATAACCGCCGTGAAGCTGTACGGCCTTGGTGGTCACTTCCATAGCCATCTCTGCGGCATAGAGCTTCGCCATGGCCGCCTCCACGCCATAGGAGGTCTTGTGGTCTTTCGTGTACTGATCCTTGGTGCAGGCTGCCTTATACACAAGGAACTGTGCGGCCTGCGCCTTGGTCGCCATGTCGGCGAGCTGGAACTGGGTATTCTGGAAAGCGCTGATGGACTTGCCGAACTGTTTTCTCTCCTTGGTGTACTCCACGGTTCTCTCCAGCGCGCCCTCGCCAATGCCGAGCGCCTGCGCGGCGATACCGATTCGTCCGCCGTCCAGCGTATGCATTGCAATATTGAAGCCCTTGCCCTGCTGCCCCAGCATATTCTCCTTGGGAATGCGGCAGTCCGTGAAAATCAGCTCATATGTGGAGGAACCTCGGATGCCCATCTTCTTCTCTTTGGTGCCGAACGTAAAGCCGGGCGTTCCTTTTTCCACGATAAACGCAGAAATCTCTTTGAAGGGACGGCCCTTTTTCTCCGTGATTCCGGTCACGGCAAAAATTACATACACATCGGCCTCTTTGCCGTTGGTGATAAAGATCTTGGAACCGTTTACCACCCACTCGTCGCCGTCTAACACGGCCTTGGTCTGCTGTCCCTGCGCATCGGTACCCGCACCCGGCTCGGTAAGCCCGAACGCGCCGATCTTGCGGCCTGCGGCCAGATCCGGCAGATACTTCTGCTTCTGCTCCTCGGTGCCGTAGGTGAGGATGGGGTCGCAGCACAGCGATGTGTGAGCCGACACGATGACTGCGGTGGTGCCGCACACCTTCGCCAGCTCCTCCACGCACATTGCATAGGTCAGGACGTCACAGCCCTGCCCGCCATACTCCTTGGGGATGGGGATTCCCATAAAGCCGGCCTTCGCCATTTTCTCGACGGTTGCACGGGGGAATTCCTCCGTCTCGTCCACCTCCTGCGCCAGGGGCTTTACTTCTTTCTCGGCAAACTCTCTGAAAAGAGTGCGCGCCATTTCATGTTTCTTGCTCAAAGTAAAATCCATGATCTTTCTCCTTATTTTTTATCTGTTTCCGGCGGTTTGGATTCCAGTCTTTCTGATTTCAGCTTTTCTGTTTCCGGCTTTTCTGATTTCGGCTTTTCTGTTACCAGCTTTTCTGTTTCCGGCTTTTCTCATTCCGGCTTTTCTGTTTCCGGCTTTTCTCATTCCGGCTGTCTCCACGCCGTTTTTATTCTATGGAACATTATGTGGCTTTCTCAAGCCGGGACTTTATCCTGATCACTTGCCGTAATCGTAGAATCCCTTGCCGGTCTTGCGACCCAGCTTGCCCGCGCGCACCATCTTGCGCAACAGGGGATGAGGACGGTACTTGGGATCGCCGGTCTCGTTCTGCAATACCTCCATAATGGCAAGCACGATGTCCAGTCCCACCAGATCGCCCAGCGCCAGAGGCCCCATAGGGTGGGACGCACCCAGCTTCATGGCCTCGTCGATATCCGCCACGCTGGCGATGCCGTCCGCATAAATGCCGATCGCCTCGTTGATCATGGGAATGAGAATCCGGTTCACCACGAATCCGGGAGCTTCTTTCACCTCCACGGGCGTCTTGCCGATCTCTGCGGCCACGGCTTTGATCTTCTCCACCAGCTCCGCGGGGGTATTCTCGCCCGCGATCACCTCCACCAATTTCATCCGGTCGGCGGGATTAAAGAAGTGCATACCGATCATGGGACGGTCGAGTCCCGCGCCGATCTCCGTGATGGACAGGGAAGACGTATTGGTGGCAAACATACACTCGGGCTTCACAATCGCCTGCAGTTCCTTGAAGGTGTCTTTCTTGATCTGCATGTTCTCGGGCGCAACCTCGATCACCAGATCACAGTCCGTGCAGATGTCTTTTAATCCTGTGGCAATCTTGGCCGCGATGGCGTCCGCCTTCTCCTGCGTGAGCTTCTCCTTGCCCACCAAGAAATTCAGATTCTTCAGAATCTTCGCCTTGCCGCCGTCCGCGAACTCCTGCTTGATATCGCAGAGACAGACTTCGTAACCGTCCGTCATGGCAAATGCCTGTGCGATTCCGGAACCCATGGTTCCCGCGCCGATAATACCTACTTTCATTTTACATCCTCCTTCTGCTTCATCTTGCTCTGTGTCCTATACGGCGTATCGGCACCCTATCAGTATCCCTACGGTATCCTGTCGGTATGCCTCCGAATAGGTTCAACGATTTTGAAAAGGTTCCTTCACTTTCTCTTTGTTTTTATCTAGGAAAAAAGCCATGCCGTATTTCTGATCCTCCGTCTCAAAACAGCCGCCGAACAGCTTCTCCTCGATGACGAGAGCCGCGTCCATATCTACGTCCAGTCCTTCGTTGATGGCCTTTTTGCAGCTGCGCACGGCAATGGGGGCGTTCTTTGCGATGCCCGCCGCCATCTTCTCCGCTGCGGGAAGCAGTTCCTCCTTTGCGTAAACCGCATTGACCAGACCGATCCTGTACGCCTCGTCCGATTTGATATTGCGCGCGGTATAAATCATCTGCTTCGCCATGCCCACGCCCACAATGCGGGCCAACCGCTGGGTGCCGCCGAATCCCGGCGTGATGCCAAGCCCCGCCTCAGGCTGTCCGAACACTGCATTGTCGGAACAGATGCGGATATCACAGCTCATCGCCAGCTCGCATCCGCCGCCCAGCGCAAATCCGTTCACCGCTGCAATCACGGGGATGGGAAAGGTCTCCAGCTTGCGGAACACATCATTTCCCTTTTTGCCGAACGCCTCGCCCTCCGTCTTCGTCAGCGTACTCATCTCGCCGATATCCGCCCCGGCCACAAAGGATTTCTCCCCCGCCCCGGTGACAATCAGGCAGCGCACCTGCTCCAAATCCACGCCGTCAAGCACCGCGTCCAGTTCTTCCAAAACCTGAGAATTCAAAGCGTTCAGCGCCTTCTCCCGGTTGATGGTGATGACTGCGTAATCACCCTTTTGTTCGTATAAAATATAATCCATCGTTCTCTCCCGTTCCGCCGCTCATGCGGCAGTTTTTCTGTTCCCGCATCCGCGGCAAGTTCCGTCCGCTCTGCGTCTGCGGCAAGTTCCGTCAGCCGCCTAGTCCTCTATTTTTACAATGGTGGAGCAACCCATGCCGCCGCCGATACACAGAGTAGCCAGACCGGTCTTCGCACCCTTTGCCTGCATCTCATGGAGCAGCGTCACCAGAATCCGGCATCCTGACGCGCCCACGGGATGCCCCAGAGCGATAGCGCCGCCGTTGGGATTGAGCTGTTTCTCCACGTCGATCCCCAGATCTTTGCCAACCGCCACGGACTGTGCCGCAAAAGCCTCGTTCGCCTCGATGATATCAAAGTCCTCGATCTTCATGCCCGTCTTGGCCATCACTTTCTTGGTGGCCGCCACGGGACCGATACCCATCACTTCGGGACGGACGCCCGCCAGCGCTCCCGCCACAAACGTTGCCATGGGTTTCACGCCCAGTTCCTTCGCCTTCTCCTCGCTCATCACCACGATGGCTGCAGCGCCGTCGTTGATGCCGGAGGCATTGCCCGCCGTCACGAAACCGCCCGGATTGATCGGACGCAGTTTCTGCAGTCCCTCGATGGTGGAACCTGCCCGGGGGCCTTCGTCGGTGTCGAAGACGATCGTCTCCTTCTTTTTCTTCACTTCCACGGGAACGATCTCCGCCTTGAACGCGCCGCTCTTCTGAGCCGCCTCGGCCTTCTGCTGGCTCTTTAACGCAAACTCGTCCAGCTCCTCTCTGGTCAGTCCCCATTCCTCGCAGATATTGTCCGCGGTTTTAATCATATGATAATCGTTAAAAGCGTCCCAGAGAGCGTCTTTAATCATGGTATCCACCAGCGTGCCGTTGTTCATCCGGTAGCCGTAACGCGCCTGCGGAATCGCATAGGGAGCCATGGACATGTTCTCCATGCCGCCCGCAACCACGATGTCTGCGTCCCCCGCCATAATCATCTGCGCGGCCTGATTCACACAGTTGAGTCCGGAACCGCACACCACGTTCATAGTCACGGCAGGCACTTCGATGGGAAGCCCGGCCTTGATGGACGCCTGACGAGCCACATTCTGTCCTAAGCCGGCCTGAATGACGCATCCCATATAGACCTGATCCACCTGTTTGGGCGCAACACCAGCCCTGTTCAATGCCTCCTTAATTACGATCGCGCCCAGCTCTGCGGCGGGGGTTGTGCTTAAGCTTCCGCCCATTGTGCCGATCGCCGTGCGGCACGCGCCTGCCAATACCACTTTTTTCGCCATTTCTCTTCTCCTCCATCTTTGTTATTCGATTCGTTGTGATTTCGTTTGCTGTTATTTGATCCGTTTTGATTGTTATTTTTTTATCATACCCATCGAATGTTAGTGTATCACAAATAGAGCGGATTTGCAATGTATTTTCTTCAGCAGCCACAAATATTTTATCACAGAAGTCTTTGGATGTCATCCGTATTCTGATTTTATGGTCTGATGATACAGCCCCGTTTGAAGTCCTCACACAAAATGACTGCCGGACCTCCAAAAGTCCGACAGCCGATGCGTCGCCTCGATGTTGTTGACATTCTCCCGCGCGGAATAGCCGTGTGACCCATATTAGGATTGTGTTGTCCGTTGTTTTCAAAGTCGAAAGCAGTCAGCACTTAATATACTCACACAAAATTTCTGACACGGTTCCATGGTATCAGGTTGTCTTAAAGTTGTGATACATTTTCTGACATATCATCTATCCTTCCTATCGCTTTTGCATACGGATCAAATGCCACCGGCCAAACCTGCCATAAAAGAAAAGCCTGTTGCCCGGCTTCTCTTCAAAACGTTTACAAATCATACTTCCACTTCGTCTCAACCCATTTTTTCAAGATCCCTGTTTAATTTTGTAAATATAAGATTATAAGGGTAAAACCCATTTTGAGGGAAAGTACTTTTTAGACGATTTTCAGCGCTGGTATTGATTTTTACAAGCTCATCAATTATCAGGGAATCATAAAACTGTACCTTTTTTTCTATAATATCTTTTTTATAGTTCAAAGACATTTCAAAATAGCTCTCATAGCGCTTCATCCCGCAAGCAATCTGAATGCCCTCAAAACCAGTACATTTTATAAAATAATTACGATAAGTATTCAACGCCACACAGTCATCAAGAAAATTTTCGGTATCTTTCACTGTTGGGACATCGTCAATAATAACTGTAAAAACAAAAACCCGCTTTCGCTGCACATTCCACATATAACAACCATTGAAATAGTCTTTGCCATCATCCTCAGCAAAAATACTTTCTGTAGAAAATAATTCAGCCAAAAATTTCTCGAATCTTTCAAGCAGTTGATTGGATTCATTGGACACTTCGACTCTAATCTTGACATATCCAACAAAGACACTCTTGTTACGGGACTTGCATTGCTTCCAGCATCTAAGTCCCTGTGCTGCGTCTAAAAAATTTACAACCTCATCACCTTTTGCTTGCTGTTTGGTGTCTCGCACAATGATTTCATAATGATTCTGTCTCTTTTGAATCTCAAACGCTTTTCCATTAGCCTTGAAACAAGGGAATCTGTCCGCTTTCTCATCATTGGTCAGAATATGACAACAAACCAAATTATAATCTGCTGTTTTTCCACCTCTTGATTGTGGCAGAATATGATCGACATTCCAACCGTAATCACTATTCCTGTCATTGTAAGCCGCCCTCGCAATCTCACGACCGGAAAAATCAGTTGCTT
>JAMPGV010000047.1 GCA_023663735.1 Muribaculum sp. | reverse complement strand
CAGGTGCTTTCTTCTCTTATCTATTTCATTTTCCTACAAAAACTTTACCCTAGCTGCTTTTGCGGCATAATTATTTTACGCAAAGTTTATACTTTGTTTATCATTCGTTTATCATTCGCGGGAAAAATTCACAACTCATGAGAATTGGGGAGTTGAATCTGCGCGGTGAATCTGTTACAATATTCTTTAAGCCGTGCGATCCGGGGACAGCCCGGAGAACCGTGCGGCAAATTCGCGCCCGGCGGCATGGCGCAGATCGGTTGGGATATTATATGACATTGATAGAAAAAATCTTCGGTACCCACAGCAGCAGAGAATTGAAGCGCATCGAGCCGTTGGTGGACCGGATCGAGGAGCTTCGTCCCGCCATGCAGGCGCTTTCGGACGAGGAACTCCGCGGGAAGACGGCAGAGTACAAAAAGAGACTGGCGGAGGGAGAGACGTTGGACGATCTGCTCCCGGAGGCGTTCGCCACGGTGCGGGAGGCCGGAAAGCGCGTGCTGAACATGGAACATTACCGTGTGCAGCTCATCGGCGGCATCATCCTCCATCAGGGGCGTATTGCGGAGATGCGCACCGGTGAAGGCAAGACCTTGGTGTCCACCCTGCCGGCCTATCTGAATGCGCTGGAGGGCAAGGGCGTCCATGTGGTGACGGTCAACGATTACTTGGCAAAGCGCGACTCCGAGTGGATGGGACAGGTACACGAATTTCTGGGGCTGAAAGTGGGCGTGGTGTTAAACGGCATGACCAGCGAGGAGCGCCAGCAGGCTTACAGCTGTGACATCACGTATGTGACCAACAATGAATTGGGATTTGATTATCTGCGGGATAACATGGTGATCTACAAGGAGCAGCTTGTGCTGCGGGATCTCCATTACGCCATCATCGACGAGGTGGACTCGGTGCTGATCGACGAAGCCAGAACGCCGCTCATTATCTCGGGTCAGAGCGGCAAATCCACGTCCCTGTACGAGGCCTGCGACCATCTGGCGCGCCAGCTGAAGCGCGGCGACGATATGCAGGAACTCTCCAAGATCGACGCCATCATGGGCGTGGTGCAGGAGGAGAACGGGGACTTTATCGTCAACGAGAAGGATAAAGTGATCAATCTGACGGGCGCGGGCGTGGAGAAAGTGGAGAAATTTTTCCACATTGAGAACTATGCGGACCCGGAGAATCTGGAGATCCAGCACAATATCATACTCGCCCTGCGGGCGCACAACCTGATGTTTCGGGATCAGGACTATGTGGTGAAGGACGATCAGGTGCTGATCGTGGATGAGTTCACCGGGCGTATCATGCCCGGCCGCCGTTATTCCGACGGCCTGCATCAGGCGATCGAGGCCAAGGAACACGTCAAAGTGAAGCGGGAGAGCAAAACCCTCGCCACCATCACGTTCCAGAACTTCTTTAATTTATTTGAGAAAAAATGCGGCATGACCGGTACGGCGCTCACCGAGGAAAATGAGTTCAGGGAGATCTACAGCATGGACGTGGTGGAGATTCCGACGAATATGCCCGTGATCCGAAAGGATCTGCAGGACGCCGTATACAAGACCAAAGGGGAGAAACTGCAGGCCATCATCAATGCGGTGGAGGAAGCCCACGCCAAGGGACAGCCCGTGCTGGTGGGTACGATCACCATCGAGGCCAGCGAGGAGATCAGCCGTCTTCTGCAGAAGCGCGGCATTCAGCATAAAGTGCTGAACGCCAAATTTCATGAGATGGAGGCGGAGATTGTGGCGGACGCCGGAATCCACGGCGCAGTGACCATCGCGACCAATATGGCGGGCCGTGGTACGGATATCAAGCTGGACGAGGAGGCCAAGGCGGCGGGCGGGCTGAAAATCATCGGCACCGAGCGCCACGAGTCCAGACGTATCGACAATCAGCTGCGCGGACGTTCCGGTCGTCAGGGGGATCCCGGCGAATCCAAATTCTATATTTCGCTGCAGGATGACTTGATGCGCCTGTTCGGCTCGGAGAGGCTCATCACCATGTTCAATGCGCTGGGCATTCCCGAGGGGCAGGAGATTGAGCATCAGTCGCTGACCCGCGCCATCGAATCCGCCCAGAAGAAGATCGAGAACAACAACTTCGGAATCCGTAAGAATCTGCTGGAATATGACCGCGTCATGAGCGAGCAGAGAGAGATCATCTACGAGGAGCGCCGCCGCGTGTTAAACGGCGAGAGTATGCGCGACTATATCTATAAGATGATCACGGACATTGTGGAAAACTGCGTGGATATCAGCATCAATGACGATGTGGACAAAGATTCGTGGGATTATAAGGAATTGAACACCCTGCTTCTGCCCACGGTGCCTCTGGCGCCGGTGACGGAGAGCCGGGTGCAGAAGGGCAAGAAGAACAGCTTAAAACAGCAGCTGAAGGAGGAGGCCGTAAAGCTCTATGAGGCCAAGGAGGCGGAATTCCCGGAGCCGGAGGCCATCCGCGAGCTGGAGCGCGTCATCCTTTTGAAGGTCATCGACAGAAAGTGGATGGATCATATCGACGATATGGATCAGCTGCGGCAGGGTATCGGTCTGCAGGCCTATGGCCAGAGAGATCCTGTGGTAGAGTACAAGATGAGCGGCTATGAGATGTTCGACGAGATGACGCAGAACATCAAGGAGGAGACCGTGCGTCTGCTGCTGCACATCCGGGTGGAGCAGAAGGTGGAGCGCGAGCAGGTGGCTAAAGTCACCGGAACCAACAAGGATGATTCGCTGGCGAAAGCGCCGAAGAAACGCGAAAACGTCAAGATTTATCCCAATGATCCCTGTCCCTGCGGAAGCGGCAAGAAATATAAACAGTG
Organism: Muribaculum sp.; assembly: GCA_023663735.1. Classification (GTDB taxonomy): domain Bacteria; phylum Bacillota; class Clostridia; order Lachnospirales; family Lachnospiraceae; genus Acetatifactor. Next base: position 22,971 of record JAMPGV010000047.1, on the reverse strand, counting down.
CTGCGGACGCAAGTCCTGAACTTCGGGACGCCGGGGAAGCAAGATCAAGGTATCGCTTAGGAAAAGGTGGCTTGTATGGTAGAATTGGATCAGATGAAGACAGAGATTCTCTCTTATGAGGCTCCGCTTGCGGAGGTGCGGGATTCTCTGGATTTGGTGAATAAGGCAAAGCGGATCGAGGAGCTTGAGATGGAGATGGAGGCGCCCGGCTTCTGGGACGACCCTGACAAGTCCAATGTCAAGATGAAAGAACTCAAGAATCTGAAAGATACGGTGGGACAGTGCGATAAACTGTCCACGCAGTATGAGGATATCCTGACGCTGATCGAGATGGGTTACGAGGAGAGCGACGCATCCATGGCGGCGGAAATCCGCAGCGAATTGGATGAATTTATTGCGGAGTTCGAGGAACTGCGCATCGGAACGTTGCTCTCCGGAGAGTATGACGGGAACAATGCGATTTTGAAGTTGAATGCGGGTGCGGGCGGAACGGAGAGCTGCGACTGGGCGGGGATGCTTTACCGCATGTACACCCGGTGGGCGGAGCGGAAGGGCTTTGCCGTGGAGGTGCTGGATTATCTGGACGGGGACGAGGCGGGCATCAAATCGGTGACGTTTCAAGTCAACGGCGTCAATGCCTACGGCTACCTGAAATCCGAAAAAGGCGTACACCGTCTGGTGCGTATCTCGCCTTTCAACGCACAGGGAAAGCGCCAGACTTCTTTTGTATCGCTGGACGTGATGCCGGATATCGAGGAAGATCTGGACGTGGAGATCGACGAGAAAGATCTGCGCATTGATACTTATAGGAGCAGCGGCGCGGGCGGCCAGCACATCAATAAGACATCCTCCGCTATTCGGATCACCCATATTCCCACGGGAACGGTGGTACAGTGTCAGAATGAGAGAAGCCAGTTCCAGAACAAAGACAAGGCGATGCAGATGTTGAAGGCAAAGCTGTTTCTGCTGAAACAGGAAGCCAATGTGGAGAAATTGTCCGATATCCGGGGAGAGGTCAAGGAGATCGGCTGGGGGAACCAGATCCGTTCCTATGTGCTGCAGCCGTATACGATGGTAAAGGACCACCGCACGGAGGTGGAGACGGGCAATGTGGACGCCGTGCTGGACGGCGCGCTGGATTTGTTCATCAACGGATATCTGAAATGGATTAACACGTCGGAATCGTAGGGCGGCCGTATCAGGCCGATCAAGCCGCAGCGTTCCGGCTTCTCGCCTGCATCAGGTTTAGGAAAAAGAAGGTGTAGGTGACATTCATATAAGGCGTGAGCCATAGATTGCCGATTCCCAGAGAGAGGAAGCTGAGCAGGATCAATGGAAGGAAACTGAGCTGAATACAGAACAGACGGCTCTTGTGTCCCGACATGATCCGTTTGCTCAGCTTTATGATTTCCCCGGCGGAATACCCGGGAAAGTCCAGCGTGAGCAGGAAGACCTGCGAGAGTCCGAGGCTGACGGGAATATATGCGGCAACACAGACGATCAGCAGCAAGGCCGCAGAGAAAATCAGCTGCGAAGAAGCGTTGTGCTGTAACAGGTAAACGAGGAGATTGAAGGGCAGGGAGCAGAGCTGATCCACCAAGAGGACTACCGCCGTAAGCTGCAGGGATTTGCCCAGACTGCTGCGGAATCCGTGGAAGACGTCGGCGATGCGGGGAGACCGTCCACAGGCCAGATTCAGGCAGAAGAGGCTCATGCCGATCTGGAAGACGGCCGTAAAGAGATTCAGGAGAATCTGCAGGCCGTAGTCGATGGCGGAGAGCAGATCCTGATAGGGGGCGATAAGACTGCCGTCCGCTGCCATCTGCTCCAGCTGCGCCAGAGAAACACCGTTTGCCAGCATTTCGTAGAAGAGGGTGCCGACGCCAAAGAAAAGAGATTCCCCGAAGAGCAACACAAACTGACAGGCGGCCGTGATCGATCCCACGGTGAGGCCTGCCAGAATGATTTTTCCGTATTTGCCTTTCAGCGCCGCCTTGGCCAGCGCCTTCAGGCGCACGCCGGATAAAATTCCGTTGTTTTCGTATGCAGATTTGTTTGTTGCAGATTCGTCGTTCATAGCAGATTCGCTCATCCAATCGCTCCGTCCGTGCCGTGTTTTCCGCCGTCAAGGCGTGTTAGACCGCGTAGTCCAGATTCATGCCGGCGTATTTGTCATGGTCGGCGGCTTTCAAATCTTTCTGATAGGGATTTTCTTCATTATAGTATTTGATCTGGGTGCGGGTGGTGCCGCCGGACACATAGGAACGGCCGCATTCCGGACAGACCGCAAGGCGGACGGAGACGGAAGCCTGAAGCACCTTGCCGTTTCCCTTGGCCGCTTTGGCGTAGGCATTGCTCACATGCTCCTGCTCGTGGGCGCGCACCCGGGAAGCCGCGCTCTCGGGCGAGATATGCTGGGCGCTCTTGAAGGAGACCATCTCATCGGAACCGTCTTGGTATTTGCGGTTTTTACAGGTCTGGCATTCGCCGCCGGATCCGTCCGGTCTCCCGCCGACGCCGGGAAGACCGTCCCTGCCGGCCGCATTCCTGCCGTCCGGCGTCATGGTCTTGTCATAGGAACCGTAACTGTTCTGCAAAGGGGAAATCGTCATATCCATACCTCCTAAAGGATGCTTAAACCTTCAAACCAATAGTTGTCAAACCCGTTATACGGGGCGAACGGGTCAATATTATAATCCGTGCCGGGATATCCGCCGCCATCATCATATCCGCCGCCGGAGTCGTCGGAGTACCCGTCGCCGTAGCCGCCGAAGTCGTCATCATAATAGCCGCCGTAGTCATCGTAATAATCGCCATCATAATAGCCGCCGTAGTCGTCGTAATAATCGCCGTCATTATAGCCGCCGTAATAGTCGTCGAAGTACCCGTCATAATAGTCATCGTAGTAATAATCGTCGAAGTAACCATCATAATAGTCATCGTAGTAATAGTCGTCGTAATAACCGCCGTAGTACTCGTTCAACCCGTCCTCATAGCCGCGTTCATAGGAAGCCTGCAGCGCCGGTTGAATCATCAGAGGAACGATATAAGCGACGAGGGCGAGCAGCCCCAGCAACATGCCGATGGCGGAGAGGACGACGCCCGTGACGCTGAAAGCCTGCATTTTCTGCCCCTGTTGTCTCGAAAGCACTGCAAACAGGATCCCCAGCGCGCCAAAGACGAAGGAAAGCACACCTGTGCAGAACAGGGCTAGGGCGAAGAGTCCGCAGATGAATGAGACGATGTCGAAACCGTTCCAAGATGCGGACGGTTTCGGAGGAATGTTCCGGCTGACGTATTGATGATTGGAATTGGGATTGTAATAACTGTTGTCCATAAGGCCACTCCTCCATATATAATTCTACTGTAGCACTTTTTGCGGAAAATGGCAAACATTTGCCGGGCTTTTGGAAATATTTTTTAAAAAATCTTGAATCGGAGGGGAACATCTAATAAAATAATACTGTTGTGGACAAAACGGGCCGCGTGGCGGCCAGACGGCACACCGCCTCGGGGCGGCCGTTCGGAGGAGGAAAATGGATATTTTACAGAAATTACGAGATGAATTGCAGGTGGAGAAATGGCAGGTGGAAGCGGCGGTCAAGCTGATCGATGAGGGGAATACCATTCCCTTTATTGCCCGTTACCGCAAGGAGGCCACGGGTTCTCTCGATGATGAACAGCTTAGAAACCTTCATGAGAGACTGCTGTATCTGCGCAATCTGGAGGACAAAAAAGCGCAGGTGCTGGGAAGCATCGAGGAGCAGGGAATGCTGACGGAGGAACTGAAGGAGAAGATTCTGGCGGCGGAGACGCTGGTGGTGGTGGAAGACCTTTATCGGCCTTACCGTCCCAAGCGCAAGACGCGCGCCAGCGTGGCGCGGGAGAAAGGGCTGGACGGGCTGGCGGCGTTTCTTCTGGCGCAGGAGACCCAGTCTCCCGTGGAAGCTGAGGCGGAGAAGTACCTCTCGGAGGAGAAGGGCGTGGCCACGGTGGAGGAGGCTCTGCAGGGCGCCAGAGACATCATCGCGGAGAATCTCTCGGACGATGCGGACCACCGCCTCTACATACGCAGGATTACCATGGAGGAGGGCGTCGTCACCGCTGCCGCCAAGGACGAGAAGGCCGAGAGCGTCTATGAGATGTATTATCAATTCGAGGAACCGGTGAAGAAAATTGCCGGGCATCGGGTGCTGGCGTTAAACCGGGGCGAGGCGGAAAAGTTTTTGACCGTCAAAGTCAATGCCCCGGTGGAGCGCATTCTCCGCTATCTGGAGAAACAGACCGTCACCGCGGACAATCCTTATACCACGCCCCAGCTTCGGGAGGCGTTTACGGACAGCTACGAGCGCCTGATCGCCCCGGCCATCGAGCGGGAGATCCGCAGCAGCCTGACGGAACAGGCGGAGGACGGAGCCATTAGCGTGTTCGGCAAGAATTTGGAGCAGCTTCTGCTGCAGCCCCCCATTGCGGGTAAAGTCGTGCTGGGATGGGATCCCGCGTTCCGCACCGGATGCAAGCTGGCGGTGGTGGACGCCACGGGCAAGGTGCTGGATACGAAAGTCATCTATCCCACCGCTCCTCAGAACAAAGTGGAGCAGTCCAAGGTGGAGCTGAAAAAGCTGATTGACGCCTATCATGTGGATCTGATCTCCGTGGGCAACGGAACCGCCTCCAGAGAGTCGGAACAGGTGATCGTGGAACTTTTAAAGGAATTGGACAGGTCGGTGCAGTATGTGATCGTGAACGAGGCGGGGGCTTCGGTCTATTCGGCCAGCAAACTGGCCACGGAGGAGTTCCCGCAGTTTGACGTGGGGCAGAGGAGCGCCGCTTCCATCGCCCGCAGGCTGCAGGATCCCTTGGCGGAGCTGGTCAAAATTGACCCCAAATCCATCGGAGTCGGACAGTATCAGCATGACATGAACCAGAAAAAGCTGGGCGAAGCGTTAAACGGCGTGGTGGAAGACTGCGTGAACCGGGTGGGGGTCGATCTGAACACCGCCTCCGCTTCCCTGCTGGAATATGTCTCCGGCATCAACAAGACCATCGCCAGAAACATTGTGGAGTACCGTGAGCAGAGCGGCAGATTCACGAACCGGAAACAGCTTTTGAAGGTGGCGAAGCTGGGGCCGAAAGCCTACGAACAGTGCGCGGGCTTCCTGCGCATCACGGACGGCGACAACCCGTTAGACGCCACCAGCGTCCACCCCGAATCCTATGAGGCAACGGGCAGGCTGCTGGAGAAGCTGGAACTGACCATGGAGGACGTGAAAGCCATGCAGAAGAAGGCGGCTGAGCAAAAAAAGCGCGGCGGCCAGCTGGAGGGCGGCGCGAAGCGGGACGCTAAAGCGCAGAAGCAGGAGGGCGGAAAACGGGAGCAGGGCAGGAATCAGATCCGGGTCCGCAACACCGGAACCGCCATGGGACAGGCGCTGGCCGCGGCAATGGCGGGGATGAACGCGCCGGACGCCCCGGCGGAACATGCGGAGAGAGGACAGCAGAGCGCCGGGAATCAGAATGGCGGGAGCCGGAGCGCCGGGAATCAGGGCGCGGGCAGGCAGGGAACGGACGCACAGGAGGTTCCCTCCGGCCTTGAGAGACGCATTCGGAATAAAAAACTTCTGGCGGAGGAACTGGGCATCGGGGAGATTACGCTGACGGATATTCTGCGGGAGCTGGAAAAGCCCGCCAGAGACCCCAGAGACGACATGCCCCGCCCCATCCTGCGCAGCGACGTGCTGGACATGAAGGACTTAAAACCCGGCATGATTTTGAAGGGGACGGTGCGCAATGTGATCGATTTCGGGGCGTTTGTGGACATCGGCGTCCATCAGGACGGGCTGGTGCATATCTCCCAGATCACGGATCGGTTTATCAAGCATCCGCTGGAGGCGGTCAGCGTGGGGGATATCGTGGAAGTGCAGGTGCTGGCCGTGGACGTGCCGAAGAAACGCATCAGTTTGACCATGAAGATCAATGCAGCCAACACGCCCGGGTGACGGGGATAGGAGAAGACATATGAAGCAATATATTCCGGCTCCGATCGATACGGAACAGGTGGAACTGAGCGCCGAACTGCGGCAATTAGTCGAGAAGCTGGCCGAAAATACTCATGACGTGTGGGCCAGACAGCGTTTTCAAGATGGTTGGACATATGGGCCAAATCGGGATGACGAGCAAAAGACCCACCCCTGTCTGGTGGCGTATGGGGAGCTTCCGGATTCGGAGAAGGCATACGACAGGGCGGTGGCCGAGCAGACCATAAAAGCCATGCTGGCGATGGGATACCGGATCGGCGGCAAAGGGGAAGTGTAGGTGGAAAAAGGTATTGACTCCTACGTTGCGTAATAGTTTATATTGATATTACCAAGCGAATGGAGGATATGCCAATGATGACAGTACATGAGGTGGGCAAGCTTGCCGGAGTGAGTATACGCACTCTGCAATATTATGACAAGATCGGGCTTTTGCATCCGACGGGATACACTGATGCGGGATACAGACTGTATGACGATGCAGATCTGGAACGCCTTCAGCACATACTGCTGTTTCGTGAACTGGAATTTCCTCTGAAGGATATCAAGGCAATCATAAACAGCCCCAATTTTGCCAGGGGAAAGGCTTTGGAGCAGCAGATAGAACTTTTGAGGCTGAAGAAGGAACATATTGAAAATCTGATGAACTTTGCGCTTGGAATAAAATTGCTGGGAGTGAAGCATATGGATTTTAAGGCATTTGATAGAAGTAAACTGGATGAGTATTCGCGGCAGGCGAAAGAGTTGTTTAGAGATACGCCGGAATACAAAGAGATGCAGGAAAAAATGAAGGATCGTTCAAAGGAAGAGGACGATCTTCTGGCGGATCGGTTCCTGCTGCTCTTCAAGGAAGCCGGTGAGATAAAGGATGCAGATCCGTCATCGCCTGAAGCACAGGACATAGTAAAGAAAATACAAGGTTTCATTACGGAAAACTTATACACCTGCTCTACCAAGATTTTGAGTGGATTAGGAAAGATGTATTCAGGTGGCGGTGACTTTACCCAGAATATTGATGAATATGGCGGTGAAGGTACGGCAGAGTTCCTTGATAAGGCAATTCAGATTTACTGCAATCATGCGGAATAAAAACAATAAAAGAGCCGGAATCGCTCTTGTGGCGTCCGACATTTTCTGATAAAATATTTTTACGGGGTACTGCCATAACGGGTAGGCGGTCAGTCCTTCTTTGCAGAGGGACTATCCCTCTGACAACGGGTAAAACCGGGAAAGGAGGGATTGCTTATGAGTGACTATGAACTGCTGACGGTTGTTCTGATGATTCTTGGAATCATCGTGTCGATTCTGATAGCGTACATAAACCACACAAAAAAGTAACCGCCCTCAGCCAAAGGATGCGGTTGCTTTTTGTAATTAGCTAAATCGGGGCTGACCGTCTATCGGCAGTATTCCCTTTTGCGCTTTTATTGTAGCAGATTTTCCCGTTCCTGTCAAACGCTGCGGAACAATCCGTTGAAATTTTCACTGCTTATGTAAATTCAGAAAATCCTTGCTTTTCGGAGGAGAGCGTATTACAATGACAGATAGAGCAATCGAACAAATTTCAGAAAGAAAATTCTTCGGGGTCGGGTGAAATTCCCTACTGGCGGTAAAGTCCGCAACCTGTGGGAGGCGTAGAGCCTGCCATGGCTGATTCGGTGCAACTCCGGAACCAACAGTACAGTCTGGATGAGAGAAGAATATCAGGCGTTATGCGGCTGAGATTTTTGCGTCCCCGAATCCTTTGGATTCGGGGTTTTTTGCGAAGAATTTTCCGACCAACTCAAAGGCGTGGCGCGCTTTGTGCCGCCGCACCGGAAACGGAGGAAAAGAATGAACGGATTAATGGAGAGTGTGAGGCAAAACGGAGCGGCGGTTTTGGAGTTTGCGGCGGTGATTGCGGCTGTTTTTGCGGCGGCGGTGTTGTTGGAGAAGGCGGCGCAGCAAAAGCGCAAGGTCAGGGAGCCGCTTTTTTCGACCCGGAAGATGGCGGTGACGGGGATGTTCTCGGCCATCGCCATGATTTTAATGCTGTTTGAATTCCCGGTACCCTTTGCGCCGGCCTTTTATGAGCTGGATTTCAGCGAGCTGCCCATTCTGGTGGGTGCTTTTGCCTTCGGACCGATGGCGGGGGTGATGATGGAGTTGGTGAAGGTGCTTTTAAAGCTCTTTGTCAAAGGGACTTCCACCGCTTTTGTGGGAGATCTGGCGAATTTTGCGGTGGGCTGCAGTTTTATCCTGCCCGCCTCGACGATATACGCTTTCCGGAAGAGCAAAAAGAGCGCTCTGGCTGCCTGTGTGGCGGGGACGCTTGTGATGACAATCTTCGGAACGGCATTTAACGCGGTCTATCTGCTTCCTGCGTTTTCCAAGCTGTTTCATCTGCCCATGGATCAGATTCTGGAGATGGGAGCCAAAGTCAATCCGCTGGTGTCCGAGGGGAGCGTCGTAAGTTTTGTGGCCGCCTGCGTGGCGCCGCTGAACCTCCTCAAAGGCGCGGCAGTCTCCGTTGTCACGCTGTTGGTTTACAAGCCGCTCAGCCCCATAATAAAAGGCGGTTCCCGTTGACAAAACAGATTCTATAGAAAATCTTTAGAAAAATCACAGTTGTTTCTTTTACTTTTCTGCTTATAATCCGAATTACAATTCGTGTCATACCGTGGTCTGCGTCATGATTGTGAAAGAGTTCGAGCTGCGCTTTGCCGGATTCTTTCCCTTCTGACCGGGCTTTTTATCAAGTTTCTGTCATAAATGCATTGACAGATCGTCCGGATTATTGTATTATTCAAATGATACAGTAGTACATAACGGAATGCGGAAATCTGCGAAGGCGGCGTCAAATGGCAGGAGCAAAGGGCAGTATTCGGCAGGTGCGTTCGGCGGGCTGCGGTATCACAGAGGTTGAGAGTAAGGAGAAGAGACCATGAGTGCATTGGTGGAAATTAGGGATATCTGCAAAGTCTACAATCCCGGGGAGAACGAGGTTCGGGCGCTGGATCATGTGAGCGTCACGATCGACGAGGGCGAGTTTGTGGCCATTATCGGGCAGTCGGGCAGCGGGAAATCGACGCTGATGAATATGCTGGGCTGTCTGGATGTGCCTTCCAGCGGAACCTACAGGCTCCATGGGCAGGATGTGGCGGATTTGAGTGACGACGAACTTTCGGATATCCGCAATCGGGAAATCGGTTTTATTTTTCAGGGGTTTAATCTGATTCCCAATCTGACGGCCAAGGAGAACGTGGAGCTGCCGTTGATTTACCGCGGGGTTTCCAAGGCGCAGCGGGGAAAGCTGGCGGAGGCGGCGTTGGAGAAGGTGGGTCTTTCTCACCGCATGGGTCACAAACCCGCCGAGATGTCGGGCGGTCAGCAGCAGCGCGTGGCGATTGCCAGAGCGATCGCACAGGCGCCGCCGGTGATTCTGGCGGACGAACCCACCGGAAATCTGGATTCCCATTCCACCGCGGAGATCATGAATATCCTGCGGGAGCTTTACGAGGAGGGGCGGACGGTGATTCTCATCACCCATGACAATGAGATTGCCGCCAGAGCCAAGCGTGTGATTAAGATCAGAGACGGACACATCGAGTCCGATGATATACAGGAGGCATGAGATGAAAAATTTATGGAAGAAGACCAAGACGCCGGGAGAGGAAATAAAAGCAGAAACAAAAGCAGAAACGAAGGCGGAAAGGAAGAAGGGGAAAAAGAAAAGTAAAAAAACGGCTGTTATCATTACCGTGATAGCGCTTGTGCTGGTGTTTTTGATATGCCGGGGATGCGCCGGGGGAGGAGACGGCGGAACGGTCGTGACGACTGCCGCACCCAGCCGGGGATCCCTGCAGGAGAGCGTCAGCACCAGCGGCAGCGTGGCGGCGGAGCAGGTAAAAGTCTTCTTCGCGCCCGCAGCGGGAAAGCTGGAGCAGGTCAACGTGGCGGCGGGGGATGCGGTGAAAAAAGGGGATGTACTCATCGCCTATGACAGCGCCGCGCTGGAGAGCCGGTTCCGGGAAGCGTCGCTGCAGCAGGCCAAATCCAACGCCAATTACAGCGGGGCTGTGGCGGACAGCGCGGATTGGCAGGCGAAGCTCTCCGAGGCCAACATCAATATCCCCGTGCTGGAACAGCAGATTGCGGACAATAAGGCGTATCTGAAGGATTTACAGTCCAAACTCAGCCAGAGCCAGCGCGACACCAACAATGCGCTGGCGGACGAGAGCTATGATCTGAACAGGGAGGCGGAGAAGCTGACGGAAGAGTTGAAGAACTTAGACCCCTCCGATGCGGATTATGCCAAGAAAGAGAAGAAGCTGAAGGACATACAGGCGCAGATTTCGCGCAACGCCTACCTTCAGCAGATTGCCGGTTCCTCGGATTATGTGGCGGAGATGAATGAGGAGATTGCGGCCGTGCAGGAGCGGATTGCGGAGTATGAGGAATACAAGCAGCGCATGGAGAGCCAGAAGAGCGGCGGCGAGGCCGGAGTGATGGACTCGTATGACAAAATTTCCTATGAGGCGGACAGGGAGCTGGCGGGAATTGCCTATGCGGAGGCGGAGAGAGCCTATTATCAGGGCAAGGCGGGGCTGTGTGCGGAATTCGACGGTGTGGTGACGGAGGTGAACGCCGTGGAAGGATCCAGCGTAACCGAGGGGATGCAGCTTTTGACGCTGGAGAGCAGCGGGGAGGTCAAGGTGAGCTTCAACGCCTCCAAGCAGGACGTGGAGAAGCTGTCCATAGGCCAGAAAGCGGACGTGACCGTCTCCGGCAATGTCTACGCCGGAACCGTGAGCAAGATCAACCGCATGGCCAGCAGAAATGAATCCAATACGCCCATGGTGGGAGTGGAGATTCATATCGACGAGCCGGATGACAGGATTATTTTGGGAATGGACGCCAAACTGACCATTTATACCCGGGCGGTGGAAGATGCGCTCTTGGTTCCCGTGGAGGCGGTCAACGCCGATCGGGACGGCGATTTCCTGTATGTGGCGGAGAATGGCGTGGTGGTGAAAAAGCCCGTGTCCTGCGGCATTTCCAACGACGAATACACGGAGATTCTGGAGGGCATCACCGAGGAAGATCAGGTCATTGTTACTTATTTTGGAAGTCTGGAGGAGGGTATGACCGTGACCGTCATGCCTCAGATGTAGGAGGCGTTCATGGCACAGATATGGGAATATATCAAAATAGCGCTCTTAAATATCAAGAGCAATAAGGGCCGCTCCATTCTCACGATGCTGGGCATTATCATCGGTATTTCCTCCGTGATTATGATTATCTCGATCGGGAACGGCGTGAAAAGCGGCATCAACAGCGAGTTAAACGCCATGGCGGGCGGCCAGATTTACATCTATTCTTATGGGAGCAATGAGGAGGGAATCTCCGTAGAGTTTACGGAGGACGATATCGACGCCATTTTAGAGAAAGTGCCGCATGTGAAAGCCGTGACGCCCAACTGGGGCTTCAACGGCAGCTTCACGGGACGCAAGGGCGTCTTCTCGGGAACGGCCACCATGGGAATGCCGGGACTGGAATATTCCAGCAACGATCCGATTATCAAGGGGCGCTACTTCAATGAAAACGATTATTATTCCGCCAATCAGGTCTGCGTGATTACGGAGAGCAGCGCCCGAACGCTCTTCGGCAATACCAATGTGATCGGGATGAATCTGGAAATGAATATGTATGGCATCAGCCGGGACTTCACGATCATCGGAATCCGGAAGGACAATGCCTCCATGCTTTCTGGAATGATGGGGTCTGACCGCATCTCGATGGAGTGTCCGCTGTCAGTGGTGTCATCTTCTTATGGATTCTATGTCACAATGAATGACCTGCTGATTATCAGCGATGGAGCGGAATATGCGACAGAGGTGGCGGAAAAAGCAGTCCACCTGATGGAAAACCGACACGGAGTCCGTGGCAAGGATGCCATTCTGGTGGAGAACTTTAATGACTACATGAGTCAAATGGATGAAATCCTCAGTTATATCACGGTTTTCGTGGTATTTGTGGCGGCGATCTCCCTGTTGGTGGGCGGAATCGGCGTAATGAACATCATGCTGGTGTCCGTGACGGAGCGCACCAGAGAGATCGGCATCCGCAAGGCGCTGGGAGCCAGAACGGGATCCGTGCTATTGCAGTTTCTGGCGGAGTCGGCGCTGATCTCCCTGCTGGGCGGCCTGATCGGCATTCTGCTGGGGGTTCTGGGAGCGCAGGGAGTCTGCTCCCTCATGGGATTTACCGCTTCGGTCAACGTTGTTACCGTGCTGGGCGCCAGCTTGTTTTCTTCCGCGGTGGGTATTTTCTTCGGCATTTACCCTGCCAGAAAGGCGGCGCGCCTAAGTCCCATCGAAGCTTTGCGGCATGAATGATTTTGGCACTTGCTTTTTTGGCGTCAAGCCTCTATAATTTATTTTGTGAGAATCAATAAAGCACCTACAAGGGATTGGTTGTAGGTGCTTTTTCTAAGGTAGGGATCGAATCAAAGAGGAGAGACGCATGTTGGAGCTGGATGTGAAGATACAAGCGGCAGATTTGTACGATTATTTGTTGATGCACGCCTATAACAGCGCTTCGGGGCTTCTGGGCAGCGGCGTGGGCGCGGTGGCCGTGCTGGTGGGATTGGCGCGGGGGCAGTTTTTGTTTGTGGCCGCGGGCATTGTGCTGCTGGTGTATCTCCCGTGGACGCTCTTTCTGAGAAGCAGACAGCAGGCGGCGGCCAATCCCGCTTTCCAAGAGCCGCTGCACTATGTGCTGGACGAGCAGGGCATCACCGTGTCCCAGAACGGCGAGGAGCAGCATCAGGATTGGCAGGATATGGTGAAGGCAGTGTCCACGGGGCGCAGCATCATTGTCTATACGAGCAGGGTCAACGCCACCATTTTTCCGCGGAGAGAGCTGAAAAATAAAGAAACGGATGTTATTGAAATGATTTCCACGCATATGCCGCCAAAGAAAGTGCGGATCCGCAGTTAGACGGCGGACGGCGGAAGAGCGGCAGACCATGGTTGGGCAAGAGCCTAATATTTTTGAGGATAATCGGGATATGAATCAGAGTCAGAATCAGAACCGAAGTCAGAATCAAAACCGGGAGGAATTGGGTCAAACGGCTCCCCTGACGCCGGACGTCGTGGCGGAGACGAACGGGCCGGAGGAAACCTACGCGCTGGGGCGGCGGCTGGGGCAGGAGGCCCTGCCGGGGCAGGTGTACACCCTGATCGGCGATCTGGGCGTGGGCAAGACGGTGTTTACGCAGGGCGTGGCGGCGGGACTTGGCGTCACGGGGCCGGTGAGCAGTCCCACCTTTACGATTGTGCAGATCTATGAGGAAGGAAGGCTTCCTTTTTATCACTTTGACGTCTACCGCATTGCGGATGTGGAGGAGATGGAAGAGATCGGGTATGAGGACTGTTTTTACGGACAGGGCGTGTGCCTGATCGAGTGGGCGGATCTGATTCGGGAGATTCTTCCCCCGCGGTATACGGAGATAGTGATTGAGAAAGACTTGGACAAGGGCTTTGATTACCGCAGGATCACGTTTAGGAGAGGCGGGACAGCAGAAGTTTGAAATAGATAAACGATTGATTGGTGGCGTATCGCAGGCAGAACCTGCGATATGCGGGGGTATAGATATGAAAATTCTAGGATTGGACAGTTCCGGGCTGGTGGCGGGAGCCGCCGTTGTGGAAGACGGAACGCTGCTTGCGGAGTACAATATCAATTATAAGAAGACGCATTCCCAGACGCTGCTTCCCATGCTGGACGAGCTGCGGCGGATGCTGAATTTGGAGCTGGACACGCTGGATGCGATTGCGGTTGCCTCCGGACCCGGTTCTTTTACGGGGCTGCGCATCGGCTCGGCTACCGCCAAGGGGCTGGGCTTTGCATTGGAAAAGCCTCTGGTGGAGGTTCCCACGCTGGAAGGGCTTGCCTATAATCTCTGGGGGACGGCCGATCTGGTCTGCCCGCTGATCGATGCGAGACGGGGGCAGGTCTATACGGGAATATATGAGTTTGCGCGGGCGGACGGCCGGGAAGGAGCAGGCGGCGAAGGAAGCGGCCGGGAAGGATCCGGCCATGACGCGCCCCGTGTTCTGATGCCGCAGACGGCGGCGGATATTTTGGAATTGATCGAAGAAGTCAACCGGTTGGGGGAGACTTGTCCCGGGCGCGGCGTGGTTTTTCTGGGGGACGGCGTTCCGGTCTATCGGGAGCGGCTTTTGGAGCGCGTGGAGATTCCGCTGCGGTTTGCCCCCGCATCCTGCGCCAGACAGCGGGCGGGCAGCATCGCGGCGTTAGGAGCCGTGTATTATGCCGAGGGGAGAACCGTGTCCGCCGGAGACCATAAACCGGAGTATCTGCGGAAGAGTCAGGCGGAGCGGGAACAGATCGAGAAAGAGCAGATCGGGCAGATCCGGGGCGGGTTCGTACAGTCGGAGGAGCCGTCATGAGCCTTTTGATCCGGCCGATCTGTGCGGAGGACGCCCCGGCGCTGGCGGCGCTTGAGCGGGAAATCTTCAGTATGCCCTGGTCGGAGGCGGCGTTTGCCGCACTCCCCGGACAATCCCACAGCCTGTATCTTGTGGCGCAGAGCGGGGAACTGCTCGTGGGATGCGCGGGACTGACCGTGCTGGGCAGCGAGGGGGATATCGACAAAGTGATGGTGCGGGAGGCGTTCCGGGGACAGGGAATCGCGTCCGCCCTGCTGGCAGAGCTGATGAACAGAGGAGAGGCGCTGGGAATCCGCGACTTCACGCTGGAAGTGCGCGCGGGCAACCGCCCTGCCATCGGGCTGTATGAGAAATTCGGCTTTGTGTCCGAGGGCGTCCGTCCGGGCTTTTACCGGATGCCGACAGAGGACGCCAAGATCATGTGGCGACGCCAATAATTACCACGCCCCGCAGAGACGTTCTTATAGTATACTGATTAAGGCACGATACTTGAGATCTTGATACGGCAGACTGCGGGAGGTACAAAATGCAAAAATATGGAAAAGTCATTTGCAATCAGTGCAAAAAAGAATTAAAATCAGAGGGAAGTTATTTGCGGGAGGGCTGTTTTACGGCGGATTGGACATTTGGGTATTTCAGCCGGAAAGACGGAATGAGGCACCGGTTCGATCTGTGTGAGGACTGCTATGACAGATTTGTGGCAGGATTCGAGATTCCCGTGGAGGAGGACGAGGAAACGGAATTATGTTAGATGTTTGTTTGCTGGGAACGGGCGGAATGATGCCGCTGCCATACAGATGGCTCACTTCTCTGGTGATGCGCTATAACGGGAAAAGCATCCTGATCGACTGCGGGGAGGGGACGCAGATTGCGCTGCGGGAGAAGGGCTGGAGTCCCAATCCCATCGACGTCATCTGTTTTACCCATTATCATGCGGATCATATCAGCGGTCTGCCCGGGATGCTGCTCACCATGGGAAACGCCGAGCGCACCCAGCCGTTGCTGCTCATCGGGCCGAAGGGACTGACCAGAGTGGTCAGTTCCCTCCGGGTGATTGCGCCGGAACTGCCTTTTGAGGTGCGGTGCATGGAGATTGAGGAGAACGAGCAGACATTTTCTTTTGAAGGATTTCAGATTGAGACTTTCAAGGTGAACCATAATGTGTTATGCTATGGATATAGTATGCAGATTGCGCGCACGGGAAGGTTTGACAGAGAACGTGCGGAAAGCTTGGAGATTCCCATGAAATTCTGGAGCCGCCTGCAGAAAGGCGAAGTGATCGAGGAGGACGGACGCCGCTACACGCCGGATCTGGTGCTGGGGGCGGCCAGAAAGGGACTGCGCGTGACCTATTGCACGGACACCCGCCCGACGGAGAGCATTTTGTCCCACGCCAAGGGGTCGGATCTTCTGATATTGGAAGGAATGTACGGCGAACCGGACAAGATTGCCAAGGCGAAGGAGCATCGGCACATGACGATGTACGAGGCGGCTCAAATCGCCCGGGACGCCGGTGTGCCGGAACTTTGGCTGACGCACTACAGCCCGTCCCTGACCCATCCGGAGGAGTTTATGGGGGAGGTGCGCAGAATCTTTCCGAATACGGTGGCCGCGCGGGACGGCAGGAGCGTGGAGCTGAATTTTGAAGAAGAATGAGTCTGAGGAAAGGAGTGTGGTACGGTGAAAAAGGCGACGACACGCACGACGATTATCATTATCGTCCTGATTCTGGCGGTGGTGGGATATTACGCTTATCTCTCCAACAAAAGCAGGGCGGACAGGGAAGACAACACCGAGTCTTTGATCCGGTCCACGCTGGCGCGTGACTTAAGCAGGGACTATCCGGCCACGCCCAAGGAAGTGGTTAAATATTACAACGAGCTTCTCCGCTGTTTTTATAATGAAGAAGGCACGCAGGAGGAGATTGAGGCGCTGGGGATCAGGGCGCGGGAACTCTATGACGAGGATCTGCTGGAGGTCAATGAGCTGGGGAGCTATCTGATCCGTCTGCAGGAGGATGTGAAGGATTACCGTGAGAACGAGCGGCGCATCACGGGATTCAACGTGGCTTCCAGCACCAATGTGGAGCATTTTGAGCAGGACGGCTATTCCTTTGCCAGAATTATGTGCGGCTACAATATCACGCAGGCCGGGAAGACCTACACGACCAATCAAGTCTATCTCCTGCGCCGGGATGAGAATAAAAAATGGAAAATTTTCGGCTGGGAGGACGTGGAGAATCTGGAAGACCAGTCCGAATGACCAGTCGGAATGACATTGAAAAAGCAGGATTCTGGGGATCCGGCCGGGCGGAATGGAGATTGGCATGGGGGAAACTAAGGATATTTACATATTAGCCATCGAAAGCTCCTGTGACGAGACGGCTGCTGCGGTGGTGAGAAACGGCAGGGAGGTCTTATCCAATGTGATAGCCTCCCAGATTGCGTTACATACCGTGTATGGCGGCGTGGTGCCGGAAATCGCCTCGCGCAAACATATCGAGAAAATCAATCAGGTGATCGAACAGGCGCTCTCGGAGGCCGGGGTTTCCCTGCGGGAGCTGTCGGCCGTCGCGGTGACTTACGGGCCGGGGCTGGTGGGCGCGCTGCTGGTGGGCGTGTCCGCGGCCAAAGCGATATGCTTTGCCACGGGGATTCCGCTGGTGGGGGTGCATCATATCAACGGGCATATCAGCGCCAACTATATCGAACATGAGGAACTTGCGCCGCCGTTTGTGTGTCTGGTGGCCTCGGGGGGACATTCCCATCTGGTACTGACGGAGGATTACGGCGTGTACCGGATTGTGGGGCGGACCAGAGACGATGCGGCGGGGGAGGCGTTCGACAAAGTGGCCCGCGCGCTGGGGCTGGGATATCCGGGCGGCCCCAAGATCGACAGACTGGCGGCGGAGGGAGATCCCTGTGCGGTTCCTTTTCCCAGAGCGAAGGTGGCGGGAAACGAATACGATTTCAGCTTCAGCGGTTTGAAGAGCGCGGTACTCAATTACCTGAACGGATGCCGCATGAAGGGGGAGGAAATCCGTACCGCGGACGTGGCGGCGTCCTTCCAGCGTGCGGTGGTCGATGTGCTGGTGGAACATTCCTTGGCGGCGGTGCGGGAGTTTGGGATCGATCGGTTCGCCATCGCGGGGGGCGTGGCTTCCAACTCTGCCCTGCGGGACGCCTTCGAGCGGGAGTGCGCGGCGCGCGGCGTGAAATTTTACCGCCCCAGTCCCGTCCTCTGCACGGACAACGCCGCCATGATCGGAGCGGCCGGGTATTATGAATATCGAAAAGGAGTGCGTCATGGCTATGATTTGAATGCCGTGCCCAATTTAGAATTATGAAGAATGAGAAAAGATGCACGGCCATCGTGCTTGCCGCGGGAAGCGGCAGCAGGATGAACAGCGCCGTGGCCAAACAGTATATGGATCTGGCGGGACGCCCGGTACTCTGGTATGCGCTGCAGGCGATGGAACGCTCGTCGGTGATCGACGACTGTATTCTGGTGGTGTCGGATGACGCGGATGTGGCATATGCGCGGGAAGAGATCGTGCAGAAATACGAATTTTCCAAAGTGGACGCCATTATCACCGGGGGAGAGGAGCGCTATCTGTCCGTGATGAACGCGCTGGAGGTCATTCACCGGGGAGAGATGAAGATTCCCAATCGGGACGGGTTCGTATTTATCCATGACGGGGCGCGGCCGTTTGTCTCGGAACAGATCCTGCGGCGGCTGGGCGATGCGGTGGAGCAGTTCCATGCCTGTGCGGCGGCGGTGCCGGCCAAGGACACGGTGAAGCTTGCGGACGACGAAGGATTCGCCCTCCAGACGCCGGACAGAAAGTGCGTGTGGAATGTCCAGACCCCGCAGGCCTTCGACACGCAGCTGATTTTGGAGGCTTATGAACGCCTGCACGGCAGACTGGAGAAAATGCGGGAGCAGGGAATCGTTGTCACGGACGACGCGGGCGTAGTGGAACTGTTCACGGATCGCAGAGTCCGGATGGTGGAAGGCTCCTACCGGAATATTAAGATTACGACGCCGGAGGACATGATTATCGCAAGAGCCTTCCTAAAAGATTATCTGAGCCGCTATATGTCTCAAAAGGGTACGGCATAGCAAATAAAAACTGCACAAAAATATTGGAAATTTTATGGTTGGTTTGACATATATTTAAAAAAAATAGGGCAAATTTTAGACTAAAAACATGATAAAACAGGCTTTTTTTGAGTATTATGCCCGAAAAACAAGCCTCTATACAAAATTTGTTACTTGCAATTTGGACATAACAATGGTACAGTATAGATAAGGCGGGAAATCCCTGCCGGAACAATATCAATCTAATACTATATTTTAGGGAGGAAAGAAATGAAGAAGAAAGTATTAGCTTTACTTTTGGCTTCCACGATGGTAGTGTCCCTTGCTGCCTGTGGAAACAAAGAAGGTTCTGAACCCAGCACTCCTGCAACGGACAGTTCTGCAGAGGGCAGCTCTTCTACTCAGCAGGCAGATCCGGAACCTTACAATCTGGAAAACCTCAAGATCGTTGCAAACGGTACCTTGAATCTGGATTACGGTCAGGGGCTTGAGGAGTTTCAGGATCAGCTGGCAGCCGGCATTGGCGAGCATATCGGCCATGACATCACGGTGGAGATCACCAAGATTGACCACTCCGGCTACACCGATGCAGTAGGCCGTCTGTTTGCGGCTCAGGATTATCCTGATGTAATGATCATGAGCGCAGATATGTTTAAGCAGTATGCTCCTACCGGACTTCTGTGGGATATGGCTGACGCTTATGAGAACTCTGATACCATTCAGAGCCACATGGGAATGCCTGCAATCAACGAGAATCTGAAAGATTCGAGCGGCGCTCTGTACGGTTTCGCTCCCACCTACGGCAACGGCTGTGTAACCTATGTGAAGAAGGCATGGATGGACGCAGTTGGCGTGACCGAGGCTGACGTGACCGACTGGGCAGGCTACTACGACATGCTGCTGAAGTTCCACAACGAAGATCCCGACGGCAACGGCACCACCGGTGATACCTACGGTGTAATCGCTGCTGGTTACATGGGCAACGAGGCTCCTTGGATCAACTACATGCCCGAGTTCTGGCAGGATGCATATCCCGCATTCCTTCAGGATGAGAACGGCGTATGGTATGACGGCTTCCAGACCGACGCTACCAAGGCTGCTCTGGCAAGACTGGCACAGGGCCACGCTGACGGCGCTATCGATCCCCAGACGCTGACCGCTACCACCAAGATTGCACGTGAGGCATGGTTCTCCAATGACCAGAAGGGTTCCTCCGGCGCATTCACCTATTGGGCAGGTAACTGGTATCAGACGCTGACCAACAATCTGGTAAAGAACGAAGTAAATGCTGATCTGGTTGAGATCAAACCCATCAAAGAGATCACCGATACCGTAGGCGGCTATCTGAACAGAGAAGCTCCCGTTTGGGTTATCATCGATCAGGGCGACGAGGCTCGCAATCAGGCTGTGTTTGAGGCATTTGTAGAGACCATGCTTGACGGCGATACCGTTCAGACTCTGTGGACTTACGGTCCCGAGGGCATTACCTGGTCCATGGCAGCAGACGACGGCTTCACCACCAACCCCGGCACTGACAAAGAGAAGGTTTACGGACCTTATTCCGAGGGTGAGTTCCATCTGCTTCAGGCTCCTGGCGATGCAAACTCTGTATACTCCAAGAACCACATTGATCCCGCTCTGGTAGTTGCACCTTTGACCAACGGTTTGAACGCTGTTACGGATCTGGCTCAGACCGGTAATGTATTCTTTACCGAGAACTGCGTAGATGCTCCTGCATCTCCCGCATCCGACACCTGGACTGAGAAGGCCGGCGACATCTACACCGCTAAGCTCGAGGTGATCAGTGCAGTGGTTATCAATGGTCAGGATATCGAGACCGCTATTCAGGATAAGTATCTGAGCGTTGTAGGCGCAGACATCGAGACCATCCTTGGCGAGCTGAATGGCAACTAATTAAAGTAAAAACAGTCTGAGACGGATGTGCTTGGCATGTCTGATGGAAGATTGTAGATGTGGATACTGTCCTGCTCCTGGTAATGCCGCGGGCAGGACAGTTTTTCCCAAGAGAAGTGTTCTAAATGTTCTGAAATATGAGGAAGGCAGGAAAGGGAGAGGACGGTATGAGCAAAAAGAAAAAAGTCATGACATCTACCGGCGTCGAAGTGCGTCATAAGCCTTTAGGACTTCGCATCTGGAACAACCGGGGTTACTACTTGATGTTTTTACCCGTATTGATCTTTGTACTTATCATTTACTACTGGCCTATGCTGGGTGTTCGTTTTGCATTCTTTGACTACAAGCCTGTGGGAGCCAGAAGCTGGGTTGGATTGAAGCATTTCAGCACGATGTTCTCCACAAATGCATTTTGGTCCGCGTTTAAGAATACTCTGGTTCTGAGTATTGTGAAACTGGTTTTGAATACGTTTGCATCGGTAATCGTATCGGTATTTTTGAATGAGATGGGCAATCTGTTCGCTAAGAAAGCCCTTCAGACACTTATATATCTGCCCCACTTTATGTCCTGGGCAGTGGTTGCATCCATTTTCAGCTTGATTCTCTCTCCTTCCAGCACCGGTCTGGTAAACGGTATGTTGAGAGAGTGGGGCGTGATCGGACAGCAGGAATACATATACTTCTTGGCGGATAAAGCTTGGTGGCCTCCGATCTACTACATGATTAACGTGTGGAAAGACACCGGATGGGGAACCATCATCTTCCTTGCTACGCTGTCCGGAATCAATCCGGAGCTGTACGAGGCGGCAGACATCGATGGCGCGACCCGTATGCAGAAGATCCGCTATGTCACCATGCCGGCTCTGGCAAATACTATCATGACCGTGCTGATCCTGAATCTGGCAAAGGTTATGAACCTGTTCGAGTCCGTATTCGTATTGTATAACAGTGCCGTGTACGATGTGTCCGACGTTATTGCTACTTATATCTATCGTCAGACATTTGCGGTGGCGCTGCCGAACTACGGTTATTCCACTGCGGTTGGTCTGTTTAGATCATTGGTTGGCTGCTTCCTTGTGCTTGTCTGTGACTGGGCAAGTAAAAAAGTCCGCGGCCGCGGTATTATGTAGGAGGTGGAGAGATGGCAGAACAGAAAGCAGTATACAAAAAGCCCAAAAAGAAATTTTCACTTTTTGCTGTGATTAACTACATTGTTTTCATCATCATCGGACTGATGATCCTGATGCCGATCTGGAAAGTCGTGGTGGACTCCTTGAACCGCGTAGGCGTATACCAGTTCCGACTGTGGCCGAATCAGTTTACGCTTGACGGTTACCGCACCATCCTGCAGGAGGCTGCATTATACAGACCTTTCGTAAACTCCGTTGTCACCACGCTGGTAGGTACTCTGCTTGGTCTGGTACTCTCCACGCTGGGCGGATATGTATTGATCCAGTTTGATATGCCCGGCCGGAACGGGCTGGCGTACTTCCTGCTCTTTACCATGATTTTCTCCGGCGGTATGATTCCTGAGTATTTGGTAATGAGACAGCTGGGTTTGGTAAACAGCATGTGGATTCTGGTTGTAAAGCACGGCATGAACGTTTACAATCTGGTATTGATGAGAAACTTCTTTGAAGGTGTGCCGAGCAGTTTGTTCGAGGCTGCGAAGATCGACGGATGTTCCCCCATGGGAATCTTCTTCAAGATCGTGCTTCCTCTGTCCAAAGCAGCGCTGGCTTCCATCGGCCTGATGTTCGCCGTGACTGTGTGGAACGATTATTCCACCGTGCAGATTTACATCACCGATATCAAGCAGGTAAACTTCCAGTATAAGCTGAGAGTTATGGTCATGGACGGCGATACGCCGACAACGTCCTACAATCTGTCTCAGACGACGCTGTTCAACGCAGGTATCGTAGCGGCAATCCTTCCTTTCATGGTGCTGTATCCGTTCCTGCAGAAGTATTTCGTTACCGGTGTGAATATCGGCGCCGTAAAAGAGTAAGCATACAGGGACGGGATGCCGTTTCCGTGGCGCTCTACTGATTGAATGAATTGACAGGACTGGGGAAATCGGATTGGAAAGTCACGGTTTCCCCGGTTTTTATTGTTGAGGGATGATTGTGCAAATAGCACATTCAACGCAGGCGTCCAACTTTCACCGTAAGCGGCCAAGGTGAGAAATCTCACCTAAATTACCTAGCCGTTTGCGAAATGATAATTTCCGGAATCCGAATTGTGCAGATTGTATATTCATAAGCAGACCCTAGCGAATCGTTGGCACTTAGGCGCTGTATTTTAGCGCCTTATGTGCCACTACGGTGAGGTGGGAGCGAAAGCGTGTCTGCGTTGAATGTGCAATTTGCACAATGACACTTTCCGAAGTAAGAGTTTCGCAATCGCCTACTAAGATTCGGGTGTCAAAAGACACACTTTAAATATTGATTTTTATTTGTACCTTG
>JAMPGV010000046.1 GCA_023663735.1 Muribaculum sp. | reverse complement strand
GTAACGATTATGATGAGTTTATTTGATGATGAGCAGATAATGAGAACTTATGCAAAAGATATTAAAAGAGAAACACTCATGGAAAAAGCAACACTCATGTTAAAAAAGGGGAAAATAGGTATTGATGAAATCAGTGAGTATTTTCCCGAATTATTAGAAAGTGATATACGAGAAATAGAAGAAAAGGTTATGCAGTTGGCATAATCGGTACAACAACTTAATATCAAAATAACAGCGTAAGGGCGCATAGAAAGTCTATGTGCCTTTTTGTATGTAAAGGGGTGGAGAATGAAGAAAGCAGACACAACCAAGGGCAGTGATAATATCACAAGAAAAGCGCAAAGGCTTTACCAATTGAACGACAAATCGTTCTGAACGGTGTGCATACGCCAGAATTATATACAGATATTGAAAAACGGATGTCATTCGTCAAAAGGGGATTGACAAATCCCCGCCGATCGCCTATAGTGTATCTATGAAAACAGGCTGTGACGAAGAGGAGTACGCATCACCCCTTGCCAGAGAGGACTGCCGCGGACGGGAACCGCGCTGGGAGGCTGTCCGAAGGAAGGAATGCGGAAGGTGGCTTCTGAGCCGGGACGCTCAAAACAGTAGGCGTTCCCGCTTTGTCCCCGTTAGCGGACAGCGCTTTCATAAGAGGGAGGATTCCGGAACCGGCATCGGCGGAACCGCTTCTTTTCGGAAGCCGCACTGAGACAGACGCAGGAACAGAGATTCCGCGCGCCTGTGAACAAAGGTGGTACCGCGTGGACAACGCCCTTTGCAGAGGAATCTGCGGAGGGTTTTTTTGTATCGTAAATCCGTATCGCATGTTGTAGGCGTTTCGCAAACGTCTACCGCATGTTGTATCGAAAGGAGAATCGTATGAGCAAAGAACTTGCAAAGACCTATGACCCCAAGGGCATAGAAGACAGACTGTATCAGAAATGGATGGACAACAAATACTTTCACGCCGAGGTGGATCGCGCCAAGACGCCGTTCACCATCGTGATTCCGCCCCCCAACATCACAGGGCAGCTCCACATGGGACATGCGTTGGACAACACCATGCAGGATATCCTCATCCGTTTTAAGCGGATGCAGGGCTATAATGCCCTCTGGCAGCCCGGGACGGATCATGCCAGCATAGCCACCGAAGTCAAGATCATCGAGAAATTGAAGGAGGAGGGCATCGACAAGCAGGATCTGGGACGGGAGAAGTTTCTGGAGCGGGCTTGGGACTGGAAGCGGGAGTACGGCGGCCGCATCATCAACCAGCTCAAGAAGATGGGATCCTCCTGCGACTGGGACAGGGAGCGTTTCACCATGGACGAGGGCTGTAACCGCGCGGTGACGGAAGTCTTTGTGAAAATGCACGAAAAAGGCTATATCTACAAGGGATCCCGTATCATCAACTGGTGTCCCGTGTGTAATACTTCCATCTCCGACGCCGAAGTGGAATATCAGGAGCAGGCCGGGCATCTGTGGCATATCAAGTATCCTCTGCTGAACGAGGACGGCGCCGCAAGCGACACGGAGTTTCTGACCTTTGCCACCACAAGGCCCGAGACCATGCTGGGGGATACCGCCGTGGCTGTGCATCCCGAGGACGAGCGGTATCGGCACCTGATCGGCAGGAAGGTGCTGCTGCCCATCATGAACAGGGAGATTCCCATCGTGGCCGACGACTATGTGGACAGGGAATTCGGCACCGGCGTGGTCAAGATCACGCCCGCCCACGACCCCAACGATTTCGAGGTGGGCAAGCGCCATCAGCTGCCGGTCATCAATGTACTCAACGACGACGCCACCGTCAATGAAAACGGCGGGAAATTTGCCGGGATGGGGCGCTACGAGGCCAGAAAGGCCATCGTGGAGGAGTTGACGGCACAGGGGCTTTTGGTGAAAATAGAAGATTACACCCACAATGTGGGAACCCATGACCGCTGCAAGACCACCATCGAGCCGCTGGTGAAAGAGCAGTGGTTCGTAAAGATGGAGGAGCTGATCAAACCCGCCGTGGAGGCGGTGAAAAACGGGGAGATCAAGCTGATCCCCGAGCGCATGGAGAAGATCTACTACAACTGGACGGACAATATCCGGGACTGGTGTATCAGCCGTCAGCTCTGGTGGGGACATCGGATTCCAGCCTATTACTGCGACGGCTGCGGGGAGACGGTGGTTGCGGCGGCGCAGCCGGAAGTCTGCCCCAAATGCGGCGGCAGACATTTTACGCAGGATCCCGACACGCTGGACACTTGGTTTTCCTCCGCCCTGTGGCCCTTCGAGACGCTGGGTTGGCCGGACAAGACGGAAGATCTGGAGTATTTTTACCCGACGGATGTGCTGGTGACCGGCTATGACATCATTTTCTTCTGGGTCATCCGCATGATTTTCTCGGGCTATGAGCATATGGGGGAGAAACCCTTCCGCACGGTGCTGTTCCACGGGCTTGTGCGGGACAGTCAGGGGCGCAAAATGTCCAAGTCGCTGGGAAACGGCATCGATCCGCTGGAGATCATCGAGCAGTACGGCGCCGACGCGCTGCGCCTGACGCTGATCACCGGCAACGCCCCCGGAAACGATATGCGTTTTTATTACGAGAGGGTGGAAAATTCACGGAATTTCGGCAATAAAGTGTGGAACGCCTCCCGTTTTATCATGATGAATATGGAGCAGGTGCGGGAGAAAACCGGGAAAGAGATCACGGTTCCGGAGGCGGGAGACCTGCAGCCCGTGGACAAGTGGATTCTCTCCAAGCTGAACACGCTGGTCAAGGACGTCACCGACAATATGGAACATTTTGAGCTGGGGATCGCCGTGCAGAAGGTCTATGATTTTATCTGGGACGAATTCTGCGACTGGTATATCGAGATGGTGAAGCCCAGACTCTACAACACCGACGACGCAGCCAGTCAGAACGCCGCGCTCTGGACTCTGCGGACCGTATTGATCGACGCGTTGAAACTGCTGCATCCCTATATGCCCTTTATCACGGAGGAGATCTTCTGCACCCTGCAGAACGAGGAGGAGACCATCATGCTCAGCCCGTGGCCCCGGTATGCCGAGGAGCGGTGTTTTGCCAAGGAGGAGCGGGATATCGAGACGATCAAAGAGGCGGTTCGCGGCATCCGCAATGTCCGCAGCGAGATGAATGTGGCTCCTTCCCGCAAGGCGGGCGTCTATGTGGTCAGCGAGGACGAGGCGCTCTTAGGCACATTCACTGAGGGCAGGCTGTTCTTCGCTTCACTGGCATATGCGGGAGAAGTTCATATCCAGAAAGACAAGAGCGGCGTCGCCAAGGATGCGGTGTCCGTTGTGATTCCCGGCGCAACGCTCTATATCCCCTTTGCGGAGCTGGTGGACATCGCGCAGGAGATCGAGCGTCTGGAGAAGGAGAAAAAGCGTCTGGAGGGAGAGCTGGCGCGTGTAAACGGTATGCTTTCCAACGAGAAATTTATCTCCCGCGCGCCGGAGCAGAAGATTGCCGAGGAGAAGGAGAAGCTTGAGAAATACACCCGCATGATGGAGCAGGTGTCGGAGCGGCTTGGACAGCTGCGATAAAACAGGCGGCAGAGGTGGCGTTTTGCAGAGACAGACGATCGATTCTTTTGAGGCGGCCGTGGCATATCTCTATGAGATACCGCGCTTTACATCGAAACACACGCTGGAGGACACCCGTGCGCATCTTGTGCGCATGGGTTCCCCCGACCGCAAGTTAAAACAGATCATTCATGTGGCCGGCACAAACGGAAAGGGTTCCGTCTGTGCCTATTTGCGTTCCATTCTGGAGGAGGCGGGATTTCGGACGGCGGTCTTTACGTCGCCCCATCTGACGGATATCAGAGAACGCTTTTACGCGGATAAAGACCTGATTTCCCGCGAGGATTTCCTGCGCGTGTTTCTGAAGGTTTATGACAGCTTGGACTGGGAAGCGCTGGGGTGCGGGGATGAATGCCGTCCGGGATACCACCCCACCTTTTTTGAGTATCTGTTCCTGATGGGGATGGTGTATTTTGCGGAGCGGGATCCGGATTACTGCATTCTGGAGACGGGGCTTGGCGGGCGTCTTGACGCCACCAACGCGGTGGAGCGCAAAGCGCTGGCGGTCATCACGCGCATCGGCCTCGACCATGTGGAGTATCTGGGGGAAACCCTTCCCGAGATTGCCGGGGAGAAAGCGGGGATCATGCGGGGCGGGGTTCCTGCGGTGTACTGCGGCGACGTGGAGGAGGTTTGTGCGGTATTTGAAGAACGGGGGCGGAATTTGCAGTCGGAGCTGCATTCCGTGTCGAAAAAGGACTATACTTTCCATAATTTTCAAAATAAAACCATTGATTTTTCCTTGCATACTCGGTATTATGGTTATATTGGAGTTACTTTGCATACATTGGCCCGCTATCAGATGGAGAACGCCGCCTTGGCGGTGGGAGGGATCGAGGCGCTGTTTCGGGGCGGGAGAGTCTCGGCGGAGCAGATCCGGGCGGGGCTTGAGAACGCTTTCTGGCCGGGACGCATGGAGGAGGTTCTGCCCGAGGTTTTTGTGGACGGAGCGCACAATGCGGACGGAATCCGCGCCTTTCTGGAGACGGTGCGGGGGGACGGCTGTGAGGGCAGGGGACAGAAGCGGACGCTCCTGTTCAGCGTGGTGCAGGACAAAGATTACAAGTCCATGATCGGACAGGTGCGGGATTCGGCGCTTTTTGACAGGATTTTAGTGGCCCGTATGGAGACCGGGCGCGCGGCGTCTCTGGAGAGCCTGCGGGCGCTCTGGGGCGCGGGCGGAGGAGTGAGCGCAGCGCCGGATTTTTACGGGAGTGTGCGCGCCGCCTTTGAGAAAGCGGTTTCCAAGCGGTGCGGAGGACGTGTGTACATAGCCGGCAGCCTGTATTTGGTTGGTGAGATAAAGGAGTTTTTGAGAGATGATCAATTTTGAGGAAGAACTGAAGAAATTCCATCCCAGTCTCGAGGTGGAGGACGCCGAGGAAGCAATTTATAATCAGGATCTGACCGATGTGGCGGATCTTTTGGTAAAAATGATACAGGAATCTGAGGAGAAGGCAAACGAATAGCGGAGGAGAAGACCATGTTTTGTTATCATTGCGGCGCGCAATTGTCAGAACAGCATGATTTTTGTACTGCCTGCGGAGCGGATGTCTCTCTCTATAAGAGGATCATGCATGTGTCAAATCGGTTCTACAACAACGGGTTGGAACAGGCGGGCGTCAGGGATCTGACGGGAGCCATCGTCAGTCTGCGCCAGAGTTTGAAATTCAACAAAAATAATATAGAAGCGCGGAATCTGCTGGGACTTGTGTACTTTGAGACCGGGGAAGTGGTGGCGGCCATGAGCGAATGGGTCATCAGCAAAAATCTCAGGCCGGAGCGCAATATTGCGGACGATTATATCGACATGCTGCAGTCCAACGCCACGCGTCTGGATTCCATCAACCAGACGATCAAGAAGTACAATCAGGCCTACGCCTACTGCGTACAGGACAGCAGAGATCTGGCCGTGATACAGCTCAAGAAAGTGCTTTCCCTGAATCCCAAATTTATCCGCGCCCACCAGCTGCTGGCCCTGCTCTACATGGACAGCGAACAGTGGGAGAAGGCCAAGCGGGAACTGAAAAAATGTATCGAAATCGACCGGAACAACATCCGCACTCTCCGCTATCTGAAGGAAGTGGAAGTGATGCTTCAGCCGGACGAGAATGTGAAGCAGCCCGCAAAGCGCAGGAAAGACGAATCCGTGCGCTACCACAGCGACAATGAGATTATCATCCAGCCCCTGAATGTGAAGGAACCGAAGGGGGAGGGAGCCGCCACCCTGCTGAACGTGGCGATCGGCTTGATCATCGGTCTGGCGGCCTGCTATTTTCTGGTGGTTCCGGCCAGAGTCAGCGACGCCAAGGCGGAGGCGCAGAAAGCCGTCACCGAGATCAGCAATAAGTCCGACGCCAAGACTATTACGATTCAAGAGCTGGAGGCACAGGTGGAGAAACTGCGGACGGACAATGCAGCCCTGCAGCAGGAGCTGGAGGGCTATGAGGGGGAGGACGGCACCCTGAGTACCATCGACAATCTGCTGGCGGCGGCCGACACTTATCTGCAGACGCAGAATTTCCGGGATACCGCCGCATATCTGGAGAATATCGAAGCCAAAGTGGATGTGGAAGAGACTTCGGAGGAATTTCAGACGCTCTACCGCACGCTGCTTGACACTGTGGGTCCGGAGCTTGCGCAGACCTGCCACAGCGACGGGATTGCAGCCTTTAGGAGCGACGATTTTGCGGGAGCGATCGAGCAGCTCTCCAGAGCGGTGTATTATGACGCTGCCGACGAGGAGGCGTGGCTCTATCTGGGACATGCCTACCGCAAGAACGAGGATCGGGAAAACGCCATCACTGCCTATCGGAAGGTGGTGGAGCTGTTCCCCGGCACGCAGAGCGCGGCCAACGCCCAGAATTTTCTGGGCGAACTGGAGCAGTCGTCCGGCTCATAAACAGGAATCAGCGTTTATTGTAGAAAACAAAAGCATCCATATAAAAGCATCCATACAAAAGCATCTATTACGAAAGAGAAGAACCTGTACCGGTGACGGCAGGTTCTTTTTGTGTGTATTTGTGTGCCAAGGAAACAAACGCCCGCCGGAGCGGGCAGGGAGGTATGGGAATGGAAGATTTTCAAGTGATCGATAATTGTCTGATGGTAAGGCTTCCCGAGGAGGTGGATCACCACCGGGCGGCCTACATCTGTGAAAACGCGGACCGCTATATCCTGCAGGAGAATGTGGCTCATGTGATCTTTGATTTTGAGGATACCCGCTTTATGGACTCTTCAGGCATCGGCATCATCATCGGGAGATACCGCAAGATTGCCTGCTTCGGGGGCAGGGTGTACGCCATCCATGTGGACAGGCAGATTCAGAGAATGTTCAACATGGCGGGACTGAATAAAATCGTGGAGGTGCTGGCATGAGCAAAGGAATTGTGAAAAACGAGATGGAGATTTTTTTTGACGCCATATCGCGGAACGAGAGTTTTGCGCGGGTGGCGGTGGCGGCGTTCGTATCCCACTTAAATCCGACGCTGGAAGAACTGGCGGACGTGAAGACGGCGGTGTCGGAGGCGGTGACCAATTCCATCATCCATGGCTATGAAAACCTATACGGCTACGGAAGGCATGGGGAGCGGCCGACGTCGGAATGCCCCGTGCATCCCGGGAAGGTGCGTCTCAAATGTGTGCTGGAGGGGGATGTGCTGCAGATTGAGGTGGAGGATCAGGGCAGGGGGATCGACGATCTGGAGCGGGCCATGGAGCCGCTCTTTACCACAAGGCCGGAGCTGGACCGTTCCGGCATGGGGTTTGCGTTTATGGAGGCGTTTATGGATGATCTGGAGGTGGAGAGCCTGCCGGGAAAGGGAACGACGGTACATATGATGAAAAAACTGGGTTCTACCGCGTGGATTGACAGCGAGGAGTAGCCTATGGAAGAGACGTCAGTACTGATTGCGAAATCACAGAGCGGAGATAAAGAGGCGAGAGAGGTACTGATAGAGAACAATCTGGGTCTGGTGCATCATATTGTCAGGCGTTTTGCGGGACGGGGGTATGAGGCGGAAGATCTGTTTCAGGTGGGCGTGATCGGCCTGATGAAGGCCATCGACAAATTTGATTTGAAGCTGGGGTTAAAATTTTCCACCTATGCGGTTCCTATGATCACCGGAGAAATCAAACGTTTCCTGCGGGACGACGGGCCGATCAAAGTCTCCCGCAGCATCAAGGAAAACGCATTGAAGGTGCGGGTGGTGCGCCAGCGCCTGCAGAGCAGCCTTGGCAGGGATCCGACCCTGCGGGAGATCGCTGTAGAGGCGGCGCTCTCCGAGGAGGAGATCGTGCTGGCCATGGAGGCTACGATGGAGGTGGAATCCATCTATGCGGCCGCCTATCAGGAGGACGGCAGCGAGCTGTTTCTGGTGGATCGCGTGGCGGCCGGAGCGGGAAACGGTCTGGGAAGCGTCGGCGGGGAGGCGGTAGACTACGAGAAGGAGGAGCTTTTGAACCATATGCTGCTCACCCAGCTTTTGGATGAGCTTTCGGAGAGGGAGAGACAGCTGATCCGGATGCGGTATTTTCAAAACCGCACACAGGTGGAGGTTGCGGCGGTTCTGGGCATCAGTCAGGTGCAGGTCAGCAGACTGGAAAAAAAGATTTTGCTGCGTATGCGACAAAGTATTGCTTAAAAATCTATTAAATGTGAAAAATCTTCTTTTTTTTCAAATGCTTTTTTAGTATGATAGATTTAAAAGGAGAGATGATATGAGTTTAAAGAGAGATCGATATTATGAGAGCAATACAAGTTCCGGCGTCCCTTACCGTGAGGATCGGCTGGGCAGGGCGAAGCGCAAGCACAGCAAAATGCAGACGGCGCTGATTCTGCTGGGGTATCTGGTGGTGCTGGTGCTTGTCATGTATCTGGTGGCGCTTTTGAATGAATGGATCACCGGGAAGCTGGAGGACAGCGCAAAGGATATGGCCGTATCCGTGGGGGCGGAACTGCTGCCGGAAGATCAGGAAGTGACGCTCACACAGGCGGAACTGAACAATATGGTGGCAGAGGCAGCCGCCAATGCCGTGGCGGATGCGGACACGCAGAAAGAACAGGCGGTAGAACAGGCGGCAGCACAGGCCAGAGCGGAGATTTTAGACGGGATCCGGGAAGGTTTAGAGACCGGGGACGACACGATGGTGGAGGTGTTGAGACCGTTCTATCCCGATGAGATGGTGGTGGTGAGCAACGGCAAATTCCATTTTGTGCCAATCAACCGGGAGCTGAAATTGAATACCTACAGCGACGAGAACCTGAACATTCTGGAGAACGGCGAATATCAGTATCTGGAGGACGGGCAGACGGTTTCCCACAAGGGAATCGACGTGTCTTATTTTCAGGGGACGATCGACTGGCAGGCGGTGGCCGCGGACGGCGTGGAATTTGCCTTTATCCGCGCGGGCAACCGGGGATACGGCACCGGGAAACTGGTGGAAGACAAGCAGTTTGAGAGCAATCTGCAGGGCGCCTTGAACGCCGGCGTCCATGTGGGCGTCTATATTTATTCGCAGGCTGTCAACGAGGAGGAGATCCGGGAGGAAGCGGAGCTGGTACTCGGCAAACTGGCCGCATATGAAGTCAACTGCCCGATCGTGTTCGACGTGGAGAAGACGGCGGACGCTTCGGGGCGCATGAACCAGCTCTCCGTGGAAGAGCGGACCAATCTGACGCTGCTCTTCTGCCAGATCATCGAGGAAGCGGGCTATCATCCGATCATTTACCACAATATGGAGATGGGCGCTCTGATGATCGACGTGGAGGCCTTGGAGGACTACGACAAATGGCTTGCCTACTACAATGACGACATGTACTATCCCTATGCGTACAAGATTTGGCAGTACAGCGACAAGGGAAGAGTGAACGGTATTTCCACGGAGGTGGATATGAATATCTGCTTCGAGCCGTTCTGGGAGGAGTAGGGTTCTCAGGTCAAAAGCCTTCTTTCTTACGCATCATACGCAGTTCCCTGCGCTTTTCGGCATTGGCCCACTCCATGCGCTCGCCCTCGTTTTCCAGAACCAGAGGCGGCACGGGGGTGGGTTTTCCGTCGTCCCCCATGCTGACCATGACGAAATAGGCTCGGTTGATCGCGTGGCGGGAGCCGTCGGAGGCTTCGATGTAAGAGTCCACCCGGACTTCCAGAGAAGTGTTGCCCACATAGGTCACTTTGCCCACCAGCACCAGCAGGTCGTTTAGGTAGACGCCGGATTTGAAGTGCAGATTGTCGATGGCCACGGTGGTGGCGTCCCTGCCGCAGTGGCGTTTGGCCGTGATGCCGGCCACCTCGTCGATCCATGAGAGCAGCTGGCCGCCGAACAGGCGGTTGATGCCGTTGATGTGGTGGTACATAATCATATGAATCTGCTCCGTGGCGGAGTCCGACACGGTTTTGGGCGGTAAGGGATTGGGTGATACCGGGGTCATGGGACGCTCCTTTCTGTGGGGTGGATGGATTGGTTTCTGTGTTATAGTTTACCACAAGGATTCGTGTTTTTACATATAAAATTTGGAAAAACATGGTAGAGACAAATCAGAATCAGAGTTTGGCAGGATCGAAGCAAAGACCTGCCGGAAACAATAAGAAATGGGTTTTCACCGTACAGTTTGCTGCGGCTTGCTCATTTCTTTTTTATTGCCGGAATACCATACCGATACTTTCTGCTGTTTTCAGGCATTTCGAATTATCCCCGATCCGTTCTTCCGGATGTTGTCTTATCTCATCTTATCTCATTGTATCTCATGTTATCTCAATCCGTTTTGTTGTTCCGCTTTTTATCATGATTTCGGAAAATGGAGGAAAACGATATGAAGATTTATGGTTATGCGCGGGTATCCAGTATGGATCAGAATGAGGAACGCCAGATGGCCGCCCTGCGCGATGCGGCCGTACCCGAAAAGAATATTTTCACGGACAAGCAGTCCGGCAAGGATTTTGACCGCCCCAATTACAAAAAAATGGTGAAAAAGCTGAAATCCGGAGACGTCTTGTATATCGTCAGCATTGACCGTTTGGGGCGCAATTATGAGGAAATACAGAGGCAATGGCGTATCCTTACCAAAGAAATCGGCATTGATATCTGCGTACTGGATATGCCCTTGCTCGATACCTGTAATGAAAACGGAACAGGAAAAGACCTGATGGGGACGTTTATTGCAGATCTTGTCCTGCAGATTCTTTCCTTTGTGGCGCAGAGCGAGCGTGAGAGTATCAAAAAGCGGCAGGCTGAAGGCATCGCCGCAGCGAAAGCAAGGGGCGTGAAGTTCGGCAGACCCGAGAAGCCGGTGCCGGATGATTTTGACAAAGTCATTCAAGCTTGGGAACAAAAGAGTCTGGCTCTTGCGGAAGTCCTGAGACAGTGTAATATGAGCGAAGCAACTTTTTACCGCAGATTGCGGGAATACAGGATGCTTTTGGACAGGGAAAAGAATTGAGGAGGGAGATGCGGCTCTCAAAAGGTGTACCTTTTGAGAGTTAAAAACTCTTTCACATTATACAGTGTTTTTGCTGAATTTACAAGTGCTTTTAGCGTATCTTTTCCATATTTGTCATTTTGCCATTTTTGCGCAAATCCTTTTGCGCGGATCGTGTCCGCCGATGTTTTGACAGGAGAATTGTCAAAAGGTACACAATATTCCAAATGTGTTTGGAATGGAGGAGGACAGAATGAAGAAATACAGAAGAAAGGGATATCAGGTGAAGGGGCTGGCGAAAATGCTGTCCATGCTGGCGGTTATGCTTTGGGCCGTATTGTCCTTTGACGGACGCGCCGTGGCAGCCGGGCAGGATGTGCTGGGAATGATGTTTGTCTACGGGGAGGACGACCAGTTCCTGACCGCCTCTGTGGCAGTTGCGGCATACATGGGGGAGGAAGGCTATTGCATTTTTGCGGATCTCCAGACGGCAGACGAGGCGGCTGCCTCTTATATTTTTTTGGGGGAGAAGAGCCACATAGCGGAATTCGTGGGTACGTCAAAGGAATTAGAGGCGTCGATGTTTCAGATGGCTGCAGATGAAGCGGATGCCAAAGGTTTGGAGTTCGCTTCCCCCTATGAAGGGCAGGAGGTGAGCCTGCATTATCTGTGCATGAACGGGGAATCGCTGGAGGAACGCACACTTCCCGTCGTCATTGACAGTTATGAGGCATCTGAGTCATTCGGATATATTTTACATTACAGCGCATCGGATGATGCGGCTTCCGTGCTGCGCGAGTCGGAATTTTATCTCCCCATGGCGGTGGTGAGCGCAGATGGTTATCTGGTGGGAGTCGTGATGCCAAACGGTGATATGAACTGCTTCTACTTGGATGAGAGTTTATTTTCAGGGAATCATGAGACGCCGCCGGAGGGGGATCTGTTTCCTAATGGGGGAGGGTCGGGCGGTATCAAAGGGCGTGAGGATACTCCCGTGCCGGCCCCGACCACGGAGCCTGCGCCGGTTCCGACGTCCACACCTGCGCCGGAACCTACACCGGCACCTACACCGACGCCGGCGGGCAATTCGATCAATGGGATCATAGTGGCAGCAGTCATCGGCGTTCTGGTGCTGATTGTTGTCATCGTGGTCATTCTGATTTTCTTATTCGGCAAGGGGAAAGCTTCCCCCGGGCAAGGGACTCCTGCGGAGCCGGTCATCATGCCCCAACCGGGAGGGACGCCCCAGCCGATGGACGCTGCGGCACAAAGACCGGCCAGAGCGGCACAAGCGGTTGTATTGTATTTGTGTTGTGAAGGAGGGGAGATGGACGGTAAGCGTTTTCCCATCACACAGAATATTCTGCTAATCGGACGTGACCCTGCCTGCAATATTTGTTATCCGGCGGATACGAAGGGCGTCAGCAGACGGCACTGTCAGGTGTTTTGGAAGAGCGGCGTCCTGATGATTATGGATCTGGGTTCCACTGCGGGGACATTCATCAGGGGCAAGGGTCAGATTGCCGCCAATGTTCCAACGGCGGTCAAAGCGGGCGACACATTCTACTTGGGTGAAAAGAAGAATGCATTTGTAATCAGGATGGGGGAGTAGGAGAGCTTATGAGATTGTGGAGGAAAAAAGCAGCCATACTGTTGGCGGCATTGTGTATGGTATGCCTGTGTCCGCGCACCGTATATGCGGATGAGGACGGTGAAATGATTGCAAGGACGCGCAAGGGCGTCGTGCAGATCTTCGGCGGGGCGAGGGATGGCCAGAAGATATCCGGCGGGACGGGGACGGGCTTCGGTATTGGAAAGACCGGTGAGGATACGGATGTCTTTGTGACCAACTGGCATGTTGTCACAGACGATGAGGGGAATATCTGTGAAGAGATTTATCTTATGCTGGACAATGCGAATCTCTGGGATGACAGTACCCTTGTGCGCTGCGAGGTGCTTTATACGACGACGGGATATCCTGATTTTGCCATTATCCGGGCAGTGGAGCCGGTGCAGGGGATCAAGGCGCTGGCGCTTTTGCCGAGCGAGTCTGTTCTGGTGGGGTCAAGTGTCTATGCGCTGGGTTATCCGGGGGCGACAGATCTGGGGGCTACGCACTCCACCATTGACGATATCACTGTGACAACAGGAATTGTCTCGAAGTTTATGGACTTTGAGGAGGTAGAGACCAGATGCATTGTCCATGACGCCCATATCAACCATGGCAATTCCGGCGGGCCGCTGGTCACGAAGGACGGGGCGGTAATCGGCATCAATACATACTTTTTGGTGGAGGACGGAGCCTATAGCTGCGCGGTCTGCATAGATTATGCCATGGAGGCGCTGGATGAGCTTGGGATTGCCTATGATGTATACGGGGAGACGGAGGTCATGCCGGAGACACAGACGGATCCTGAGATCACACCGGTCGTCAATCCGGATGCAGGGATCGTGCAGGGGTCAGAATCAGCATCCTACATGGTACTGATGATTCTGGTGGCGGTTATTATACTGCTTCTCCTCGTGGCAGTGGTTTTGGTTGTGCTGCGCAGGAAGCAGCCGGCAGGCGCCGCTGCCCGGCCTGCCGCATCTTCTGCCGGCACGGCGCGTCTTCCGGCCGGCTGCTCGCTCAGAACCGCAGATGGCAGGGTGGTACCGGTTCCGGCGGGCGGATTGACTATTGGCAGGGATCCGTCCTGTACCATCTGTCTGCCGCCGGACGCCAGAGGGGTCAGCCGCCGTCATTGCCGCCTGACGGCCGGGGACGGCGCACTGGTGCTTACGGATATGGGTTCCTCTTACGGTACCTTTGTCAACGGGAGACGGCTCGAGGCAGACAGACCGGTTTCTTTGAACCGGGGAGCAAGCTTCTATGTGGGGGAACCCGCCAATACTTTTACGGTTTTATAATTCAAAACAAATGACAGCAGGGAGGTAATCGCTATGGAAATCGTTCGATGTGAAAAAGGGCATTTTTATGATGCCGATGTGTATGATAGTTGTCCGCAGTGTCTGGAGGAGAGCCGATCCGGCGGGGTGAGTCCGTATGGGGCAACCGAACCAATCGGAGCCACGCAGCCGGTAGAACCGATCGGAGCCACACAGCCCGTGGGCGGTATGGGAAACGGCGGGGGGCTTCCGCCGACGATGCCGGTGACACAGCCCGGTTTTACAGCCACGGATTTTGTGTCCGGTTCCGGTATGGGAAACGGCAATGTGAATGGCGGCGGAAACGGAAATATGGGGATGCAGGGCTATGAACCCACCATGCCGGTATCGCCCAACGGCGTTGCGGGATTTAACCCTGTCACAGGATGGCTGGTTTGTGTGGAAGGTCCGGACAAAGGGACGGATTACCGGATTCACAGCGGTTACAATTACATAGGCCGCGCCCAGAGCATGGATATCTGTATCCGGAGTGATAATCATATCAGCAGCCAGAATGCCGCGGTGATCGGTTATGACGATGTGGAGAGGAAGTTCTCCTTCGGCCCGGCAGGGGGGCATAACACGGTTCGGGTGAACGGGAAGATGGTAATCAATGCGGTGGAGCTTGCGGATCATGATGAACTGATGGTCGGCACGACTAAGCTGATGTTTGTTCCCTTGTGCGGAGAGAGGTTTGACTGGAATGAGGAAACATGATAAGGCTGTGGGGATCATAATCTTGGTACGCAATATCTTACTGGTGTTCTATGCGGTATTGGCTTTGGCGGACGGATGGCTGGGCTGGGGCAGTCTGGCCGGATGGGCTGGGGCGGATGGATGGCCTCTGGCGCCCCTGAATATCCTGCTGGCGGTGGATTTGTTCTGTCTGTTCTGTCTGAGCTTCTGCGTCAGGTGTCTGCGCCGGGAGGAGCGTGTGGAAGGGAGCATGATGTCATATGGGAAGGAAGAGGATGTACAGTCTTATACGCGCACAGAGGCGGTTGGGACGTCGGTGAGCCAGAGCGGCCAAAGTGTCCGGGTGGGGCCGGCTGAATTCGGCAAGGCTCACAATATCGGACGCAGACCGGTTCAGCAGGACAGCTTCGGGAAGACGGAGGTATTTCAAGGACAGGGAATTCTGGCGGTGGTGGCGGATGGCATGGGAGGTCTCTCCGGCGGCGATCAGGTCAGTCAGCGCATTGTGATGGGGATGTTGGCCGGCGCGGCGCAGCTTGCGCCATGTCAGATGGACGGCGTCCTGCAGCAGATGGTGTGCAATGTCAATGAGGACGTCAACCGGATGCTGGGGGCGGACGGGCTGTACAAGAGCGGTTCTACCCTTTTGGCAGTTCTGGCGGAGCAGGACTTTTTCCATTGGATTGCAATCGGTGACAGCCGGATTTATCTTTACAGAGAGGGGCGTATGCTGCAGGTGAACCAAGAACATACGCAGCTTCAGGAGTGGATGCCGGAGATTCTGGACGGGAGGATGTCCTATGCGGAGGCGGTGAGGAACCCCGACGGGGGCAAGCTGACCAGCTTTATCGGCATGGGCAAGTTAAAATATGTGGACTGTAGTCTGCGGGGTGTGGGCATTGCCCCGGGAGACCGCATCCTGCTGATGTCGGACGGGGTATTTAACACTTTGTCTGAGCAGGAGATGGCAGAGATTCTGGGGCGGTATCATGACGTGCAGCAGGCGGCAAATGTGTTTGAGCAGCAGATTCTGGCGGCACAGGTTCCGACACAGGATAATTTTACGGCTGTAATCCTTGGATTCTGAAAGGAGAGGGAGTATGGCGGCTGGAAAACGCTGTATGAGCTGTATGCATGGAACCATCGTCAACGGAATCTGCAATTCCTGCCACAGAAAGGAGAAAGCGCCGCCCCCGAACGCCCTGCCGGGAGAGAGCGTCCTCCACGGGAGGTACTGCATGGGCAATGTGCTGGGTCAGGGCGGTTTTGGCATAACCTATGCGGCGTGGGATCAGAAAGAGAACCGACGCGTGGCGATCAAGGAATTGTACCCTTCCGGCGATGTGTCGCGGGAGGCGGACAGGTGTACGGTACAGATCCGCAAGGGACAGGAGACCTACTTTGCCAAGGTGTACAACTGTTTTGAGCAGGAGGCCAAAATGCTGATGCGTCTGCAGGGGTTGGAGGGCGTGGTCTCCCTGTATCATATTTTCAGCGATAACAATACGATTTATTACTCCATGGAATATCTGGACGGGATGGATATGGGCGCTTTTTTGGCGCAAAACGGCAGAATGCCGTGGGAGAAGCTGGCGCCCGTCACCAGAACGCTCTTGAAGGCTTTGGACAGGCTGCACAAAGAGGGACTGATTCACCGGGACATCAGTCCCGACAATATCTTTCTGACAAGGGATGGGACGCCGCGCCTGATTGACTTTGGGTCTGTCAGAGTATATCAGGGAAATGACCATTTTACCGCTTTTGTCAAGAGAAATTTTGCGCCTTGGGAGCAGTATCAGGCGGAGGGACGGCAGGGTCCGTGGACGGATATTTATGCCTTCTGCGTCACTTTATACTATGCCTTGAGCGGCCAGCTGCCGCCGATCGCGTCGAACCGTCGGCTGCAGGATACGGTGATACCGCTGGGGCAGCTATGTCCGGCGCTGCCGGCTCATGTGGCAAATGCAGTGATGTATGGGATGGCGGTCAGGATGCAGGAGCGTTGTCAGAGCGCCAGAGAATTGGAACAGCTCTTGTTTGCCGGTGGGGGCGGGGGCAATACCGCATCGCAACGGTCTCTGCGGCTGGTCTGTTACAGTGGGCAGTACAAGGGGCGGCAGTGGCAGCTTGCCCCCGGGAATTATTACAGGATTGGACGTTCGCCGGACTGTGAAATACCATATCCGGCGAATATTCAGGGAATCAGCCGGGTGCAGTGTACGGTGTATATGGATGAAAACGGGCGTGTGATGATCCGGGATGAGAAGTCCAGCTATGGGACGTATCTGGGAACCGCACAGGAGAAGGTGAGGCTGGAACCCGGACGGTGGTATCTGGCGAATGGCTGTTGGATTCTCTTTGGGCAGCAGGAACAATATTTGATACAGTGAGGCTTGGGATGCAGATTCAATTATACAGATATACAGAAACGGGAAACCGTGTGGAGAACGAGGATACGGCGGCGTGCGGGCAGTTGGACGGCGGGGGCGCATATGCCATTGTCGCAGACGGCCTTGGGGGGCATGGCGGAGGGCGGCTGGCCTCGGAGGCAGCCGTGGGAGCATTGCTCGGCTGCAGAAATAGCGCTTCGCTTCCTGAGAGGGAGGAGATCCTCGGGTGGATGGAACAGGCGAACAGGGAGATCCTCGCGAGGCGAAACGGACCAAACCACATGAAGACAACCGCTGTGTTTCTGGCGGTGGCAGATGGGCAGGCGGTTTGGGCTCATATCGGGGATTCCCGCCTGTACCATTATTATAATGGGGAACTGGAGGAACTGACGGAGGATCACAGCGTATGTCAGATGGCGGTGAAGCTTGGGGAGATCACCCGCAGCCAGATTCCGGGGCATCCCGACAGGAGCCGTCTGTTAAAAGTATTGGGGGATGAAATGGCGGAGCCGGAGGTTCATGAGGCAATTACCCTGCAGACGGGGAGACATGCCTTTCTGCTCTGTACGGACGGGCTGTGGGAAAGGCTTTGGGAGGATGAGATCCTGCTTGACCTCCACAAAGCGGATACGCCGAAGCAGTGGATCGAGAATCTGAGGATCAGAGCCGCCAAGAGGAAGAACACGGATGTGGACAATAATACGGCGGTGTCTGTATTTATTGATATATCCTGACAAGGGACGGCAGGTATGCGATAGGTGGAGGTGTGTTATGAAGAAAGCTTTTATGGTATTTTTGAGTGCAGTGATGGTGTTGGCGATTTCCTGTCCCGTATTCGCAGCCGGCGCGGGAGGTTTCCTGCGCACGGACTATGAGATTGAGGGCGATGTGTTACAGATTATGGGGACAAAGCTTCCCGCCGGGGGCGGGCTGACGGTGACGGCCGGTACGCAGAAGGATATCCCGGCAAGTCTGATGACCGTAGAGGAAGCCGAGATGCCCACGACAGTGTACTGTCTGGTGGATGTCTCCGGTTCCATGAATCAGGAGCAGATGGAGCAGGTGAGGGGAGTCTTAAAGGCCATCAGCAGTCATATGAAGGATGAGGATAATATGGTGCTGACTCCGCTGGGCGAGGATGTGACGGTGGGGGAGCTGTTGTCTGACAGGGAAGAGAGGGATGGAGCCATTGATGCACTCGGGTCAGGCAGCTCTTACACCAATCTCTATCAGGGATTGATGGACAGCATCCGGCTGCTTTCCACCAGCACGGTCTATCACAGGAATCGTTGTCTGATCGTACTCTCCGACGGGGAGGATGACCATCAGACGGGAGCTACGGAGGAGGAAGCCATGGAGGCCGTGAGGTCTTCCACCATTCCTGTTTATGCGGTGGCAACTCTGCGTACAGGTGCTGACAATGCCGCACAGGAATACGGGAAAAGGCTCAGGAGCTTTGCGACGGTCTCTCTGGGTGGCGAGGGATATACCCCGGCTCTGGACGGCACAGACAGTGAGGAGGCGGGCAATGCCATTTGGAATTCCATGCAGGGGAATTCGGTCATCCGTGTGAATTTGGGAGATTTGGATTATGAGGACTCCAGAGACAGTCTGCTTCTGCGGGTGGAGTATCAGACCGCGGAGGTCAGATATGAGGACACGATCACTCTGTATACCGCAGATTTGCCGGACAAGGCGTCACTGCAGCAGGGACAGGAGCCTACCCCGGAGCCATTGCCGGAACCGGAGCCTGAACCTGCCCCGGAGCCGGACGCTTTGCCGTGGGTGCCTGTGGCGGTGATTGTCGTCGCCGTGGTGTGCCTTGTGGCTGTGGCGGCAGTTATGCTTCGGGCAAGGAAGAAAAAGAAAGAGGCGCAGGACGGGGAGACTTCCGGCGGACAGATTCGGGTGGAACCATCGGGGGAAGGTTCTGCGGGAGAGACAGGCAGGAATCCTGATCTGCGGCGTCCCCCGGCAGGAGGTTCCCGTGAGAAGGTATTCCGGGTGGTGCTGACGGCAATCGGGCATGAGGATAAGCGGCTGGCATTTGACCTGAAAAAGAACTGCCCGAGTACATTGGGAAGGGATCAACGCGCGGATATCATATTGGATGGGAGCGACAGCAAACTTTCGGGAATCCATTGCGAGATGCTGTGGGACGGCAGGCAATTGTATGTCAGGGACAGGGACTCCACAAACGGAAGCTTTGTGAACGGGGTACCCATTCAGGCGAAGTTGTGGATGCCGTTGGAAAACAGCGATACCCTCCGCATCGGTGCGTTTGAATACCGGATCAGGCTGGAAGGGGAACAATGATGCTGTATCTTCATGAAGATACAACATCATGAAGACACAATATCATGAAGATACACCATCATAAGAATACTGACTCAGAAAGGACAACGAGATGAAAAATATGCATTGCTTGAATTGTATGGAGACTTATGAGGGATCTGGCGTCT
The DNA here is from genome assembly GCA_023663735.1 of Muribaculum sp. GTDB lineage: Bacteria > Bacillota > Clostridia > Lachnospirales > Lachnospiraceae > Acetatifactor. The sequence continues at coordinate 8,464 of JAMPGV010000046.1, read as the reverse complement.
GCCCCCACTGTGGTTTTGACAATGGCAGTTATCAGAGTCCGCCTTATGTGCTGGGGCCGAATACCATTTTGCATGGCAAATACCTGATAGGACGGGTTCTGGGACAGGGAGGTTTTGGCATTACCTATATGGGATTTGACCTGTCGCTTGAGATTAAGGTGGCTATTAAGGAATACTTCCCGATGAATCAGAGTTCCCGCGATCATAGTATTTCCAATGAGCTTCATTGGAATACCTCTATGGCGTCGGGCAACCAGTGGCAGAACGGGTGTGAGAGCTTTCTGAAGGAGGCACGCAAGATGGCCAAGATCAGCACCATCCCGGAGATTGTGAGCGTGCGGGAGACCTTCAATGAGAATAATACGGCTTATATCGTCATGGACTATGTGGAGGGAATCAACCTAAAGAACTGGCTGGGGCAGAATGGGCCGATGGATTTTGACACCTGCGTGAACCTGCTGCTGCCGCTGATGATAGGACTGGATAAGGTACATAAACAGGGACTGATCCACAGGGATATCAGTCCGGACAATATCATGCTTCAGCCGGACGGGCAGCTGCGGCTGCTGGATCTGGGAGCGGCGAAGGATCTCTCCACCGGCAATCAGGCTTCCTCCCAACTGGTCACCAAGCATGGCTTCAGCCCTTTGGAGCAGTATATGGAGCAGGGTGGAGCGGGGCCGTGGACGGATGTCTATGCCCTGTGCGCCACAATCTATTATTGCATCACGGGCGCTCTGGTTCCGAATGCTCCGGACAGGCTGGACAATGAGGCGCTGGACTTCACGAAGGTGAGGAGGACGCCGTTGACCAAGCAGCAGATGGACATCCTGACTGCGGGTCTGGCATTGAAGAAGGAGAAGCGGACACAGTCCGTCTCCGCTTTGGTGGATCAGCTGAAGGGAACCGTACCCCCGCCGAAGGCTGCGCAGCAGGCCTCCGGGAAGCAGCCTTCCGGGAAGAGGCTTCCGGGGAAGTGGCTTGCGGTGGGAATCGGTCTGGCGGCTGCGTTCTGCCTTGTGGTCATTCTGGTGGCCGGCAGCCTGCTGGCAGGAGGCAGGAAGCAGAAGGCCGTGGCCGCAGTGGAGGTGGAAATGCTGGGCTGCACCAACGGCAATCTGCATCAGGGAGCTAATTATGCCCGGATTCCCAAGCGGTACCAATATTATACGGATAAGGAGTGGAACCTGTATGTGGTGCCTTATGATGAGGAGGATTCTACTTTCTGGATAGGGACAGACGGGGAGCCTGTAGATGACGAAGCCGGGTATATCAATGTGGGCGAGGATAAGATCTATTTTCTCCATGATGAGCTTGAGGAGAGCGGGAACCCGGACAGCCTGATGCGGATGGACTTTGATGGAAGCAATGTGGAGACACTCTTGAGCGAGGGAAATTATACCAAGATGCAGTATGCCAAACTGACAGATGGGAAGGAGTATCTCTATTATCTGAAGGAGGATGACAATCCGGAGGATTTGCAGCACATTCTCTGTCGGTATGATATCGAGGAGGGAACGGCACAGGAGGTTCTGGCGGAGAGCGTTTATTGGTTCAACTTAAGCGGAGATAAACTGTATTATATCAGTATTTCCGAGGATGATATCTATGAGAGTGCATGGAAATGTGCGGGGCTGGACGGTCAGGATCCGTCGGTCTTAAACGACAGCAATAATCTGGTCAGCGGTTATATCGAGGATGATGTTGCCTATCTGTTCTCCCTGAAGGAAGAGGTGCTGCATGAGTTTACTCTGGAGGGAGAGCAGAAGAGAGAACCCCTTGTGACGCCGTATGACGGATGCAGCGTATATGGCGACGGATGGATTTATTATGCCAATACGGGCAGCAGCGAGGTACACAGGCTCCGTCCGGACGGGTCAAATGACACGCTTATTCTGGAGGGGAATAATATCGTGCAGATGTGTTATGTGGATTCTTCGCTTTGGCTGGTTCAGGGCAAGATTGTGAACAGCGAATATGTCCTGCAGCAGACCTATCTGGTATATAAGGACGGAAGCAACTTGATTGCAATCGAGGATGAGTATACGGACAACATGCCGGCGGGGCTGGAATACAAGGTGGAGGACAGCGTACTCCTATTGCAGGGTTATACTGGTGGCGAACCCCGTATTGTCATTCCCTGGGAGGTGGATGAAAAACCCATCACTAACATCAACAGAGCCAAAGACTTCCCGAAGGATGTGGATCTCTATTGTTATCCGCAGGAAAATGGGATTGCCTATGAACTGACGGAGGACAAGAAGGGCGTCGTCATCACCGGCTGCGGGGGCGGGCTTACGGACGGATATCCGTTTATCGCCTTGCCCGCGACCATTGATGACTTGCCGGTCGTGAGGATTGGAGACGAGGCTTTTAAAGGAAGTGAGTCCCTGCAGGGAATTATTCTGCCGGAAGGCCTTAAGGAGATTGGGGAAGATGCATTTCGCAGTTGTGGCAAGTTGGCTTATGTCCAACTGCCTGACACGATCAAGAGTATTGAGAAGGGCGCCTTCGTTAATGCATCATCCCTGACAGAGATTATATTGCCGGAGGGATTGGAGACGCTTGGCACGTTGACCTTTAGCGGCAGCGGTTTAAAGGAGGTGCAGCTTCCAACGACTTTAGAGATCACAACGAATTCTTTTGCTTCCTCCCTGAAAGCCGTGACAGTGGCAGACGGCGCCGCATATTATGTGGAGAATGGGGCAGTGTACGACAGCAGCCGGACCATATTGATTGTCCCAAGCGCGACCAGCGGCACTTATGTTGTGCCGGATGGCACGGTATCTGTCGGTACAGCAGCTTTTATGTTTAGTGACGTCTCTGCAGTCTATCTCCCTGCGGATCTGAAGAAAATTGAGGTAGGAGGGTTCGGATACTGTGACAAGCTGAAGGCGGTCTATATGGAGGAAGGGGTGGAAAGCATTCAGAGCATAGCATTTATCGAGTGTACGGAGTTACAGGATATTACCATTCCCAAGAGCGTGAAGAGCATCGGGACAGAAGCCTTTGCGGGATGCACCAGTCTGGAGTCTGTCACGATCAGCCGGGACTGCGAGGTGGCGGAGGACGCCTTTGACAGCACGACCAAGATAAAATACTATGATTGACAGTCTGCGCAACAAGTTATATGATATTTGCGTGAGCGAAAAGGTGTGCAGTGATAGAAAGATAACGCAAAAAAACAGAGCAGAAGAATAGCGTGAAAGGGGAACGACGGGATGTTAAAGGATGGATTGCACCAAGACGACGAAAACAACCAAGAACAAGCCGTTCAAAATCCGGAACCGGAGCGGCCCCCTTTTACCCGCTGGCTGACTTTTGGCAATCATATGTACCGACGCGCCGGCGAAAGATGCGATGTGGAATTTATTGACAATCGTCTGGGGATCCGCAAGACCATTGTGGACAATCGCGGAAACATCCTTGATTTTCCCGGAATCGAAAGGGGAAAATGGATGGAGTGTCTGGAATCCGAGAATTGCCTTCGGCCTGTCGTCCAGTTCCGCACAGACTTTCAAAAATATGACGATCAGCATTATATCATGATTTGGGAGGTGCAGCCGGACGGCAGATATTGGGAAGACAGCGATGGGTTTGGCGGGACAAGCGACATGGAGGTATGTCTTTATGCGCTGATCGACCATGCGGGCTGCTTTACCGGCCCGTTTCGGATTTATCGGGCGGGCGCAGTGAAATATATAGATACGGAGTGAAATCCTTAAGGAAGCGCTGATTTAATCAGCGCTTCCTTAGAAATCGGAGGTACGCGGTATGCGGCAGGATCGACAAGATGATATTGAAATGCTTCAGAGTACGCTGCGGATCTTAAAACAGGGACGCTATCAGGCAGGCGGTAAAACCGTGGAACTCAAATTGTCAAAAACGGCAATGGAAACCGTTCATGTCCTGCTTCCGGAGGATGTACAAGAGATCTGTGACCGCACAGATCGGGATGGCAGCCATGTCATAGGAAGATGCGGTTATGGATGTGAAAATAGGGATTCTTTTGCTGTCGCAAGGCAGCAGTATCGAAAATTCAGTTATCTGTTCCGGAAGGAGACAAAACCTGTACTGGTTCTGAATCTTGCCAATCCGGTGCATCCGGGCGGCGCTGTCCGCTGCGGCGCAAGAGCGCAGGAGGAAGACCTTTGCAGGAAAAGTTCTCTTCTGTTGTCGCTAGAGAGCGGGGAAGCGGCAGCCTATTATGAATACCACAGAAGTCTCGGTTCACACATGGGTTCGGATGCGATGATGTTCACGCCGGAGGTGGAAATCATCCGGGACGAGAACGGCAATCTTTTGGAGGAAACCGTCATTGTAGCCGTACTCACCTGCGCAGCGCCGATGGTCACGCAGGGCAAAGAAGGGATGAGCGAAGACGAGTATCAGGAAATGGTCTATCACAGGATTAGGGGGATGCTGAAATGCGCCTCCTATTTCGGATACAAGAATCTTGTTCTGGGTGCGTGGGGATGCGGAGCTTTTGGAAATGATGCGCATGTGATTTCCGATTTGTTCTACAAGGCGCTGAAACAGCTGGAGATCGAGGAAAAAGACTTTTTCAAAAGAATTGATTTCGCCGTTCTTGACCGGACGGATGAGCAGTACAACTTTAAAGAATTCTATCGCAATTTTGCTTATGACAATTACTATAAGACGGAAAATCAAAAAGAGATTGACGCCGCGCTGCACAGAATTGTGGAGACCGAAGTGTATTTGGACAAAGTCAGAGGAAGCCTGTTTGGCGGAGCGGTTGGCGACGCATTGGGATATCCGGTGGAATTTCTCGATGAAGAGAGCATTTTTGCCGAATACGGCGCGGACGGCATCAGGGAATACGAACCGGACGGTGCAAGCGGGAAAGCGCTCATCTCGGATGACACGCAGATGACGCTGTTTACGGCGAACGGCATTCTGGTGGCAGACACCAGAGTTTCCATGCGGGGTGTTGGCGGTACTCCGCACAACTATCTTACAATGTCCTATCTGGACTGGCTGCGGACACAGGAGATGACGTTTGAGGAGAGCAGAAAGCTGCCCCGCGGCTCTATGGGGGGATGTATCTCGTGGCTGGCGGACGTCCCGGAACTATACAGCCGCAGGGCTCCGGGACATACGTGCCTGTCTGCGTTACATCAGTATCAGAAAGATCAGATTCCGCAGAATAACAGCAAGGGCTGCGGCGGCATCATGCGTGTTGCTCCGCTTGCGTTGAAACATTATCCCTACACTCAGATCGAGGAGATTGACCGGGAAGGCGCTGAGATTGCCAAGATTACACACAGACATTCTCTGGGGTATATGCCGGCGGCCGTTCTCGTGCATATCATCAGCCGCATCGTCTATCCCGGACAGCCGCAGAGTCTCAAAGAAATCGTTCTGGAGGCGCGTGATACGATTGCAGATCTTTTTGCAGGCGACGGTTACCTGAAGAAATTGACGGAGATGATCAATCTCGCCGTCCGTCTTTCGGAGAACGGCGAAAGCGATTCGGATAACATTCATCAGCTCGGCGAAGGCTGGGTGGCCGAAGAAACACTTGGCATAGCGATCTATTGTTCCCTGCGGCATCAGGATGATTTTTCCGCAGGAGTGACTGCCGCCGTCAATCATAGAGGTGACAGCGACTCGACAGGGGCGGTAACAGGAAATATTCTTGGCGCCCTCCTTGGATATGAGGCGATCGAGGAGAAGTGGAAGAGCAGTCTGGAAATTGCGGACGTCATCTTGGAGATGGCGGATGATTTGTGCCACGGCTGCCAGATGAGTGAATATAGCCGCTATGAAGACCCTGACTGGGTCAGAAAGTATATGGATATGTGCTGGAAAGACGAGCCGTTTGAAGAAGTTGATAAAACTGCGTTCGTCATGGTCAAAGGCGATATCACCAAAGATCAGGGTGTTCAGGCGATTGTGAACGCTGCCAACACAAGCCTGCTTGGCGGCGGAGGTGTTGACGGGGCGATTCATCGTGCTGCAGGTCCGGAACTATTGGCGGAATGCCGTCTGTTGAGCGGATGCGAAACCGGCAAGGCAAAGATGACCAAAGCATACAGGCTGCCTTGTGAATATGTCATCCATACGCCCGGACCGCGTTGGAGCGGCAGGAACCCGAAGGAGCGGGAACTTCTTGCATCCTGTTATCGGTCTTGTCTGGAACTGGCTGTCCAGAACGGAATACGGAGCATTGCGTTCCCTTCCATCTCTACGGGCATTTACCGGTTTCCGTTGGAAGAAGCGGCTAAAATCGCCGTCAGCACTGCGAAAAGATTTGCCGCGGACCATCCGGGGGAGCTGGATGTCATAAAGTGGGTGCTTTTTGACGATATCACGCTCGAAGCTTATCAAAAGGAACTGGAGCGGTGGGAGGTGTCTGAATTGGTTCATTCATCGGCATTCGATACCATGAACCGTATGCTGCGGGACGGAGGAATGTAATAGGCGATTGTGAAACTCCAATTTGTAAAGTCAATTCCCAAACTGTTTTGAGGGTGCGGACGGATAAACATTTATTACCGTTGCATTGAGAACATAAAAGCGAACCGGGAAATATTTATAACCCATAATACTAAAGTCCATAAAATATGAAAAAGCCTGCATACATGTTAAACTGATAAAAACCGCATATGGAAATAAAAGGCAAACTTGAAAAAATTCAAGGACGCAAAGCAGGAAGTCTAAGGTGTTCAGGGATCTGAACATGATGATCGTTCGGCCGCAATCTGGATGGTTGCGGCTGTTTTTGTACATTTGGATACAGGAAATTCAAGTTTGAAAAATTTAGATGTGAAAAATCCGGATACGGGAAATTCGGATACGGGAAATTCGGCTGCGGGAACTTTGGATGTGAAAAATCCGGATACGGAAAATCTATATCGCAGGGGAGGGAACCGTTCTATGGGAGGGAAAAAGAGAAAAACAAAACCATTACTGGCGGTCAGCCTTGCCGGTGTGATTCTGCTCGCATCGCTGGTGGGATGCAGCAAGCCCTCCGACAGCATGGTACAGGAGCAGGATTCCGGAGCTTCCGGGGCGGAGGTGCAGACCACACCGGATCATCCTGCAGGAAGCAATGCAGAGGAATCACAGCCGGACGGCGCAAACCTTCCTGCATCCGACGGGAACTATGTCTATGACTATCAGGTGAGCATGGCTCCCATACCCAGAGAAATCGCAGACCTCGGGGGGCCTTGTCAAGGGACGATCCACGCCTTCCCGTCCAAGATAGAGATGGGTCTTACGCAGAAGATGATGGAGGAGGATTCGGAGCTGAAAGCGGAGGTGGAGAAGCGGATTCCGGAAGTGGAACAGGCGCTGAAGGAGGAGTTGGGCGGAGAGTTCCGGGTGGATGGGGTGATCGCGCTAGGGGGATTGGATTGGGGGTGGTTTTGTACCGAAATAAGCACAGGGCATCAATTTAGTATTGGTTATTTTAATTTTGAATATATGAGTAAAAAAGAAGAATTATCTTTTTTGAATAGCAGCAATAGTCTTTTCTTCTCTGGTTATTACGAAGAACAAAGGACTGTGGAGATAGCGCCTAACATTAAACCGATAGTCGAGGATGTGTTTGGGGATTGTTGCTATAATATTCGGATTCAAGGCGGTATTGAAGCGGTAGATATTTATATTGTGCAATTTACAGATACTAGCGTAGATCGAGTTGGTGAACAAGAAAAGATATTAAATTTGTGGAAAAAATTACAGGACTATGACAAAGAAAGAACATTCAATTTATTTTTAGCATATTTTCCTGTTGAGTACACGGACGTAGTGAAACAGAAGTATCAGGAAGGTACACTTGAGGATATGCGGTTAGGCGATGAGATAGACTCGATAAGGATTATGATACAGAAGGGAGAAATAAAAGATTTTTTTGCATATTTCAGTTTTTGGGACACAGAGGAAGATTTCACTATGGATGAGTTGTTGAAACAATCTGAAAGCGGAGTTTTAAATACCAATAGGGAATGGAAATTTTGGTTGTCAAATAGCTAGCGTTTATATATGACAAAAGAGGAGATGGTATATATGGATAACGAATTTATGGTGCAACCCAGCAAGAGGCAATTAGAAAGGGATTTAGAATTGATTCAAAAGATTATTAATTGTCAAGTTGCAGGGCAAAAGGTAATCATGAAAGATGGTGAGGTTATTGTTAAAAGTTTAAATAAAGAAGAATCGCTCGGCACTTTGACTGACTTAGCTGCCCTTGAAAAGGAACTATTTGGCGATAGCCTGGCGGAGGGTGTAAAGTACAGAACCATAGACGGCATCACGTTCATGAATAGATGGTATGGCAAGACGCAGAAGGCGTCCGTCCTGATGGTGCCGCTGTAGTCCCTGCTTCCGCTCCTTTAGAAGGGTTTAGGAACGGGTACGGCCGTCCATTATACAATTCATCGTGGTGTACAGCACTGTATTACACCATTTCTAAAATGCGATAAATAATAATTGCAAT